>JBDZUZ010000033.1:0-26150 GCA_040255445.1 Planctomycetaceae bacterium | reverse complement strand
GGTGCGCACCCGCCGCCGCCGAAGAAGCACGGGCCCCACGCCGCCGCGGCGAAGACCTCGCTGGTGGTGTAGGGATTCGTCAGCGGCGCTTCGTACTGCCCGGTGGCGATGTCGTACACACCGATGCCGCCGGCGTTGTCGATCGCCAGCCAGAGCTTGCCGCCGCCCGCGGCGAGGCCGTCGATGTCGTTGCCGTTGCCGGGGAGCTGCGCTTCGGTCGGGTAGGGCGCGACGAAGGAGGTGCTCTGGTTCTCCAGATCGAACGAATAGATGCCTGTGCCCAGCGGTGTGGCATCATCGTTGGTGCCGTACATGATGCCGGTGTCGGGGTCGATATCGAGCCCGCCGAAGTCGAAGTCCGCCGCGGGGTAGGCGTAGACGAGCGTCATCTCCGCGGTCGCGGTGTTGATCGAATACACGGCCTCGGTCGCGATGTTCTTCGTGCCGTACAGGATGCCGTTGTAGAACGCGAGCGAGACCACGTTGGTCGTCGAGCTGTTGTACGTCAACGTGCCGATCAGCGTGGCGTCGGCATCCTCGCGGCTGTAGCGGTAGAGCGAGCCTCCGGCGTTGAAGTAGAGCGTGCAGGTGGCGGGATCGACGGCGGCCCCCCAGGGCGCGTAGCCGGTCAGCAGCGGCTGCCACTGGCCCGACTCGTTGTAGATGTAGATCGGGACGGTGCTGTCATCGACAGCGATGATCAGGCCGGTCTGCCCGAAGGCGGCCCCGGCGCACAGCGCGACAGAAAGTGCTGCGGCGAAACGCTTCATGATCTATCTCCTCAATCGCCCGGGCGGTCGCCGGACGCGTACCCCGCACGCTGACGGACCGGGATTGGTCGTGCTGCTGCGGCAACTGCTCCGGACGGCGATCGTGGTGCGACACGCACGCCCGGTGCGAATCGCACCAGGCCACGCCCCACCGGAGACGCCGCAGCCTACCACGCCTTGGGGGATTCGGGAAGGGGAACTGGGGGAGTTTCGGAATGGTGATGATGGCACGTGGTCACGTGGTCACGTAGCGATCACCCACACCGCCAGGTGCCTCCCCCCTTCGTGCCTCTGTGCCTTCGTGCCTCCGTGCCTTCCACTCTGTCCCTTTGTCCCTCTGTCCCTCTGTCCCTTCTCCCCTCAACACCCCGCCTGCCAACGCGCAAAGAAGAACGTGATGTCATCCCCATCCGTTCCCCCCGAACCGTCGATGTCCGCGTTGCCGGCCTGCCAGTCGGCGAAGAAGGTGCCGATGTCATCGCCATCCACACCGCCCGAGCCGTCCCAGTCCGCCAGGCAGGGGGGCGTCGTCCGCGTCACCGTCATCGTGCCGCTGGTAAAGGTCATCGACCCGACCAGGAACGCGGGGCTGAGCGTGACGTTGGTGATGCTGAAGTAGGTGTTGTTCGCCGCGTCGATACCGGCCTCGAGATCAAAGGCGAAGGTGACGGTAATGCCGCTGATCACCTGCGTCCCCTCGAACCGCTGGTCGATCACGACGAACGGGTGCGTGCCCGCGGGGTTCTCGACGAACCCGGAGAGGATCTCGGAGGATCCGGGCTCGAACGAGTCGAGGATGTCGGCCAGTGGTGTGGGGTTGGGGTAGGCGATTGCGAGCGCGCCGCTCGTGCCGCGGACCATGGTGTTCTCGCTGAACGCGTAGAGGTAGGCGGGCGCGGGGTCGATGGTGTCGGGCGCGCTGCTCCGCGACTGGTTCGTCGCGTTGCGCAGGACCACGCCGGTGAGATCGAGGACCGCCGAATCGTCGGCCAGGGCTGTCGAGAGTGTGGCGGGCGCGACGATCGAGCCGAGTACGGTGGCGAGCGCGGTGCGGTTCATGATGCGGAGCTCCGGATCGGAGGGTGCGTGGGGGTGTGTATGTGGGGGGTGTTTGTTGGGGGGATTGTAGAGGGGGGTGTGTATGTGGTGTGTACGAAAGCGGGACGCGGCCGTCTCCGGACGCGTCCCGTGGGTCACGAAATCGAGTCAACAGTGTTCATGGTCAGTTGCAGCCGCCGGCCTGCCAGCGATCAAAGAAGAACGGTATGTCGTCGCCGTCGACGCCGCCCGAGCCGTCCACATCGCCGCACGGCGCGCCCGCCTGCCAGTCGTTGAAGAAGGCGGTGATGTCATCGCCATCGACACCGCCGGACTGGTCGTAGTCCGCAGCGCACGCCGGGCAGCCGCCGCCGCCCAGGAAGCACGGGCCCCACGCGCCGCCGGAGAAGACCTCGCTGGTCGTGAACGGGTTGGCGAAGGGCGTCTCGTAGCTGTTGGTGCTGAGGTTGTAGGGATAGATGTCGCCTGCCTGATCAACGACGAGGTAGAGCTTGCCGCCGCCGACAGCCAACCCGTCGATATCGGTCTCGCCCGCCGGGTAATCCGCGATGAAGGTCGTGGACTGTCCGACGAAGTCGATCGAGAAGACGCCGCGCTGGGGCGTCGAGTCGTCGTTGGTGCCGTACATGATGCCGGTATCGGGGTCGATGTCGATCCCGCCGAAGTCGAAGTCGCCGCTCGGGTAGGCGTACAGGATGGTCGCGACAGCGTTGCTCGTGTCGATCGAATAGACCGCCTCGGTAGCGATGTTCTTCGTGCCGTAGAGCACGCCGTTGTAGAACGCCAGCGATACGAAGCTCGACGTCGACCCGTCGACCGTGATCGTGCCGATCTCCGTCGGCACGGTCTCCTCGCGGCCCAGCCGGTACAGCGTGCTCCCGCTGTTGAAATACAGCGTGCAGCTGGCGGGATCCACCGCCATGCCCCACGCCTCGTATCCGACCAGCAGCTCTTCCCACTGACCGGAGTCGTTGTAGATGTAGAACGGAACCGTGGTGTCGTCGACACCGACGATCAAGCCGGTCTGCCCGAGGGCAGCCCCGGCGCTGAGAGTCAGCGCGAGCGCAGCAGTTCTGATCTTCATGACAATCGTTCCTCCGTGTTGTGGCCCCCGAGGGAAACGAACCCGGACGCTCTCAATCTCCGCGGGTGCTTTGTTCCCGCGTGTGTGTCGCGGCCGCTGTTATCAGCAGCCGCCCTCCCATCGGACGAAGAAGAAGGTGATGTCGTCACCATCGGTTCCGCCCGAACCATCGATGTCCGCGTTCCCCTGCTGCCAGTCAGCAAAGAACGCGGGAATGTCGTCGCCGTCGATACCGCCGGAGCCGTCCCAGTCTGCCGGGCACGAGGGACGCTCGCACGCATCCGCCGTGCCGTTGCCGTTGAAGTCGGTGCAGGGCGTGTTCGCGCCCGCCCACGAGCCACCCACCACGCCGCAGTCCGCCGCGGTCAAGACCAGGCAGTTGCCGTTGGTCAGGCAGCAAGCGCCCGTCGCCCCGGGGCAGTTCACCGGGTCGTACGTCGCCCGCATCACCCAGTCACCGCTGGGCCGGCAGAGCGCGTTGAGCGTCGAGAACCGTGTCCAGCCGCCGTTGGGCGGGCAGCCGAACGAGCCGCAGTTGAGCCCGAACAACCAGTTCATGCTCGCCCGCTGCAGACCGTCGTTGTCCGTCACCGGGAACGCGTTGAACTGCGCCGGCGGTGCGGTCAGGCACGGGTTCCCCGTCTGCTGGTTGTGCCGGTCGATGCGGTAGCCGATCGTAAAGACGTTCTGCCCGCTCGTGTTGAAGACGAAGATCTGCTCCGGATCGGTCGGGTCGATCTGGATCTGCAGATTGGTGCCGTTCGTCCCCGGGTTCATCCGCAGGTGCGGCAGGATCACATCGTCGCTGGAGAACTCCGCCACCAGCGTGCCGTTGTTGGGATACCCGTCCCACACCAGGATCGAGTACTCCGTCACGGTCGGGACCTGCGCGTTCTGCGTCGCGAAGATCATCTCCAGCTGCTTGATCTGCAGCGGCCACTGATCGGCCGGGACCGTGAAGCTCGCCGCGGCGACCTCGTTCTGCGAGAAGCCCGCCTGGATGACATAGGCCCCGCCCTCGAAGCTCGCGGCCGTGTTGCTCATGAGCTGCGGGCAGTCGCTCCGAGGCACGTACCCGCCCCGCTGGCCCTTCACCACGCGGAGCGTCTCGATGTTCAGCTTCGCGCGCACCTCTTCGGTGAGCGTCGGTCCCACCGTCACCGAAGACTGCGCCCACAGCGGGCCCGCGAGAGCCCCGATCGCCAGACCAGCACACACTGCATGAACGCACATTGCATGAATACGACGCATCGCACGCGACTCCTTGCACACGCCGGCATCGCGGCCGGTCACGAACCGGGCGGGACCGGGTTACGGCCTCCGCCCTTGGGAGGACCGCCATGGGCGACAGACACCCGCGGCGGCACACAACCTCCCCCACCGCCGTCGCCGCGATGCGACAGCGAAACGCGGCCGAACAGCCGCGCCAGGTACTACAAAGCTACCACAGGACCGCGGTTTGTCCGGTGAAAAATCGGGATCGGACCCGCCTTCGCACGCAAGACGGGGTCTGGACGGGTGCCCACACCAGGAAAAGGGCCCGCGGCGGTCGCCGCGGGCCCTTGGTCCATCCTCAGGAATTGTCAGCACCGGTCATGGGTACCCGAGACTTGGCCCCCGGACCTGGGTCCCCGGGCCATGAGCAGGCCTCAGCAGCCCGCCTGCCAGCGCTCGAAGAAGTAGGTGATGTCGTCGCCATCGGTGCCGCCCGACTGGTCGATGTCGGCGTTGCCCGCCTGCCAGTCGGTGAAGAACGCCCCGATGTCGTCGCCATCAACACCGCCCGAGCCATCCCAGTCGGCCGGGCAGGTCGTGTCCTCGCACACCCGACGCCAGATACGGAAGGCGTCGAGCCCCGCCTCGACCACAGTCGCCACGCCGCTGTCGGTCGCGATGAACCGCACGCGCATCGAATTGGACTGCGGCAGGTCCTGGCCGACGAGGATGTCGTCCACCCGCCACGCCGATGCCGCCGTGGTGTACTCGCGGACCGTCGTCCAGGCGCCGCCGTTGTCGCTGTACTGCACGGTGAGCGAATCGCCCGCGCTCGGGTTGCCGTCGAACCAGTAGGCGTAGCCGAGGGCGTACCCGATCGGTGTCGAGAACACCGGTGAGGTCAGCGTCGTCGAGCCGTTGTCGACGTCCGAGTTGCCGGCGACGTTATCGGTCACCCAGCACCGGCCCGAGCCGTCGAAGTCGGCCGGCGGATCGTTGCGCCCGCCGTTGACCGGCACGCCGCGGGTCCACTGACCATCCGTGGCGGTGCTCGTGACGGTCCAGCCCTGGTCGGTCTCGAAGGTGTCGTTGAAGGTCGTCTCGATCCCGGTGTAGGTCTGGATCGTGAACGCCTCGCTCAGGCCCTCCGCGGGGAAGGTCTGCGTGCCGATGCTGGTCTCGACCGTGAAGAAGAACTGCGTGTCCTCGAAGCACGCCGCGCCCGGGAGCACCGCGGTGTAGACGTTGTTCGCGCCCGCGGTCATGGGCAGCACGGTCGGCGTGCCGCCGTCGATCGAGACATGCATCCGCGCGGTGTTGGCCGTGATATCGAGGTTGAACGGCTCCATCGTGACCGAGATGGGCAGTGTCGATCCCGGGTCGCGGAACTCGGGGAGCGTCGTGTTGAGCGCGAAGATCACGCGGTTGGGAATATCGAACGCTTCGACGATGCCCGAGGTCGTGCTCGACACCGGCGAGGTGGCGCTGGCGCCCATGCCGCGCTTCGCGAACCCGCGCCACAGCGAGACCGTGTTCGCCGAAGCGTTGTTCACCATGTCCGCCTGCAGGATCGCATCGCGCGACTGCAGGAAGTTGGGGTCGCCCGGGGCCAGCTTCATGCCGTCGACGACCAGCTGCAGCATGATCTGGTTGCCGTCATAACCATGATCATCGATCAGGTTGGCGCGGCAGTCCCACAGCGTGTTGCACCAGGTCTCGCCCGCGTTGTGCACCTGGTTGGCCGTGTTGCCGATCACCGGGCTCCGCGGGATCGACGCATCGAAGTTCTGCTGCGCCGTGTCGATATCCGCGAAGGTCTGCGGCGCGATGTTCATGTCCGTCGAGTAGGGGAAGCGGCGGATGCCGAAGTAGTAGTTGTCGAAGAACGTGCTCGCCAGCTGCAGCGTCGCGTAGCCGCCCATCGCGTAGACCGCCCGCGGGTCGTCGCCCGGCTCGGAGTTGAGCGTCAGCGCGAAGAAGTCGCTCCACGCCTCGCCCTGCGCCCGCGGCTGCGTGCCGCTCAGGCCGCCGTGCAGGCGGATCGAGACGCCGTGGCCCAGCTCGTGGTACACGATGTCGCCGTCGATCGTGCCGTCGCGGTCGGGGTTCGGCCCCGTGAAGATGTACATCTGCATCCGCGAGGTCGACCCGTCGACGCCCGTCGTCGAGAAGTTCGCGTTGTTGGTGCCGCCGCCGTCCTGACCGTCGGCGAGCACCGCGTCGTTCCCGATGCCGCCGCGGCCGAAGTTGTCCGTCTGGAAGTTGCCGGCGACCTCGTCGAACCCGAGCTCATAGAGCCGGTCGTGGAAGACGTTCGAGTAGTAGAACATCTGCGTCACGGCGAAGTCGCCGTAGAGCGTCGGCGACTGGTTGATGTCGATCGGGAAATCGAACACGCGGCCCGGGCCGCTCGGCCGCGGCAGGTCGGGGCTGTTCGCCGACGAGTCGCGGTCGAGATGCGCTGCAACGTTGTTGCCGATCGTCTCGTTCTCGTTGTCGTTGATCCAGCCGTTGGGCGAGAAGGGACGCATCATGTCCGGCGTCACCACCAGCAGATCACGCGGCACCTCTGCGAACTGGAAGCCGCTGGGCGTCGGCGTGCCCGGCGAACCGGGGGTCGGGCTGTCCTTCGGCCACACGCGGAATGTGATCGGCTGCGTCGTGTCGTTCACCAGGCGGTTCTCGCGCCACAGCAACTGACCGCTCTGCGCATCGACCAGGGCGTCGTACGTGTGCCCCGTGCCGTGCTGCGGGATCACGACCTTCCACGCGGCGCGGATGTCGTCACGCGTCACCGGGTACGCGACCAGCTCGCTCACGATCGGCTCGTCGTCGCGGAATTCGAACGCCGAGTTCCACGTCTGCTTCAGGCTCGCGCCCTCGGCCGCGCCCGCGGGCGTCAGGTCCGAACGCACATCGATACCCACCGTCGCCGCCGCCAGCACGATCGCATCACGCGGCGAGATCTTCACCGCCGGCAGCGCTGACACCGGCGGGATCATCGTCCCGCCGATGTTGATCAGCCGGCCGTCGGGCATCACGTTGGTCCGGATCAGGCAGCCGAACAGGTCCACCCCGTTGACCGTCTGCTGGAAGGTCAGGTGCCGCACACCGTTGTGCGCCGTCACGAAATCACGCGACACGCGGCTCTTGAGCACCTCGCCGCCGTCGAACCCGAAGATCGCCGCGTTCTGCGTGACGAAGTCCGCCACCACGGTCACCGCATCGTTCTTTGAGGGCGCCGTCAGGAAGGCGCTCGTCGAGCGGATGAACCCGGGCGCGCCCAGGAACCCGTCCTCATCGACCTTCACACCCCGGACCCGCGCTTCGAGCGCTCGCACCGCTGCGTTCCGCTCGGCCCACGCCTCGGTCTGATAGAGCCGATCGAGCGATGCACGCACCGCCGCGGTCGGCAGGCCTTCCTTATCCCAGCGGATATTGAACGGCGCTGCGCCCGTCGGCGACTTGTCCGCCGCCCACCGGTGCATCGGCCGCGGCTGATCCGCCGCCTGCGCCAGCACGTGAGAAGCCGAGCAGCCGATCGCCGTACCGGCAACCAGGGCGATGATGAAAGGACGATGCTTCATGGAGAAACTCCCCGTCCGGCAGAACGCCGGAGCTATGGACAAACGCGCCCTCCGGCCTGAATCAACCGGAGACGGCCCCAAATCGCGACCTCGGCGATCAATGAGCGGTTGCACCATCCCCCACCCGCTCGCCCGCCGCGGACACCCCACGATACTGCCCCGCCCGCCGCTTGCAAGACCGCTTCTCAGGACAGGCGGAGGAATTCTCGACCCCGACCCCGCCGCGGCGACAACAAAGCCGCGCCGGGCACAAGGCCCGGCGCGGCTGGTGTATCCACGAATTCGGGTCCAAATCGCCCACTCCGGCCATGTCATCCGGCCGGTTATCGGGCGTTGTTCAGCAGCCGCCCGCCTCCCAGCGGACGAAGAAGAACCCGATGTCGTCGCCATCGACGCCCCCCGACCCATCAACATCGCCGCACGCCGCCCCCGACTGCCAGGCCGCGAAGAAGGCGCCGATGTCGTCGCCATCAACGCCCCCGGACTGGTCGAAGTCCGCCGCGCACGGCGGGCAACCATCCCCCGCCCGGACGGTGGTCAGGTCCACACCGTCCGGCACCGGCTGCGTCGTCACCGCGAGGCCGAGCTGTTCGCTCACCGCCAGCCCCGCCGGCGACCCCGCGATCAAGCAGGTATCCAGCAGCTCGGTCGCTGTGCCCGCGGCGAGCACGGTCCACAGCTGCCCGCCGTTGGTGTCCGACCCCGCGATGTACACGCGATCATCAACCGGCGAGTAGTGCAGCTCGCGGCCGCGGCCGTTCGACGGGCCCAGGTTGATGAACGCCACGAAGTCGTTGGTGAGCGAGTCGAGCACATACAGGCCCGGGTTGTTCCCGCTGTTCGTGCAGTAGATGTACCGCCCGGTCTCATCGCTCGCCATCGCGAGGGGGAAATCGAGCGTGCTCGTCGTCGCGATCGTCGAAGATGATGCGCCGTTGATGTTGACAACCGAGATGTTGTCGCTGAACGCGTTGGACACATACGCCCGGTCACCCGCGGGCGAGAATGTCACCCGCATCGGGAAATCACCGACGACGACATCGGTGATCACCGTCCGCGTCGCCGTATCGATCAGCCGCACGATGTCATCGAAGCTCACCGCGACGGCGAGGATCGAGCCGTCCGGCGAGAGCGAGATACCGCTGATCTCGGTGTACGGATACCCCTGCGCCGACCCGGTCTGACCCGATGGGATGCTGGTGATGATGCTGCTGGCCGCGCCCGCGATGTTGATGAAGTAGATCTGATCGACGCCCGCGACGGTGAGCACATAAGCCGTCGAGCTGTCCGGGCTGATCACGACCTTCGAGGGCCGCGTCGGCGTCGAGAGATTCGCGACCTCCGTATCCGTCGCCAGGTCGATCACCGAGACCGTGCTCGCATCGGTGTTGCACACCACCGCGTACCGCCCATCGGGGGTCACCGCGACATCGAGCACACGGTCGCCGGTGTCGACCCACGCCCGCACCGTGCCGGTGTCCAGGTCGATGATGCTCGCGTTGCGCGAGGTGTTGTTGCCCACGACCGCGGTCCGGCCATCGGCCGTGATCGCGATCGCGCGGGTCGAATCACCCTCCGCGGGCTCGCCGGTGAGGGCGAAGGTCTCGAACTGGCTCGCCGCGCCGTTGATCGAGTAGAGATGAATATCCTCGCGGAAGCGGCTGTTGAGCGCGACCGCCTTGAGCTCCGTCGGGCTCGTCGCCGACTCGACACACGCCGCGAACGGGATCGTCGAGACGATCTGCCGCGTCGAGAGATCGATCACGCGGCTGTTGAAGTTCGAGACAAACGCGTACTGGCCATCGAACGACAGCTCGATATCGCCGACGACGCCCGTCGACTGCTGCTCCGTCGCCCCCGTCGTCAGGTTCACGAAGAGCACGTTGTTCGAGATCGCCGCCAGCGCCCACTGATTATCCGGCGTGATGCGGATCACCTGGCTCTGGAGGCTCTGCCCCGTCGGCCACGCGTTCAGGAGCGTCCGCGTCGCCAGATCGATCACGGTCACCGTCTGCGTGTTGCCCTCGTGCGACACCACCACCCGCGAGTTGTCCGCGGAGACATCGACCGCCATCGGACCCGCCGCCGTCGCCACCGAGTGCGTCTCGACGCCCGTGGCGACGTCGTAGAACGCCACCCGCGATGCCGGCCGCACCGGCAGGATGATCGTGCCGCCGTCGTTGCTCAGTTCGAACTGCGTGAACAGCACGCCGCTGATGCCCATCTCCGGTGTCGCGTAGCCGCCGATCGAGCCCTGCGACCCCGAAGGAATCACGCGCGACTCGGTCGCCGTCGCGATGTCGATCACCGAGAACTGCGAGTTCACCGCATCGTTGATCACCGCGACCACCGCCGTGGCGCCGTCGGGCGTCACCTTCACCGCGAAAGGCTGGCTCCCGCTCACCGGCACACTCACCGCCGTCCCTGTCGCGAGATCGACGATCGACACCGTGTTGCTGAACACATTGGGCACCACCGCCTTGGTGCCGTCGGGCGTCACCGCGACATCAACCGGCAGCAGCCCCAGCGTCACCGTCCGCGTGATCGTGCCCGTCGCGACATCGAAGTACGTCAGTGTCCCCGGCTCGGTCCCTGTGCCCTGGTTCACGATCAGCGCGGTCGAGCCATCGGGCGTAAAGACTACCTGCCGCGGCCCATCGCCCTCGGGCGGGCTGTTCACCGTCAGATACTGCGTGTCGCCACGCGCGACAAACCCCGGCCGCGCCACCGGACGCGGCGCGTCGAACATCTCCGTCACCGTCGCGACCTCCGCCTCGCGGCTGGTCGCATCGGTCAGATCCTGAGCCTGCACGCACGCGGCCGAGCCGGCGAGCGCGATGAGAACCGTGGGCACGATGTGCTTCTGCAACATGATCGAAGGCCTTTCATCGAATCGGGGACGCGGCACGCCGCGCCCAGCCACAACCGGAAAAGAAACCCCACGAGCCCGTTGACCGCGGTGCAGGACACACACCGCGGCCGGATGGAGAAGCGTCCCGGCGCCTCCGTTCACGGCCGCAATGTACAGACTTGCACGCCGCCGTCAATCCGAGTTCTCACCAGCACGCAAAACTCTTCGCGCACAGTCACGTCAGCTTGTCCAGCATCGCCGCCGCCAGCGACAACACCAGGAAGAACCCGCACATATCCGTCACCGTGGTCAGGATCGGCCCCGACGCCACCGCCGGGTCCATCTTCCACCGCTTGAACAGCAGCGGCACCACGCCCCCCAGCGCCACCGACACGATCGTGTTGATGCACAGCGCCACACCCGCGACGAAGCCCAGCCACCCGTTCCCCTTCCACAGCCACGCCGCGATCGCGATCAGGATCCCCAGCAGGATCCCGTTGATCACGCCGACCGAGACCTCCTTCTTAAGAACATGCCACGCTTCCTTCGGCCCCACCAGCCCCAGCGCGAGCTCGCGCAGCGTCACCGCCACCGCCTGATTCCCGCTGTTCCCGCTCATGTCCGAGATGATCGGCAGCAGCACACCAAGCGCAATGACCGCTTCCAGCGTCGACTCGTAGGCCGCGATCACGCTCGCCGCCATGACGTTGAGCCCGATGTTCACCGCCAGCCACGCGAAGCGGCGCTTCGTCCGTGTCGCCAGCGGCATCGACCGCAACTCGTCACCGCCCAGAATGCCCTGCGTGTTGCGGAAGTCGCTGTCGCTGCGTTCCGCGACCGCCTCCTCAAGCGCGGCCCGCGTCACCACGCCCACCAGCCGACCGTCCTTATCAACCACCGGCGCGCCAAAGAACGTGTGCCGATCGAAAAAGGTCCGGATGTCGCTCAGTTCCTCCGTGTCCGTCAGCGTGTGCGGCGTGGGCAGCATGATCTCCGACAGCCGCCGCTGCGACGGCGTCAACACCAGATCCCGCAGCCGCAGCACACCCTCGAGCCGCCCGCGCTCATCGGTCACATAGATGTACTGGACGTCGTACCGCGCGTACCGCTCCGCGTTAGCACGCAAGTCCGCGATCACATCACCCACCGCCCCCAGCGAGGGGTACGCGAGAAACTCCGTGATCATGATGCCGCCGGCGACATCGTCGGCGTACTTCGTCAGCCGCCGCGCATCCTCCGCCTCCTCGGGCGCCATCTTCGCCAGGATCGCCTCGGCCTCGGCATCATCGATCTGCCCGATCAGATCCGCCTGCTCGTCGCTGGGCATCTGATCCAGAATCCGCGCGGCGACCTCCGGCTCGACCTCCGTCAGAAACTCCACCGCTGCGGCCTCGGGCAAAAGATCGACCAGCGTCGCCGCATCGTCGCTCGCGAGCATCGCCAGCAGCCGCACACGGTGCTCTTCATCCAGCCGCGACACAGCGCGGCCGACATCACCGGTCGAGAGCGATTCGAGAAACGCCTCCACCGCCGCGGCGTCACCACCATCGATCAGCGCACCCAGCCGCTCCCACGGCCGCGCTTCCGCCTCCGTCTCCACACCCATCGGATCGTCCGGCTGCATCGGGATGATCGGGTCCATGAGGACAGAGTACAGCGAAAGCGCGGCAGTGCACGAGTGATCAAGTGCTCGAGTGGTCACGTGGTCACGTGGTCACGTGGTCACGTGGTCACGTGGTCACGCCCGAATCATGAACCGACACAGCATTGCAAACACGCCACCGGCGCGCAACCCCTTTGTGCCTCTGTGCCTTCGTGCCTCTGTGCCTTCTACCGCACCGCACTATCCAACATCCGCCGATCCGCCCCGCTCAGCCCCTCCACCGGAATCCCCTCCAGCAGCGACTCCACAATGTCATCGGGCGCCACCTGATCCGCCTCGGCGTTGAAGTTCAGCAGGATCCGGTGCCGCAAGACCGGCCGCGCCACGGCCTTCACATGATCCGGCGTCACATGCGTCGAGCCCGCCAGCATCGCCGCGGCCTTCGCCGCCAGCACCAGGTACTCGCTCGCCCGCGGCCCCGCGCCCCACGCGAGATAGTCCGTCACGCGCTTCGGCCGCGTCACGCCCGCATCCATCGGTTCCTTGATCCGCGTCGCCCGCACCAGCCGCAACGCGTACGCGATGATGTGGTCCGCCACCGGCATCGACCGCACCGCATCCTGGATCCGCCGGATCCCCGCCTCATCAAGCACCGGCGCGATCGATTCGCCCACCCGCGCCGATGACCGCCGCACGATCTCCTGCTCCTCATCCAGCGTCGGGTACCCGATCTGGATCTGGAACATGAACCGGTCCAGCTGCGCTTCGGGCAGCGGGTACGTCCCTTCCTGCTCGATCGGGTTCTGCGTGGCGAGCACGAAGAACGGCGCGGGCAGATCATGCCGCACACCGCCGATCGTCACGTGCCGCTCCTGCATCGCCTCCAGCAGCGCGGCCTGCGTCTTGGGCGGCGTGCGGTTGATCTCATCGGCCAGGATCACGTTCGCGAAGATCGGCCCGCGCACGAACTTGAGCTCGCGGTGCCCCGTCGAGCGATCCTCCTGGATCACCTCGGTGCCCGTGATGTCGCTGGGCATCAGGTCCGGCGTGAACTGAATCCGCGAGAACCCCAGCGAGAGCGTCCGCGCGATCGTCGAGATCAGCAGCGTCTTGGCCAGCCCCGGCACACCCACCACCACCACATGCCCGCGGCAGAAGATCGCCGTCAGCATCTGATCGACGACCTCATCCTGCCCGACGATCACCTTGCGGATCTCGTCCTTGAGCTTCTTGAAGGCGTCCTGCACCTCGCGGACAACATCAGGATTCGTGTGCGTCACCAGAAGACTCCTGCGGCGGCCAGCCCAATCACCACACCACCGCCCGCATGATACGGACACCCCGCACACCGGTGTTCGGTGCCCCCCACCCCCCACCACGGAGCGGCGAATCTCCCCCCCTTCGTGCCTTTGTGCCTCTGTGCCTTTGTGCCTTCCCAAAAATGAAGCGAGCCGCACCGGGGTGGCGTGCGGCCCGCTCCGAAACGGAAGCGTCGCGTGGGGGCGGGGTCGTGCCCCCCGGGTTGTTGGTGAACAGCGCCTTTAACGACCGTCGTGGTGGTCAGCGTTGTTCAGGCGACGCTCCATCTGGTCCAGTCGCTCGTTGAGCTGGTCGAGCTGCTTGCTCAAACGCTCGAGCTGCTTGGTGAGTTCGCGCGATTCCCCAGGCGCGGCCGGCGGAGTCGGCGCGGGGATCACGTACCGCTGCCCGCGGTCACCCCATACGGTGACGTCGGGCGCCTGGTTGCCCTGCCGGTTGAAGAACCGCGAGATCGCCGGGCCCGATTCCTTCCTCGCCTGCTCGAGCGCCTTCATGGCCTCACCGAGCGCCTTCTCAACGTCGGCCTGCATCTTCTCGACGTCGATGTTCTCGACCTCGATGCGTACCTCGGCCAGCGCCTGCTCGAGCGCCTTGCGCGCTTCGCCGTACCAATCGTGCTCTTCCTCGAGCTCCATGACCCAGCCGCCCGGGAACGGCGCATTCTCACGCTGCGACATCAGCTTCTCACCCTCGAACTTCGCGAGGTTGATCTCGATCCGCTTTTCCGCCCCATCGCGCTGCACAACAACCACCAGGTTGTCGCCCGGCTGCTTGGTCTTCAGGACCTCGCGCAACTGCTCCTGACGCTCGACCGGCTTCCCATCGAGCCGCACGATGATGTCGCCGGGCTTGATCCCCGCCTTCGAAGCGGGAAGGCCGTCGATCACCGAATCCACCTGGATCCCGTCGACCTCACCCTCGACCGTGCTCATCGTGATGCCCACCATCACCGGCGGCGGGTTCTCGGGCAGCGACGGACGCAGCCCCGGCTCGGGCGCCTCGGGCGGGGCCGGCGGCTGGAGCGGACGCACCCGCAACTGCTGCGGCGCCCGGGGCGCACGCGGCGTCATCACCGGACCGCTCCCCAGGCTGAACGTCGACATCACCGCGCCCTGCTCATCGAGCAGGTCGATGCGGTTCTCGCCGACACGGATGCGATCCGCCGGCACATCCTGGCCGTTGGCCTTCGCCGACACCTTGCCGTCATCGATCTTCAGCGAGTACTCACCCGCATCGGAGATCTGCGACATGTTCATCGTGACGCCCTTGAACCGATCGAGCGTCGGCTGGGCGGCGTTCAGCGGCTTGTCGAGGCTGCCGCGGATCTCCTTCTTCTCGACCTTCTCGACCTCGACGCGGCTCTGAGCCTGCGCCAGACCGGCGCACGCCACGAGGGCCGCCGCCGCGAACAGTGTCGTCACTTGATTCTGTGCCATCGTCTGAACTCCTGAATCTCCGCCGCGGCTCGCCGCTGGGCTCTGCCGCACGGACTGGTTCTTGGGAAGCGACCGGCGGGCGTTTCCGGATTCGTACCGGCCGCGGGCCTCATCGTTCCCATCGTGCTGTCTTCAACGCACCACAGTGATGCGGGCGGTGCGTCTGCCCGTCTGAATCCTCGTGAATTACAGCGTCGGCCGCGATGCCGGACGCGTGAGGCCCCGCGGCATACCCATCGGCGAAGTGGGCGCATCGTCCGCCTGGACCGCCTTCTTCCCCACCGGCGTCGCCGGCTGCGCGCCCGGGCCGCTGGGCTCGACGCCGTCCATCAGGTTCCGCAGCGGCAGCGCCCGCGTCTTGATCGGAACCGGCGTGGGATTGCCAAGCTCGTCCGACGACACGCGGTACAGATCGCTCACCCGCGTCCGCTCCATGATCTGCCGCAGATACACCACCTCGTACCCGCCGCCCTCATCGTCCGCCGCGGTCTCGATGATCACCTTCTCGGGCAATTCACCGATCACCGTCCCCTGCGCCTTGCCCTTGGTCAGGTACGCATCGAGCGCCTCGGCCGCGGTCGCCGCGACCGAACCGATGCCCGCGTTCTGCGGCACACCCGCGCGATCGCCCGAAGCGATCGGTCCTCCGCCGTTGCCCATCACACCAGTCTGCGGGCCGATCGCCACCGCCGCGGCGAGCGCGGCCGCGACCGCCCAGCCCGCCCACGATGCGACCCGACCGATCCGATGCGTCAACACCGCCGAATGCCGCTCTGTCTCCGCCTCGGTCAATCTCCAGCCTTCGCGCGTATCGGTCCGGCCCGGCAGCCGCGTCCGGTCCGCCGCCTCCAGCAGCGGGCCAACCTCCGCTACGAGCTGCGAATCCAGCCGCTGCGCCCGCGCCAGGTCACGCCACACCGTCGGCTCGTGCGCTGCGATGAATTCGAGCCGGTCCCAGTCGGCGTCCGTCGCCGTCTTGTCCACCGCCCGCGAGATCAGGATGTCAACATCAGGTGCCGTCATAGTCCACTCCGCCCGCTTGCTTGAAGAAACACACCGCGGGCCCTCCAGTCAGCAGGAGATGCGCGATCCCCCGCCTTCCGTCACGCATCGATTCCACCCGCTCGCGATATAGGGTGTCCGGCCCAGAACAGGGCGATCGACCCCGCCACGCAACGCCCCACTCACACCAGCGACCTCAGACGTCAAACCAGGGATCGCTGCTCCGCCAGGTCCCGAAGCTGCCGCCGCGCCCGCGCGATCCGAGTCTCCACCGTCGTCTCGGGAAGCCCGAGAATCTGCCCGATCTGCCGGTAGCTCAGGTTCTGCACCACCTTCAGCAGCAACGGCTCGCGGTAGCCATCCCCCAGTTGTGCGGCCAGCTCCATCAGCCGCGTCCCCGTCTCGCCCCGCTGAATCGCCTCCGCCGGCGTCGCCGGCCCCACCCGACCCCCGGCGCCGACATCCCCCACATCCGCCGCATCCCGCGTGGTCCGATCATGTGCATGGCTCCCGGGCGGACGGGCCTTCCCCCGCCGCGCCGCGGCGTGCGCTGCGTTCATCGCCACCGTCCGCAGCCAGGGCTTCACCGCCCGCGGATCGCGCAACTCCCCGATCTTCCGCACCAGCGAGACCGCGACCTCCTGCAGCAGATCGTCCAGGTCCGCCCAGCTCGGTTTGTGCGCCAGCAGGATCGCCGCGACCCACCGCCGGTGCTCCACCCACAGCTCGCGCAGCGCCTCCTGATCCCCCGACACCGCCGCGGCAGCGCGCAGATTGACCGGCTCCTCCTCGAGGACACCGGCGGCCGGGATATCCGGGGTCTGGTCGATAGGGTGGGCCCAGCGGTCCGCCCCCGACTCTGACCCTTGCATGTCGCGCACGAACCTGCTCCCGTTTCGAGTGGTTGGGATGCGCGATCCCGAGGTTTCCGTCACACGACCCCCCCACTCAGTCCTCAGCACTCAGTCCTCAGTCCTCCCCTCGACGCATAACCTCCCTGCCTGTTCCCCGGCAGGGGCCTGTCCGGGACCCGGCACTCCCACTCCGCGGCGAAGTCCCTCATGGCGACCGAATACACGATGCCGCTGGGCGAACACCTCGAGGACCTGCGCAGGCGCCTCGTGCTCGCGCTCCTCGGCCTCGTCCCCATCGTCGTCGTCGCGCTCTACTTCGGCCAGCAGCTCCTGGAGCTCATGCTGCTCCCCCTGCAGGCCGCCATGCGCGATGCGCGCCTCGGCAACACCCTCCAGGCCACCGCCCCGCTCGAAACCTTCATGACCTACGTGAAGGTCAGCTTCATCGCCGCGATCGCCGTCGGCAGCCCCTGGCTCCTCTACCAGCTCTGGAAGTTCGTCTCGCCCGGCCTGTACAGCCGCGAGAAGCGCTTCGTCTACCTGCTCATCCCCCTCTCGGTCACGCTCACCGCCTCCGCGATCGCGTTCCTCTACTTCGTCATCATCCCCGTCATCCTCGCCTTCTTCATCAACTTCGGCGCGAGCGTCGGCGCGCTCACCACGCCTGTCGTCCCCTCGCCCGAAGGAACCGTCTACCCCACCATGCCCGTGCTCGCCGGCGACCCGCCCGCGCCCGTACCCGGTCAGCAGTGGATCAACACCGAACTGATGAAGATGCGTGTCTGCGTCGGCATCGTCGGTGACAAGCCCGAGATCCTCTCGGCTGACCTCCACTCCGATGCGGGCATCGTCCAGCAGTACCGCGTCAGCGAGTACACCGGCTTCGTCCTCTCCCTCGCGCTCGCCTTCTCGCTCGGCTTCCAGCTCCCCGTCGTCGTGCTCCTCCTGGGCTGGGCCGGCATCATCGACCGCGCCTTCCTCGCCAAGCACCGCAAGCAGGCCATCTTCATCTGCGCCATCGCCGCGGCGGTCCTCACGCCCGCCGACCCGAGCTCCATGGTCCTGCTCTGGGCCCCGCTGGTCCTGCTCTACGAATTCGGCGGGATCCTGCTCAAGATCTTCCCCGCCGAGCGCGTCGCCACCAGCAAGTTCCTCAGCGGCTCGGACCCCAAGCCCGAGGGCGATGATGAAACGCCCTGATGGACCGCCGACCTTCTGGTCGCGCCTCCGCGCTGCGCTCGCGCCCCGCGCTACAGCAGCCCCGGCCGCCAACGCCGCCCCCACCCAGCGCGACACCGACATGATGCGCCTCGCCATCGACCAGGCACGCGAAGCCCAGGCCATCGGCGAAGTCCCCATCGGCGCCATCGTCTACCGCACCGCCACCGGCGAGATCGTGGGCCGCGGCCACAACCGCCGCGAGACCGACAAAGACCCCGCCGCCCACGCCGAGCACATCGCCATGCTCGAAGCCGCCCGCGCCACCGGCGACTGGCGCCTCAACGACTGCACCGTCGTCGTCACCCTCGAACCCTGCCCCATGTGCGCCGGCCTCATCGTCAACGCCCGGCTCGGCCGCGTCGTCTACGGCGCGCCCGACCCGAAAGCCGGCGCGGTCCGCACCCTCTACCACCTCGCCGACGACCAGCGCCTCAACCACCGCGCGGAAATCATCCCCGGCGTCCTCGCCGACGAGTGCGGCGAACTCCTCACCGCCTTCTTCCGCGACCTCCGCCACCGCCAGCGCCGTCAGCGCCCGTCATAAACTCGACCATGCCCGAACTCCCCGAGGTCGAGCGCACCCGCCGCTCCCTCGAGCCACACCTCCTCGGCGCCACCATCACCCGCGCCACCCTCCGCCGCCGCGATATCTGCACCACTTTCCGCGGCGACACCGGCTCAACCCGCGGCCGCACTCTCGCCCGCGACCTCCTCGCCGGCGCCCACATCACCACGCTCGCCCGCCGCGGCAAACAACTCGCCCTCATCGCCGGAGATCAGCGCACCGTCATCATCCAGCTCGGCATGACCGGCCAGGTCCTCTTCGTCCCCCGCGGCGGCACACCCCGCCAGCCCGACCACATCCACGCCGAGTGGCGCATCGCCCGCGACAGCGGAGAAGACCTGGGCCGCATCCTCTTCCGCGACCCCCGCCGCTTCGGCGAACTCACCACCTACGAGTCCCCCGCCGCGGTCGAGGCCCACCGCTGGGCCCGCCTCGGGCCCGATGCCCTCGACACACCCACCCCCGACCTCGCCGCAGCGCTCGGCCTCGCTATCGCCGGCAGCCAGCGGGCGATCAAGGCCGCGCTCCTCGACCAGGGCGTCATCGCCGGGGTCGGCAACATTTACGCCGATGAGGCCCTCTTCCTGGCCCGCATCGATCCCCGCCGTCTCTGCCTCACCCTGACCCCCGCCGACGTCGCCGCCCTCGCCGCCCGCATCCGCGAGGTGCTCGAGCGGTCGGTCGCCCTGGGCGGCTCCACGCTGCGGGACTACGTCGATGCCGACGGCCGCCGCGGCACGACCCAACTCACCCACGCCGTCTACGCCCGAGCGGGCCAGCCCTGCATCACCTGCGGCGCGACGCTCACCGGCGACCGCCTCGCCCAGCGGGCCACAGTCTGGTGCCCGGCCTGCCAGCGCTGAGGTCGGCAACGGGGCAGACCCAACCTGTCGCCTGCCCCGCATCGGGCAATTGTGAAGGGTTCCTAATCAACGCCGGGAGCGGCATTTGCGGCTTGTCCACACGCCTTTCCACACCGGTGGGAAACCGGTCCCCCAGAAGTCGAGGCCGCCTAGGGCAGATTGCCCATGGACCTCCGCCAGGGCCCCCGCCGCCGCCGGCTGGGCACGCCACTTAACCCCTTTGTTCACATCGCCTTATGGGCAGAGCCACGACCGGGCCACCGCCATCGGCTCGGCATCGCGGGGGAGACTGGCTGGACGCCCCTCATCGGTGGCCGGCCGGTGAGCCGCTGCGGAATTCATCCACACCATGTCCACAATCTGTGTGTATGTTCCCGCGGCCCCCGCCCGAGTGCTCCCTTCTCGGAACGCTCACACAGAGGGCCAACTCCGGCGGCTCGGCCGACCGCGGGGCAGACCCGAGAGTATGCCTTCTTCTATCCAAGATAGAAAGACATGTCGTTGTAGTAGCAGTGAGTCCTGTCGGCATGTGGACACGCCGGGGACAGCCGCCGCAACCCGCCCGCCGCCAACGACTTCCGCTCCACACCCGCCGCGGCGATCCTGTCACTTGCCTGTCGCCCACCGGCGCGGCCCGCGCTCGGTTGCGCTCCCTCGCCCGATGGTCGGCCCCCGTCCGGTCGCGCCCGAGCGCGCCCGCGCCAGCATGCGCCAACCCCTCCACACCACCAGACACCAAACCTGGCGCTTCGCCCGAACGGTCATGTCACCCTCGTGCCACAGGGCTGGCTGCTCTGAGCCAGCCTGTGGCGACCCTGCAAAGACTTCGCTCGCACCCTCGACCCGCGACCACCGATCGTGCCACGGCTCCGAGCCGAGCCCGCAAGGGCGAAGCGAGCAGCCGTGCGCTGGGCCCACGATCCCGACACAACCATCGCCGCCCGAAACACACCATCCCAGCCGAGTAGGGGCGGGTCTGTCCTCCACGATCAATTCACTCCCACGCCGATGCCGTGTCGAGCAGTTCTGTAAACATCCCGAGCACGATGCTTACGACCGCCTCCTCATCGCCCGCCCTGACCGCGGTGTTGATGCGGTCGATATCCCGATCAAGCGATCCCCCATCCATCAACCCCGACACAGCCTCGAGGTATTCCCCGATGCCCGAGTGCGGTGTGTTGATCTTCTGCTGACAGAACTCCTCCGAGAGCTCGCGGATCTTGCCAGCTGCCGTCGCAACGGCGGGGTACTTTGACTCGTAGGAATCGGGGTATTCCATGACGCCATGCTAGCGACGCCGTTTCGGTGTTTGAGCGCCGGTCTGATTCCACCCCCGTGGCCCCGACGGCACATTCACTTCAGCGGCGGGAACTGCAAGGCGCACGCGTACGCCCGCAGCATCGGAGAAGCCCGACCGTACTCGACAAACCCGGCGACCGCGCCGGAAATCGCCAGCCACGGACGGATCTCGTGTCTGTTCCGTCGGTTACAGACCGCGATGTACGGCCGCGCATTCTTGTACGCAACGATCTTCCACTCGTACCCATCGCAGTTGTGCATCACGACCCGCACGAACAACAACCCCAGATCGATACAAAGGCTCTGGGCGAGCGGCGTGAGGTAGTACACGGGCCCCCGCGGCAGCGGGCTGTCCTTGCGCGGCTCCAGCGTGATATCGACCGTTGTTCCCTCGAGCGAGGCGATGCGGCTCCCCAGCCACGTGTCGATCGCCTCGATCACACTGATGCCCAGTGGAAGCTCGCCGTCGTATATGAGGAGATCGTCCTTAAACACGCCCATCACCGAGACGATCAGGTCGATCCGCTCGTCCATGATGGCGAGCAGTCGCTTCTGGTGCTCGCGCAGCGTCGCCAGTTCGATGGTGTCGGCGGGCCACCCGGGGTTGAAGGGAAAGAGCGGGTATTGCAAGCACGACTCTCAAATCGCTGAACTTGTAGAACCCCTCACCCCACCCGCGTCACCCCACCCGCGGCCCCCGCGCCCTCTCTTCAAGGCTCTTGAGGACCGCCGCGAACTCCCCATCCGAGTCCCGCTTCGCCTCGACCACATTGATCGCGTGCAGCACCGTCGTGTGGTCCCGCCCGCCCATGTACCCGCCGATCTCCGCGAGCGAGTGCCGCGTAACCCGCTTCGCGATGTACATGCACACCTGCCGCGGCAGGGTGATCGAGCGGTGACGGTGCTTGCTCTGCAGGTCCGTCACCTTGATCCCGTAGAACTCCACCACCACATTGATGATGTGCTGGATCGTCGGCTCGCCCACCGGCACGGCGGGCGCCTCATCGCCCAGCGTCAGCCGCGCCAGCTCCAGATCGATCGGCCGCTGCTCGACCATCGCCCGCATCTGCAGGCCCACGATCGCGCCCTCGAGCTCGCGGATGTTCGAATCGATCCGCCCCGCGATGTAGCACGCGACCTCGTCACTGATCGGCATCCCCCGCAGCCGCGCCTTGGTCCGCAGGATCGCCACCCGCGTCTCGTAGCACGGCGGCTCGATCTTCGCGACCAGGCCCCACTTGAACCGGCTCACCAGGCGGTCCTCCAAGTCAGGAATCTCGTGCGGCGGCGCATCGCTCGACAGGATGATCTGCTTGTTCGCCTGGTACAGGCTGTTGAAGGTGTGGAAGAACTCTTCCTGCGTCCGGTCGCGCTTCGCCAGGAAGTGGATGTCGTCGATCACCAGCACATCGACATCGCGGAAGCGGTGGCGGAACTGCCCCATCTCCCCCGACTGCACGCTCTCGATGAACTGCGTGACGAACGCCTCGCAGCTCGTGTAGTACATCACGAGCCCCGGGTTGCTCTCAAAGAGCCGCAGGCACACCGCCTGCAACAGGTGCGTCTTGCCCAGGCCCACCCCGCCGTGCACGAAGAACGGGTTGTACGACCGCCCCGGGTTCGCCGCGACCGCCTGCGCCGCGGCGTGCGCCAGCCGGTTGCCCGGGCCCACGACGAAATTCTCGAAAGCGTTGTCGGGGTTGATGACCAGCGACTCGTACCGCTGCTCGCCGGGGTTGGGCCCCTCGAAGACCCGCGACCGCGCCGGCGCCGAGACCGCATCCCCGCCGCGGGATCCGGCACTACCACCGCCCGCGCCGGAATCATCAACACGCCCGGCCTGCCCGTCGTTGCGATGCCCATCGCTCTTGGGCTCGATGACCCGTGCCTGCTCGCGCGATGGTTCGCCGCGGACGCCGTCGCCGCGCGCATCCGCCCGCCCGGCCTCCCCCCGCGTTGCATCGGCCCGCGTCGACTCTGCCCGCGCCGGCTCCGCCGCCCGCGGCGCTGCATCCCGCGCCGGCGCCCGCATCGATGGCCGCGGAGCGCCCCGCCCCGCGTTCCGACCCGGCGCGGCCGTCTCGACATCCTCCGGCGGAGGATCCTCCGGCCCAAGGAAGCGCACCGAGATCAGCCGGCCCGAAACCGTCCGCGCTGCATCGTTGAACGGGTCCGCGCACTTATGCCGCAGGTACTCGCGGTGGATGTCCGACGAGGTCCGCAGGTGGAACGCGCCGCCCGCCACCCCCAGCGGCTCGAGCTCCTCGAACCACTGCCGGCAGATCGCCGGATGCTGAGTGCGCAGGTGCGCGAGCATGGAATCCCAGACCTTCGTGTCGGGGTCCGTCATCAGGGGGAACCTCACCGTCTCGTGCGAACCGTTGCTCCCCCGAAGGTCGGAAGAGCGGCACCCAGCATGCCGGCGTGTTCGTCGGTGAACGCATCGGACACGGTCGGCCCACCCGGCTTCCCGTTTCCCCGCGCGTCCACGCCGGAGGCTTCGAGGAAAGTAAATCCAAACGACCGGAGTGTCAATCGGCCCCCGCGCTTTTCTTGACCGCTTGACAGCACAGACCCAACGCGGATAGGCAGTTGCGCGCGGGACATCTTTCTGATCGTGCGGTCCTTGGTCGTGCCGGTCTCCAGACCGGCGCACGCCCCGCATCACACCAGTCGCATCACTCCTCGCTCTCGGCCGGCTCCTCCGCCCGCGCCCGCGGGCCCCCGCCGCCCCCGCGCTGCGGCCCGCGCTGCATCGGCGGCACACCCGCCGCCGTCAACTGCTTCTCGTACCGCTCGCGGTTCGTCCGGTGGTCCATCATGAAGTGCACCTTCGCCGCCCGCTCCTCCCCCACCACTTGCGCCAGCCGACGACGCGCATACTGCAGGTCGGTCCGCCGCGACACGTGCACCAGGATCAGCGCTTCGCACTCCAGCACCCGCAGCCACTCCGCGATGTCATCCAGGTGCAGGTGCATCCCGATCTTCGCCCGCTCCTTGTGATCCGGCTCGAAGAACGTGCACTCCGCGATCACCACCTGCGCCTTGCGCACATCCTCCCGCACCAGGTACGGCCCCGGCGCGGTGTCGCCCGTGTACGCGATCAGCGGGATCTCCAGCGACCGCGTGATCTCGATGCCGCGGTCCTTGAGCTCGCGCAGCTTCTCCTGCGGAAGCTCCAGATACTCCTCCCGCAGCTTCGTCCGCTTCTCGATCACGCTGTACCCGAACGATGGACACGTGTGCTCCGTCGGCCAGCCCCGCAGCAGAATGTTGTTCTTGATCTCGATCGCCTGATCCGGCTCGAGCGTGATGAGCTCGAACGGCGTCCGCTGCATCTCGAGATCCACATACCCCGCCATCATCCGGTTGATCGCCGGCGCGATCCGCGCATCGCACACTATCCGCGCGGTCCCCATCCCCTGGAACCGCCGCTGCGAACAGAAGTACGCGAGCGACCCGATATGGTCCATGTGCCCGTGCGTGATCGCCAGGTGCTTGCTGGGCAGCATCGCCCGCGGGCACGCGCCGATGTCGAACCCCAGATCAAGCTCCGGAATCTGCAGACACGTGAACTCGCCCGCGATCGACCCGCCCACGATCCGGAACGGCGGGACATACAGAAATCCGAGTGACGCCTCGCGGGGCGGGGGCTTGGGGAGCATCTGCAGAATCCTCGGCCGCCGGGCTGTCGCCCGGGCAAAGCGGGGTGAATCGATCCTTCGAAAGTCCGTAGCCGGCCACAACCGAGGCCGCCGGGCCCATGGTAGGGTCCCGCGCTCTCCCGTGGTACCCTCCCACCCGTGAACGACAGCCCTCACCACAACCCCAGCGACACGCCGCCGCGCACACACCGGTCCGCGTCCCCCGACTCCGGCGATGCATCGTCCCCCACACCCCCCGCACAGCGCGCTGCCCAGTCCATCGAAGCCGCCGCCCGCGCTGCCTCCAGCAACCAATCCCCCGCCGACATCTTCAAACAGCTCGGCCCCGCCGGCTGGCTCGCCGTCGCCGCGGCGATCCTCCCGCTGCTCGGCTCCATCCTCCTCTTCGCCTTCATGGCCCAGATCGCGCCCTGGCTCCACGAACAGCGCGCCCTGGGCCTCACGATCTTCATCACCGCCTTCGCCGTCCTCGCCGGCCTCGCGCTCCTCCCCACCTACGCGCAGTGCGCCCTGGGCGGCTTCGCCTTTGGCATCGCCTGGGGCCTCCCCGCCTCCATCCTCGGCTTCGTCCTCGCCGCGGCGATCGCCTACGAGATCGCCGGCCGCGCTTCGGGCGACCGTGCTGTGCGACTCATCCAGGACCGCCCCAAACTCCGCGCGGTCTACCGCGCCTTCATCGGCGAGACCGCCGCGGAACGCGGCTTCCTCAAGACGCTCTGGATCGTCACCCTTATCCGCCTCCCGCCCAACTCCCCCTTCGCCCTGACCAATCTCGTCCTCGCCTCAACGCGCGTCCCCCGCGCTCCCTACATCCTCGGCACCGCGATCGGCATGGCCCCCCGCAGCGCGGCCGCCGTCATCCTCGGCGCCGGCATCAGCGAGTTCACCAAAGAAAACCTCCGCGCCCCCACGCCCATCATCATCGGCGGCATCGTCCTCGCGATCGTCGTCATCGCCATCATCGGCCGCATGGCCAACAAAGCCATCACCCGCGCCCTCAACGACACCGCCGACCCCGCCCACCGCGGCGCGTGGCCGAAGGCTTGACTTGCTGAACGCTCCGTTATCACCCCACCCGAGCCGCCGCCATGACATCCGAACCGGCGCGTAAGCCGCCCGAGTTCCCCATCGACTTCTGCACGCACATCGATGTGGCGATTCTCGATAAACTCGCGTACCGGCTCGGCGTCTTCAGAACCGTGTGGCGCGAAGCGTCGGAAGTCGCCAGCACCCTCACTCCCGAGCAGCACGCGTACTTCCTGAGCCGACGCGATGAGATCAACGCTTTCGCCCAGCCAGGCTGCATCCTGGACGAGTCGGCGACCTCGGTGGCGTGCATCTTCTACCTGCGGCGGACGGGCCGCATCGGCCCCAACCTACCCGAACCAACCGCGGATTTCCGCCACAGCGTCCCCGACGCCCGGGAGGTGTACAGCTACATCTACGAGTTCCTCAGGATGCAGCAAATGTTCCGGACCGTCCGCGAGTGCGGAATCGCTGTCGAGCACGCAGCCCGCAAGCTCGACCCAACCCTCGTGACACCATCGCCGACCGACTCGCAGGCCGCGTACCTCGCCTTCTTCGGCCGCGCGGCCAAGGCGGTGCCAACCTGGCCGACCGTGAAACAGGAAGCCGAAGCCCTGTGCATGCTCAACAGCGAAGAGGCGAGCGTCCTCGTGCGCCTCGAGCTCGAGTTCAAGGAGTTCTTTCAAGGCGCCATCCTGAAACTGGCCGCCGAGTGTCCCAAGGCTCTGGC
>JBDZUZ010000032.1:0-26790 GCA_040255445.1 Planctomycetaceae bacterium | reverse complement strand
GGATGGCGTGATCCATTTCACCACCACCAACCCCGGCCATCTGTTCCAGAGCCTCAAGCTCAACCTCGACGCCGGCCAGACCACGCTCTTCGGCCGCAACACGTACCTGCAGGGCCACTACCGGCGCGACCTCGCCTACCAGCGCACGCTCTACGCCTACAAGACGCACGAATACACACTGGACGATCTGCCACAGGACAGCAGTCTCCCGATCCAGTGGAAGCTGACCTGGGATGCGAAGACCGCCCCGCCGGAGTTGACCGAGACGCTGCGTGCGGCGAGCGTGCAGGAGGCGGAACGCTTTCGCCGACCCGCCTGGACCTGGCGCCGCTGACGGCCCCCTCGCCCCGGAGCAGCCCGTGATCCGTCGTCCGATCCTCCTCGCCCTCCTCCTGACGATCGGACTGATCGACTTCTTCTACCAGAAGTGGCAGCACGGCCAGGACCTCAAGATGACCAAGCACGAGGTCAAGGACGAGCGCCGCAGCATGGAAGGCGATCCCAAGCTCAAGTCCAAGCGGTTCCAGATGGCCCGCGAGATCGCGCTGCAGCGCATCAACTCCGCCGTGCCCAAGGCGGACGTCATCATCACCAACCCCACGCACTACTCGGTCGCCATCCGCTACGACGCCGCGACGATGAAGGCCCCCAAGGTTGTCGCCAAGGGTGTCGACTACCTCGCGATGCGGATCCGCGAGGTCGGCCGCACGCACTCGATCCCGATCGTCGAGCGTCCCCCGCTCGCCCGCGGCCTCTACGCCTCGGTCGAGGTCGGGCAGGAAGTCTCGCCCGAGTTCTACCAGGCCATCGCCGAGATCCTCGCGTTCGTGTACCGCCTCGAAACGCAGGCGGCCTGACGCCGCGTCCGGAGACCTGACCAGTGGCCACCGCCGCAGCAGCCAAAGCGCCCCCGCCCGCACTCCCCGAGTGGATGCGGAAGATCAGCAAGCACCGGGGCTACATCGTCCCCGTGAGCTTCGTGCTCATGCTGGCGGTCCTGCTCGTTCCGCTGCCGCCGATGATGATGGACATCCTCATCGCGCTCAACATCAGCCTGGGCGTCATCATCCTGATGACCACCATCTACATGGACCACCCGCTGGACTTCAGCGTCTTCCCCTCGCTGCTGCTCGCGACCACACTCTTCCGGCTCGTGCTCAACGTCGCCTCGACCCGTCTCATCCTCACCGCCGATGCGGACACGCCCGAGGCCGCCGCGGCGGTCGCCGGTCATGTCATCATGGCCTTCGGCAACTTCGTCGCCGGCAATTCGCTCTTCGTGGGCATCGTGATCTTCCTGATCATGGCGATCGTGCAGTTCGTCGTGATCACCAAGGGCGCCACCCGCATCAGCGAAGTCGCCGCCCGCTTCACCCTCGACGCCATGCCCGGCAAGCAGATGGCGATCGATTCGGACCTCAACGCCGGCATCATCGACGACAAGGAAGCCCGCCGCCGCCGCGAGCGGATCTCGCAGGAAGCCGACTTCTTCGGCGCCATGGACGGCGCCAGCAAGTTCGTTCGCGGCGACGCGGTCGCGGGCCTGCTCATCACCGCGATCAATGTCATCGGCGGGTTCGCCGTCGGCATGATCGACCGCGGCTGGGAGGCCGGGCCGACGGCCGAGGTCTTCACCAAGCTCACGATCGGCGACGGCCTCACGAGCACGATCCCCTCGTTCGTGATCTCGATCGCTTCCGCGCTCATCGTGACTCGTTCGGGCACCAAGGCGCAGCTGGGCGATGAGCTCACCGGTCAGGTCATCAGCCAGCCGCGCGGCCTGCTCATCACCGCCGGCTTCCTCGTCGCTCTCGCGGCGACGCCGCTCCCGACGATGCCGCTACTGCTCACCGCCGGCGCGCTGGGCGGCGTGGCGTGGGCGCTCACCCGCAGCAAGCGGGCCGCCGCGGGCCAGGCCGAGGCCGCGGAGGCCAAGACCGCCCCGGAGCCGCCGCCCGTCGAGAACCTCCTCAAGGTCGACACGCTCGAGCTCGAGGTCGGGTACAGCCTCGTCCCGCTGATCGACACGACGCAGGGCGGCGACCTGCTCGATCGCATCACCTCGATCCGCCGACAGCTCGCGGTCGAGCTCGGTCTGGTCATGCCGCCGGTCCGCATCCGCGACAACATGCAGCTGGGCGCGAACGACTACCGCATCAAGATCCGCAACAACGTCGTCTCTGAGGGCCAGACCCGCCCCGGCCTGCTCATGGCGATGGATTCGGGCATTACTTCCGGGCCGATCGACGGCGAGCGCACCCGCGAGCCGGCATTCGGGATCGATGCCTGGTGGATCGAGCCCACGCTCAAGACCCGCGCCGAGACGATGAATTACACCGTCGTCGACCCCGCCAGCGTGCTGGCCACGCACCTGACCGAGGTCGTCCGCAAGCACGCCGATGAACTGCTCACCCGCGATGAGGTCAGCAACCTGGTCGAACAGCTCAAGCAGAAAGCCCCCAAGCTCGTCGAGGAAACGATCCCCGCGATCGTCAAGCCCGTCGAGCTCCAGAAGGTGCTGCAGAACCTGCTCCGCGAGCGGGTGCCCATCCGCGATCTCGAAACGATCCTCGAGACGCTTGTCGAGTGGGGCGCCAAGACCAAGGACCTGGAGGTCCTGACCGAGTACGTCCGCAACGCGCTGCGTCGCACCATCTGCTCGCAGTACGCGGTCGCCGGCGACGGCGCCAAGCCGCGGCTCTCCTGCGTCACGCTCGATCCGACGCTCGAAGACATGATCAACGGCTACATCGACCGTGGCCCGGCGGGGACGAACGTCACGATGCCGGCGCGGATCGCAGCGCGGGTGTCCGAGCAGATCGTCCAGGCCGTGCAGCCGCTCATCCGCGCCGGGCTGCCCGCGGTGGTGATCGCATCGCCGCAGGTCCGGGCCGTCGTCAAGCAGATCGTCGATCCGCACCTGCCCGGCGTGGCGGTGCTGGGGTACAACGAGGTGACCGGCGGGATCGAGGTGGAATCGGTCGGCCTCGTGGTCGCGCCGATGGAGCAGGGGGCCGCGGCCCAGGCGGCATGAGTAGGGAGGAAAGCCCGTTTGTGCTTCGCGCTGAGCGGTGGTGGGGGTGCGAATCATGGCAGACCAGGACCACCCCCGATATATTCCGCGCTTGGCCGATCGTGTCCGGTCTTGCCAGTCGCCCGTGCCGCCGACGCTGTGAGTCAGGATGTCCGTGATGAACCTCAAGACATACCGCGGCAACTCGATGGCCGAAGCCCTCGCCGAGGTCAAGAAGGACCTGGGCAAGGACGCCGTCATCCTCCACACCCGCGCGTTTCGCGTCGGCGCTGTGATGGGTGTGGGCGGCCGGCAGGTCGTCGAGATCACAGCATCCAATGAGCCTGCTCCCGCCGCCCGCCCGCGTCCGGCTCGCAGCAACGGCCAGACCGCGGCCGCGCCCGCGGCGGAGTTCGTCACCGAAACCTTCCGGCGTGTCGATCGGGTTGAGCAGCTCGCCGAACCGCCGATTGTGCAGACCCGGCCGCTCCGCGCCGACCGCAATCGCGAAGAACCCCCCCGCGCCGCCGAACCCGCGCGCTCCGAACCCCCACGCTCCGAACCCCCACGCTCCGACTTGGCTCGGCCCGAGCCCGCCCGTCCGCAGCCGGTCCGCCCAGAACCAGCCCGGCCTGTTTCGGCCGCGACCGATATCGCCGAGTTCGCGCCGCGTCCGGCCGATGTGGTCTCCCGCCCGCAGCCGCCCGCATCGAAGCCGGCATCGCTGGCAACGCGTGTCGAGCCACGGCCGGTCGACTCCGCCGCGGTGGACACCCTCCGGTCCGAACTCACCGCCATCAAGGGGCTCGTGGGTCAGGTGCTCCGGGCTACGCGGCACACCGCATTCGCCGTGACGCCGCCATCGGCCGGACCGCTCGCCGCCAGCGTGCTAACGCACGGGGGCCTCCCCGAGCCGCTCTTTGACTGCTTCCTCAAGCTGCAGGAGTCGCAGGTCTCGGTCGATCTCGTCGAGGGCCTCATCGGCAAGGTCCGCGATGAACTGGCCGGCGATGAGCTTGCAGACGGTGACATTGTCCGTGCAACGGTCCTCCGCCAGATCGCCGCGACGATCCCCGTCCGCGGCGGATCGCCCAAGGCCGGGCGTCAAACCGATGGCCGGCCGCTCACGATCGCGCTGCTCGGCCCCACCGGCGTGGGCAAGACCACGACCATCGCCAAGATCGCCGCGATGTACAAGCTGCGGCAGGGCCGACGCGTCGGCCTGGTGACCAGCGACACCTACCGCATCGCCGCGGTCGAGCAGCTCCGCACCTACGCCAACATCATCGGCCTCCCGCTCAAGGTCGCGATGACGCCGGGCGACATGTCCGCGGCGGTTGAGTCGCTCGCCGACTGCGATGTGATCCTCGTCGACACCGCCGGGCGATCGCAGCACGATGCGGCCCGCATCGATGAACTGGCCGCGGCGGTCGATGCCGCCGCGCCGCACGAACGCTTCCTGGTCCTTTCGTCCACCTCGGCCGAGTCGGTGCTGCACAAGACAGCACAGCGCTTCGCTGCGCTCTCTCCGACCGGCCTGATCTTGACCAAGCTCGATGAGGCGGTGCAGTTCGGCGTCGTCCCCAACATGTTGCGGGCGACCGGCCTCACGCTCGCCATGGTCACGACCGGCCAGGAAGTACCCGACGACATCGAGGTGGCCTCCGCCGATCGGCTGGCGAGGCTGGTGCTCGATGGCTCGGAGGCCGCATCGTGAGCACACTGCACCCCTCGGCCAGCCCGGTCGTCGCCCGCTTCGGACGCTCCGATCAGTCGGCGCCCGCCCGCGGCGACCAGGCGGCCCGCCTCCGCGAACTCGTCGCCGACCAGACCGCCGCATCGAGCGCCGCCTGCCCGATCGTCGCGGTCACTTCCGGTAAGGGTGGCGTCGGCAAGACGACACTCTGCGTCAACCTCGCCATCGGTCTCGCGCAGGCGGGGCACCGCGTCACACTGCTCGACGCTGATCTGGGCCTGGCCAACGCCGATGTGCTCTGCGGCCTGAACCCCACGACCCGGCTCGATGCCGCGTTCGAGGACGATGCCGATGTCGACACCGTGCTCGCGCGAATCACCGTCGAAGCGCCGGGCGGGTTCCGCCTCGTGCCGGGTTCGGTCGGCCTGCCCCGGCCGGGCCGGGGGGGCGACCTGAGCCGAGGCCGGCGGGACCGCATCGTCGAGGCGCTCGGTCGTATCGAGGACACGAGCGACATCATCCTGATCGACACCGGCGCCGGAATCGGGGATCACGTCACCAGCTTTGTCGAGGCCGCGGATGCGGTCGTCGTGGTCGCCACACCCGAGCCCACCTCGATCGCCGACGCCTACGCCCTGATGAAGTGCGTTCATGCCCGCGTCGCCCGCGATGCCGCGACCGATGCCCCCGCGCTCTCGCTGCTGGTGAACCAGGCGCTGTCGCGGGCGGAGGGCGAAGAGGTCCACCGCCGGATCGGCACGGTCTGCGCCCGATTCCTGCGCTTCGAGCCGGGGCTGGTCGGTGTGATCGAGGAGGACGCCGCCGCGGGCCTCGCGATCCGCGAGCGATCGCCCGTCCTGGTGTCGCACCCGCGTTCACGGATGAGCCGCGATGTCCGAAACGCGGCGGCAGCGCTGGCGAAGCTCCTCGAACTGCACCGTTCGGGCGGCGTGGGCGAACGGCGCGGTCTACTCGCGCGGCTGCTGGGCCGCTAACGCGGACCGTACCAACTTCGGCTCAAGTTTTGCGTGAGAACCGCATCAGGACCTTCAGTCACCCCCTTCGGACGCCGATACCCAGTCCGAGAGGGAGTCGGCGCTCTGCCGATCGCCGAGAGGGAGCCCACGCGGCGTGAACCACCAGACACGAGTGATCTCGACAGCGTTCGGACTCGCCGGCTTTGCCGTTGCGGTCCTCGCGGGGCTGGTCGCCGGCAACGAACCATCAACGGTTCTGGTCAGGGCCATTCTGGCTCTGTTCGTTTGCAATCTGCTTGGTATGGCAATCGGCGCTGTCGCGGATGTTGTGATCCGCGACCATGTCGACCGCTATATGGCGGATAACCCGATTCCGGAAGTGCCGCAGCCGGGGCGTCCGTCATCGTTCGGTGTATTGGATGTGGAAAAAAAGAATGGGTGAATGGGGAGAGTTACTCCCCAGCACACCTTGCGTGATTCGGTATACTGGCCGCACTGTCGGTCAGGGACGATTCGACAGCACACATCTCAGCGGCCCGTGCCAGTCGTGCAGCGCGGGAGAGGGTCAAGGAGTCGACCATGGCAGTGAGAGCTGCGTACCGGGGCGGATTGCGTTCCAACGGGCGCTTTCCGGCGAGACACGCCGAAGCAAGCAAGAAGCGCTCGCCGTACGACACCGTGCCGATCGCGGATGTCTGGACGCAGTACCAGCAGACGCGCGATGAAGGCATCCGCAACTTCCTGATGGAGAAGTTCCTGCCGCTCGTCCGCTACAACGCGGAGCGCATCTACACGCGTCTGCCCGACGAGGTCGACATCGAGGACCTGATGTCCGCCGGTATCTTCGGCCTCATGGACGCGATCGACGCGTTCGACCTGGAGCGCAAGGTCAAGTTCGAGACCTACTGCGCCCCGCGTATCCGCGGCGCGATCCTCGATGAACTCCGCTCGATGGACTGGGTCCCGCGCCTCGTCCGCTCCCGCAGCGCGAAGGTCGAGCAGGCCAAGCAGGAGATCGAGAAGCGCACCGGCCGCCCCGCCACCGAGAACGAAGTCGCCGAGATCCTCAACGTCTCGGGCGAAGAGTTCGACAAGCTCAACCGCGATGGCAAGGCCGTCGCGACCCGCAGCCTCACGCAGCGGTGCTTCTCCTCCGACGGCGGCCGCGATGTCCGCGAGATCGACGTCATCCGCGACGAGAACCAGACCAACCCCGTCGGCGAACTGCAGCGCCGCGACCTCCGCGAGCTCATGACCAAGGGCCTGAGCCGCGCCGAGCGCCTCATCGTCGTCCTCTACTACTACGAGGGGATGACCATGAAGGAAATCGGCGCGACCCTCGACCTCTCCGAGTCGCGCGTCAGCCAGATGCACAGCTCGATCCTGCTCCGCCTGCGGGCGCAGATGCAGCACCGCATGCGTGAGCTCGAGCCGGCGGAATAACGCCCGCTCCAACCGATCGTCCCAGCAGGGCCCCGCCGCGAACCGGCGGGGCCCTGTCGTTTTGAGCCGCCCCGCTCACTACTCTCCCGGCGCGATGAGCACATCTTGCACCGCCGCGATCGCGCTGGGCTCGAACCTGGGCGATCGCGCCGCCCATCTCGATGCCGCGGTCCGCGCTCTCGGTGCTGCACCGGGTGTGCGGGTCGTCGCGGTCTCTGATCCGATCGAGACCGAGCCCGTAGGCCCCGCGGGCCAGGGGCCGTATCTCAACGCCGCAGCGCTCCTCGAAACCACGCTCGCCCCCGCCGCGCTGCTCGAACTCCTCCTCGGAATCGAACGAACCCGCGGCCGCGACCGCACCGCGACCCAGCAATGGGGGCCCAGAACGCTCGACCTCGACCTCCTCATCTATGGCGACCGGGTCATCGACGAGCCGGGGCTCACCGTTCCCCACCCGCGGCTGCACGAGCGTCGCTTCGTGCTCGCGCCCCTCGCCGCGATCGCTCCGGATATCCGCCACCCCGTCCTCGGCCGCACCGCAGCGGAACTGCTGGCCGCGCTCGACCAGAGGCCGCCGGTCGGACCCTGATCCCGAACGCGGGGCCCCGTTACCATGGGAGCATGCCTTCTGTCCCGGCGCTCGCTCTGGCCTCGGTCCTCACACTGCCGTTCGCGCAGGTGCAGCCTCCGCCTGCACCAGAGCAGCCCTCCGTTCCAGAATCCGCCGAAGCCGTCCTCACGCCCGCCTCGCTCTGGAACAGCATCACCGCCTACTACCGCGCGGGCGCCCAGGGTGAGAAGATCGTCGTCCGCGCTGTCAGCCCGTCAAGCTCCGAGCGGCTCGCGGTGATCGAGGCTCGCTACGACGCCGGCGGCAGCGAGCGTCCCGCTCGCATACGCCTTGACCTTGGCCGCCTCACGATCTTCGCCGGCGATGGCCTGGTCCGCATCATCAGCCAGCAGGATCCGGCCCGCATGGTTGTGCGGTCCTTCGACGGCCCGCTCACGCCCGCCGCTATCAACGCCGTTGTCCCGCCGGTCCCCCTCCCGCAGATCGACTGGGTCCTGGCATCGGGTCAGGGCGAGCACCAGGTCGCTTCGCTCGCGGGCGTCGAGTGGCACACCGCCGCGGCGATGGACAATGGCTGGCTCCGTCTCGAGGGCCAGTCGCCCGATGCCCGCATTGTGCTCATCGCCGAACCGACCGGACGCGTGCGTCACGTGACCGTCTACCCGGCCGACGGCGCGGGCGGCATCATCGAACTGGCGAGTGAGCCGGTGAACGTGCCGCCGCCGCACACCTGGGACATCGACCCCGCGGGCCGCACCGCCGTCGACTCTCTCGAATTGCTCTCGCCGCCGCCGCCGGATGTCGCCATCGGCGCCCGCGTTCCGAACCTTGGGCTGATGTCGACCGACATGCTCGCCTGGTCGCTGGCGGAGTCGCTCCGCGCCGCCGCGGTCGGCCCGGGCGACCGCGAACGCTCCGCCGCTGCGCTGCTCGTCTTGTTCAAAGCCGAGGATACCGATGCCGAGACCTCGGCCTCGGCCGGCCTCCGCGCTGCGCTCGAGGCGAAGCGGTTGCTCGAACGCCGCGGGCTGATGGGCAACGGCGGTCGCATCGGCGTCGCCGTACACCCGATCGCCGTGCTCGAAGTGCAGCAGTTCCGCGCCCCGCTCATCCGCTCGATCGGCGAGCGATGGAAAGACCGCGGCCACGCCGGTCTGGTGTGGACATCATCGGGCAGCGCGCTGCTCGACCGCTTCGCGCGATCTGCATCATCGATGATCCTGATTGTCGATGGTGAACAGCGGCTCGCCGCGGCGATTCCGCTCGACGGCCGCGCCGGCGAGGTCGATGCGCTCCGCGCCGAGATCGAACGGGTCATCAGGCCGAGGGTCGATCCGATCGAGGTCCCCGTGCCCGCGGATCAGCCGGCGGCTGATCCTTCGTCGCAGCCGACTCTTCCGAAGGAGAGCCCGGCCGGGGGGCCGGGGGGCGGCTGACCGTGTTCAGCTCGCCTGCGCCCGAGGGTGGGCCTTGTTGTACGTCTCCTGCATCCGCTGCGTGGTGAGGTGCGTGTACACCTGCGTGGTGCTGAGCGACTGGTGGCCCAGCAGCTCCTGCACGCTGCGGAGATCGGCGCCGTTGTCAAGAAGGTGCGTCGCGAAGCTGTGACGCAGCGTGTGCGGGCTGATCGAGGGGTCGAGCCCGACCTGCTTGAGGTACTTGTCGAGCTTGCGGCGGACCGAGCGGCTGCTCAGGCGGCCGCCGTGCTTGTTGACAAAGAGCGGCACCTCGCGCGAAGCGGTCTTGACCGCGTTGGCGAACTTGGGGTCGTTCTGCAGCAGGTCGAGGTACCGCTGGATCGCGATCAGGGCGTGCGAGCCGAGCGGAACAATCCGTTCCTTCTTGCCCTTGCCGCGGACGCGGAGCGCCTCGCCGGTCATGTCCAGGTCGCCCATCATCAGCCCGACCAGCTCGCTCACGCGGATACCGGTCGAGTAGAGCGTTTCGAGCATGGCGCGGTCACGCCGGCCGAGCACATCGGCGTCGCCGGGGGCGGCCAGGAGTTGCTCGATCTGCTCGATCGTGATGGCCTTGGGGAGCCGCTTGCCCTGGCGGGGCGTGCGGATCAGGGTCATGGGATTGCCGTTGGAGAAGCCGCGCCGGTCCGCCCACTTGTAGAACGACCGTAGCGTCGCGATCTTCCGCGCCATCGTCGCGGCGGAGTACTGCTGTTCGCCGAGGTGCGAGAGGAACGAGCGGATCGTGTCGGGCACCGCGCCGCAGATGATCGCTGTAATCGTGCCGGGGTTCAGGAGCGCGGCCACATCGCCCACGCGGGGCGCTTCGCCGTTGCCCGCGCCGAGCTTCGCGAACGCAGCCTTCTCCGCGGCCGCGTCGATCTCGACGCTGTGCTCGACCACGAGGAACTCGACGAACTGCCGCAGGTCCGCGCCGTAGCAGCGGGCCGTGTACGGGCTGAAGTGCCGCTCGTCCGCCAGGTAGGAGGTGAAGGCCTCGGTGATCGGAAGGCTGGACATGCTCGAACTCCTGGCGGGCCAGTCGGAGGCCCAGCCGCATTGGCGCGGTCGCTGCTCCGGCGCTCTGCCGGGCGATAACACATCTATCAGTCGGTGAAACAGGGACGCGGCTTGACCTCCGAGAACACGAAGGCCGGGGTTATTTAGCCCCCGCCACGTCCCACTCCACCATCCGCCGCATCACCTGCTCCGGTTGCCCCCGAACCGCTCACCGCGCCGGCGTTCCCCGTGGTCCCACCCGAACCGGTGATTCCCGGCCCGGCGAGCCGGATCCATTCCTGTTGCATCAGCCCCTCCATGACCCGAAACGAGGCGAACTCGGTGAACAGCGGCATCGACGCCGTGTACCGCCGCCAGCCGATCGCCGAAGCCTTGTCCATCCGCCCCTCGGCGAATCGCTGCACATCCAGAAGCACCTGATGGTTCTTGGCGTCCAGGTGATCGGAATAGGTCGCGATCGGCGCGTTGGCGAAAACGCTCCCCGGGTGGTTGGTCGGCTCGGTGGTCGCCCGCCGCAGCTCGCGCACATCCACGCCGCTCGGCCCGCGCTCCATCGCTCCATCGCGGGCAAAGAGCACGACAGCCAGGCCCAGGGTGGGGGTGTACGGGTCGTACGAGGTGATCGACCCGACAAGCACACCATCGACACCGAGTGCCGAGGCGAGCATCCGGGCCTCATCGGGCGTGCGTACCGCGGGCATCCCCAGGGCCGCCATCGCCTGCAATGTCCGGTTGAGTGGGATCGTCCGCACGCCGCGGACTTCCTCGGCCGCGGCCGTGAGCGCATCGGTGATCGCCAGCGGGTCCGCCGCGGTCGTCCCGGTCTCGTTGCGGAGCGGCGCGACGGCCCAAAGCACCTCGCCGCGGCTCGAGTCGTACGGGGCGACTACGAACTGCGGGGCGATCAGCGGATTCTTCGGGCCAGATGCGCACCCGCCCGAGAGCAGGCCCATCAGACCGACCGCCGCGATACCCAGCCCCAGAGTCCTGCGATTCATGCGGCGTCCTGCCCTTCGCACGCGGCCTCCGGCCGCGGGTGCTCACACACTCGATGTTCGTAACAAGGGATCGGCCGCTGGTGCGTCCAATCGACCGATCCCCGTCGCTCGCCGGGGCGTCGCCCCGAAAGCACCGCCGGCGCCTTTCGGCGTCGGCGGTGTGTAACTCAGTGCTGGCCAGGGACTTCCGGCGTTTCGGGCACGTTCGCCACAGCGTTGTGCCCGTTCGCCGTGCTCCCCTTGCCCTGCTTATCGGTCGAAGCATGCGTCGAACCCGAGTTCGAACCGGTCGCAAATGCACCCTGATTCAGGGTGGCCGAGGCCGACCGCACCGCCTGGCCCAGGTCCATGCTCCAGATGTTGTCGGTGCCCGAACGGTTGCTCACGAAGAAGAGCCGGTTCCCCGCGCCCCAGTAGGGGTCCAGGGCCGTGCCGTCGCCGGTGGTCAGGCGGACCTTGCCATCGCCCTCGACATGGACCATCCACAGCGTGGTCGAGATCTCAGTCGCGGGCTCGACCGGGGCCTCCGCGTAGACAACCCACTCGCCGTCCGGGCTCCAGGCCGGGTTGATCAGCGCAGTCTCTGCGCTCCCGACGATCTCGGTCGCGTTGAAGGCGTTGCCGTTCTTGAAGTCGATCGTCCACAGAGCGAACGAGCGACGGCCCCGCTCGCGGCCGAGCTGGTAGAGGATCCGGTCGGCGCCGTCGGTGCCGGTCGCCGCGATCGGGCACCACTGCGGAAAGAGCCCGTGCCCGATGAAGTGGGAGACCGAGGGGTTGCTGGTGTCGGCGACCCACATCTCCCAGCGGCCGCCGTTGCCGCCGCGGCCGAAGACCAGCGAGCGGCCGTCGGGCGACCAGGAGGGGTTGATCTCGTCGGCGGGGTCATCGGTGATCTGCACCGCGTTGCCGCCGTTGACGGGCATCACGTAGATGTCCCAGTTGCCGGCGCGGTTGCTGGCGAAGGCGATGCGGGTGCCATCGGGCGACACCGCGGGCATCGCATCATCGGCGGGGTCGTTGGTGAGCTGCGTCACCACGCGGCTGTTGACGCGCTTGGCGTACAGGTCGGAGGTCTGGCGGTGCTGGGTGCTGGCGTACACAAGGAGGCCGCCATCGGGCGAGACGCAGGGGTCAAAGTCGGCGCCTTCCTCGGCGAAGCTGACGCGGGTGACGTTGACGGTCGCGTTGCCCGGGCCGGTCTCGTCCTGCGACGAGGCGCCGACCCGCACCGGGCGGGGATCGACGTTGCTAGTGGTGGGGGCGGGCGTGGGGCGACGGATCGTGTGCGTGGGGAAGCCGGCCATGCCCGAGCCATCAATATGGGTGCCGAAGGTCAGGTTGGCGGCTGTCTCGGGCTGGGCCGCGGGCGAGGAGACAGCGCCGGGGGCGGCGGCGACGGGCGTTGTGTTGGACGTCGTGCAGGCCGGGAGCAGCGCGGCCGAGCCCGCGAGCGCGAGCAGCAGTCGGGTCTTGGCGATCATCTGGGCACCTCTCGAATGCCGCGACAGCGCGCAGCAGATAGGACATCACCCCGGGCGCACGGCTGCGTCCGGCGGATGGAGAGGTGATCGGCGTGCCGGTGGGGTCAGATAAGTCTGGCCCGGCGGATTGCCGGCCAAACCCCGCGGCTACTCCTCGTCGACGCGGACCACGATCGCCGGCAGGTGCGCGGGACGCACCCAGACCGCGTTTCGCCCCCGCGGCGACTGCACCGCCGTCAGGTGATCGCGGTAGTCGGCGAGCGCGTGGTCAGAGAAGCGCCCGAGGAACTCCATCGATGCCGATGGGTTGAGCTCGAGGATCTGCTCGAGCAGGTGCACCCGGCTGCGGCCGGCCCGTGTCTGGGCGGCCGGGCTAGGTGCGGCGAGTGGGGTTGGTGGGGGTTCCTGCGTTGTTGTCATGAACATCAGCGACCTCCGTTCGCTGGGTGTCCCGGCCTCCGGCCGAAAATGCGTTGGTTCTCCGATTGGCAACCCTCGGCGGTTGCGGTCGGAGAACTCCAGCAAATAACACCCGCGGACGTAATTGGACGACCCGCCGACCGCAAACCGAGTGCCATCCAAACGGCCTAGGCTCGGATCATGCGGATCAGCTACTGGCATCCATCGCAAGAGTCGCACCTCGGTCCGGGCTACTTGGTCCGGGGCCGGATCTTGGGTGAGCTCGAGCGGCCGGTGCTGCAGCCCGATGCCGCCGATGGGACCGAGCCCGTGGTTCTGCCCGACCCGGGCGCGGTCATCCTTCCGCTGGTGGCCGATGCCGAGGGACTTCAAGAGCCCGGGTCGAGTCTGGCGTGGATGCCCGCCAGCCGCGGGCGCTTCACCGCGTGGTGCGACCGGGTGGAGCGGTGGGCGGCCGCGATGGGAGCGGAGCCGGTGATCTGGCCGGTCGCGACCGGCGTGATCAGCGATGTGCCTTCGGTGATGACATTTCTGCGGGCCCGTCCGCGGTGGCGGCTGCTGTTCGATCCGGTCGGCCTGCTGACGCACTCGATGCTGCCGCGGGCGGAGGAGCATGTGACCCGGCTCTTCCAGGCGCTGGGCCAGCACCCGGCTTTGATCGCGACCGTGCTGAGCGGGGCGGAGGCCGGGAGTGATGCGATCGAGCCGCGATCGCTCGCGGCCGGCGATCCGCTCTCCCAACTCCTCCTGCGAATCCACGCAACCGCCGGGCGGGGTGACATCGTTCTACGCGCCGGAGACGAAGCCCGGCAGGAGAACCTGCTCCGCGAGCACCTGAGGCCCGCGGGCACGCACTCCTGATCAACCCGGCCCCGCGGCTACACTCCCGACTCTCACCCGATCCCGACCGCTGAAGGACAGACCATGACCGACGCGACCAAGCCCACCCCGGAAAGCCAGGCGCAGCCCGCCGTCCGTCTCGACCACCCGACTTTCAAGGTCGTGAAGGATGCGTTCCCGGGCAAGCGGTTCCGCGGCACCGAGTTCCGCGGCCAGTCGACGCTGATCGTGGAGCCCGCCGACCTGCACGAGGTGATGGCGTTCCTCAAGAACGATGACCGCTGCCGGTACTGCTTCCTGTCCGATGTCGCCGGCGTCGACTACCTCAACTACCCGTCGCCGATGGCGGGGCGTTTCGGGATCATCTACAACCTGATCTCGTTCGATCACGACCAGCGGTTCTTCGTCAAGACGTTCGTCGATCCCTCGCTGCCGACCGACGGCAACGCCAAGGACCCATCGCTCGAGGTCGATTCGGTCTGCGATCTGTGGCCCGGGGCCGAGTGGACGGAGCGCGAGGTCTACGACATGTTCGGGATCCGCTTCCGCAACCACCCTGACATGCGTCGCATCCTCCTGTGGGAGGATTACCCGGGGCACCCCCTCCGCAAGGACTACCCGGTGCGCGGCCGCGGCGAGCGCGAGAGCTACCGCGTGATCGACCGCACTTCGGCATGATCGCCGGGGGCACGGGCTCTGGCCCGGGCCGGGTTCATCCGCGGCTGCCCCGGCCCCGAACCCTCCGGTAACCCGCCCGCCTCCTTGGGCGTACTGGTGGAAAGTCACCACCAACGGAGACGTCGCGTGCCCCAAGCCTGGCGCCATATCACCCGGACCTGTCTCGTCGCCGCCGCCGCCGTTGCGGTGCTGCTCGGGTGCGAGAAGAAGCTCGACCGGTCATCGCCCGAAGCGACGATCGCCACCGCCCGGCAACTGGTTGAAGAGGGCGATGCGCGGCGACTCGCCGACCTGATCTACGCGGACACACCGCAGATGCGCCAGGTCTATTCGGATCTGGGTGTGGTGATGGGGCACCTGCAGGAACTGGGTCTGGCGATCCGCGATGCCTTCCCCAAGGAAGTGGAGGCGATGCAGGCCCGGGCCGAGGCGGCCGCCAAGAGCGGGCAGGCGACATCGCTGCTCGCGCAGATCGCGCCGCAGCGGCGGTCCTTCTCGATCGGGGCGGGCCGCCGGGCTGCGCAGACCCGCTCGCAGCGGGAGGAAGCGCTGAACGACGCGATCGCGCGGCTGTTCGCCGATCCCTATGGCTGGATCAAGGAGAGCGAAGCGCGGCTCTCGACGACCTTCCTCACAGACGACACGGTCGCGCTGCTGTGGGACAACAAGCCGATCCTGCCGCCGATCGGCATGGTGATGCGGCGCGATTACGACGGGCAGTGGTACTTCGCGCTGCCGACCAATCTTCCGGGTGTGAGCAACTTCCTGCCGCGGACCGATGAGCAGCTCATGCTGTGGGGGAGCCTGATCGCGACGCTCGATCAGGTCGTGGTCGACCTGACCAACGACGTCCGCAAGGGCCATGTGCTCTCGCTCGAGGATGTAGCGCGGAAGGCGGGCGAGAAGGCGTTCGTCCCAGCGGCGATGGCGTTTTTCGCGCTCGCGAAGTACGAAGAGCTGAAGCGCAAGGAAGCCCGCGAAGCGCAGAAAGCCGCGGATGCGCAGAAGGTCGAGGCGCAGAAGGCGGAAGCGCCGGCGCCCGAAGCGGCTCCCACGGGGGGCTGAGTCGAGGGTGAGTGTGGTGATCAGCGGCCGCCGACGCCGCTGCGAAGACCGGCGGTGTCGCTCAGGCCGATGCCCGAGACGCGTGCTTCGCCCGCAGCGCCCGCCGGACGGAAGACAAAGCCGAAGCCCGTCTCGCCGGTGATGTCGTTGTAGGTGATGCCCAGGCCGAAGGTCATGGTCGGGAACGAGCGCCGGATCTCGAAGCTCGCCGCCTGGAAGCCGCCCTCGTTGGTGTTGTAGGAAGCGCCCGCGGCGAGCGAGTAACGGTTGCTCAATTCGTAGCTGTTGGCGAGCGAGAGCAGCGTGGAGTCCTGCGCGTTGAGGAATCGCGCATCGCCGATGGTGATGAAGGTTGGGGAGTGGCGGAGGAGGAAGCCGCCGGCGGTCATCGCGGACTGGTTGTCGTCGAAGTCGTAGACCTCGCTGCCGGTGAGCGCGAAGGCATCTGTCACGTTCCAGAGCGCATCGACGACGAGATAGTTGCCCGGGTTGGAGTACTCGGGCCGGTAGTCGAAGAAGCGGCCGATGGGTGACTTGCTGTCGGTGTCGCCCGAAGAGACGACGACGTCGGTCGAGAGTACGAACAGGTCGGCGTTGTGCCAGCGGCCCGGGCCGCCTCGCTGGGTCTGGATGGTCTGCGTCACGCCGAAGCGGGCGATCGTCCCATCCGCAAGGTTCTCGACCTGATCGTCGTAGACCGGCAGGTCGGTGCCTTGGACATTCGTGCCAGCGTGCCACGCGGTGATGCTCGGCTCGATGATGTGCCGAATGCGGTGGATGTCGAGCAGCGCGGAGTCGATCTGGTCGTAGACGCGCTGGATGCTGGTGGCGAGGCGGATACCCAGCGCGCCGAAGCCGCGGACCTGGTCGTTGTCCTCGGGAGCGAAGTCCTCGAACTGCGTGTCGTACCCGGTGATCCGGCCGACGACGAAGGGCGTCACGTTCACTGGCCCCGCCCGGAGCGTCGCGACCAGTTCCTGACGCGTGTCGAAGCGGTGGATCTCGTCCTCGAAGTAGCCCGCAGCGCGGAGACGGTCGGCGAGGGACTCGTTCGCGTTGACACCCAGAGCCCGCTGCGCCAGGGTATTGCTGCGGAAGCCGTGATCGCGGGCGAGAACCTCATCGAGCTCGAGCCCCAGGCGACCGGCGCGGTACTCGTGGAACCATGTCAGCGTGCCAGGCGAAGTGCCTTCGAGCAGATCGTCGGCCTGGCGCACATAGAGAGCTTCGGGCAGTTTGCTGACGCTGTATCCCTGGCTGGTCAGCAGATACTCGTTGACGAGGAAGTCGTTGAAGGAGCCCTTGGCTTCGACGGTGAACGAGGTGTTCTCGTCGAGCCGGCGGGCGACGGCGCGGCTGGTGACCTCGCGGCCGGTCTCGCCGATGTCCTCGAAGAAACCGTCGATCACGGCTTCATCGGAGAGGTACGCGCCCTCGGCGAAGAGCGTCCACTTGTCGTCGATCTTCCAGCGTTGCTCGGCGAGGAGGACGCCGCGGAAATCGTCCTCCCGGTCGAGCTTGGCGCCCGACTTCATGATGTCGCGGCCGCTGTCGAAGGGGACCATGTAGCCGAAGAACGAGCCCTCGGCGGTGGGCCGCTGCCATTCGAGCTTGGTGCCCAGCGCGGGGCCGCGGTTGAAATAGAAGTCCGTGAGCAGGTCGGCGCGGAAGCCTTCTTCGCGGTCGAACCCGAGGATGCCCAATGGATTCAGCGTCACCTTCACCGCGCCGTCGCCCGAGGAGAGACTCTCGATGCGGAAGTCGGTGATCGGCGGGCGGGCGGGATCGCCCGAATAGACCGGGAAGTAGAAGACCGGCACGCCGGCGAGCCGCGGCGTGATGTTGTTGGCGCGGATCGTGGTCCGCATCATCGTCTCGGGCCCTTCGTCCCCGCCGAGGATGGACCGGCTCACGGGCGTCTGCTTGCGCGTGATCGTGACCTTCGAAGCGCCGATCGAGAGTTCGGGGTCGAAGAAGGCTGTGTTGGTGAAAGTCACGCCCTTGGCGATCCACTGCTCGGACGACTCCTGCCGGATCGTGTCGGCGCGGACGTAGAGCGGGAGGCGGCGGTCCTCGTCGTAGGTCCAGAAGACGGCGTCGAGGACGACGGCCTTGTTGTTCTGCACGTCGTAGTAGATCTGCGGGCCGCGGAGCGTGTAGTCGCCGTCGCTGGCGATCACATCGCCCTCAAGATAGATGCCGCGGACCTGCGATGCCGAGAGACGCACAAGGTCGGCCGGGCGGCCGGGCTCGAGGAAGACGACCGCACGCTGTGCCTGGATCTGGAGCGAACGGCCGGCACCGACTTCCACATACTGCAGTGTCACACCGCCGGAGGCGATGATCGCGTTCTCCTGCTCGCCCGAGACGAAGGTGACCTCGCCGGGCGCGAGCGTGATGACGCCCTCCTTGGCGAAGATCGGAGCGCCGGGCGCTGCGGCGAGGCGGCGGGTCAGTTCGGCGGCGCTGGGCGGCGGACGGCGGGACGGGTCCAGCGCGGGGACCGGCTGCGTGTCGATCCCGGTCGGGGGCCGGCCGGTCGCGAGCGGATCGCCCGGGGCGGGCGTCCCCGTCGGCTGTCCCACGGCGAGTTCGCGCTGGAGCGATCGGCGGAGCGAGGCCTCGGCGGTATCGAGCAGCGCAACATCCCGCGCCGGCTGATTGCCCGAGCCGGCGGGGCGGCCCTGCGTGACGAGGTCCGCGGCGAGCCCGACGCCGCCCTCAACAACGATGATGCCGCGGACGGGCAGCGCCTTGGCCGACATCGTCGCCGAACCCGCGGGGTCGGCGGGCGAGCCGAGGTCCTCGAAGTAGACGTAGACCTGCTGGACTTCCTGGCCGTCGGCGGTCGGGATCCGCTCCAGCCAGACTACGGCACGGGCCGCATCGAAGGAGTACGGCCCGATCGTGGCCCGCACGCGCCCATCGAGCAGCATCCGCTGGGTCGCGCCCTCCTGCCACAGCGCTGCGCGGGTCGACTTGAAGCTCAGCGGGCCGCGGACCGGGGTCTGGCCCAGCCGGATGCCGGCAAAGTCGCGTCCGGTGATGCCCTCGCCTGTCGTGGCGGAAATCTGGGCGACCGCGGTTGCATTCCAGGGGAGGGGCGCGGCGATCGCGAGGCCGATGGCCAGACCCGCCGCCGCGAGCAGCCGGTGCGGGCCGGAGCGGTCCGCCGGGGTCGTGAGCCTGGGATGCGGGATCGGGGTGGCCATCGGGGCGGATGCTACGGGCGGTCAGCGCGGGTCACAAGTGCGGGGGAGCGTGGTCACGGTCAATCGAGCGCCTGTTCGTGGTATGCGTACTCAACGCCGCGGTCTCCGAGCTGCTTCAGGACCGCCTTGAGCAGGCCGTCGTGTGTTGCGAGCAGTTCGGGCGGGCGGACGCCCGGAGACCGCAGGGCGCCGGTGGCGAGCATCCGCGCGATGATCGCACAGGGGAAGGCGGTGGTTCGCGACATGCTGGTGAAGCCGGTCTTCATGTCCCGCGTGTCGAAGAGATCCCAGCCGATGCGGGTCCGCACGCCGTCACGCTCGCCGGAGGCGGTCACCCGCATGACGGTCAGATCGCGTTCATCGTCCTCGTAGGTCCATTTGGGGAAGAGGACCGCGCTGGTGAGATCGAGCGGCCGGACGGGCGTGCCGCGGACCATCACCGGTTCCTTGCTGAAGAGCCCGGCATCGCGGAAGGCCTTCATGAGCCCGGCGTGGCCGGGGTAACGCAGTGTCTTCTCTTTCATAGAGGGAACGCGGTCGCGGAGCGTGTAGGCCAGCGAGCGGAGACCGTCGGTGTTGAAGGCTTCGAGCGTGCCCAAGCCGGCGAAGTCGATCGGCTCGGGCTCGCTGAGCGCTTCGCGGACGGTGATGCGTCCGTTCTCGACGATCCGGGCCGGCCGTGTGTATTCCTCGATCACATCGGCGGGGGCGAAGCCGGCTTTGTACTCGAAGGGCCGGCGCCGCTCGATAGGCAGGCCGCCGACATAGATCTCGATCGAATCGCAGGGGTCGAGCAACGCGGCCGCCGCGCCCGCGAGCAGGTTGGACATCCCCGGCGCGACGCCGCAATCGACGACGGCCGTGACGCCGCGGTCCTTCGCGAGGCCGTCCAGGTCCATCGCGTCTTCGGGCATGAAGGAGATATCGCAGTACGGTTTGCCGGCCTCGATGACGGCACGCAGCGCGTTGAAGCCGATGTGGCTGGCGAGCGCGCCGCAGACGACATCGGCTTCCTTCGCGAGCGAGGTGACCTCGGCGGCGTTGGAGAGATCAGCGCGGCGGAGGTGAAGCTGCTGGTGCGTCTCCCGCGCGGCCCGCGCGAGATTCTCATCGCTCACATCCGCGAGCAGGACCGTGTAGTCCGGGTCCGCGGCCAGATCCGCGGCGATGACCTTGCCGACCATGCCGGCGCCAAGCACAAGTACCTTGGGCATGCCGACAGCCTACCGGAATCGGGGCGGGCTCGGGGCGGCCTCGGGGCGGCGGCGATCACCAGCCCGGCGGGATCCACAGGTAGTAGAAGCCGCTGGTTGATCCGATCTGGTTCAGCGACGGCACGGAGAGTTGCAGCACATTGATCTGCGTGGTCCCGGCGTTGGGCGCCATCGTGGCCGATGGGCCGTACACGCTGCCCGGCGGGCGGTCTTCATCCGCGTACTTGATGAGGCGTGCGTGCGTGATCCCCGCAAGGGACTTGGCCTCGGTGAAGGCTTCGCGGATTCCGCCGGTCTGATCGACCAGGCCCGCGGCGAGCGCATCGGAACCCGTGAGCACGCGGCCGTCGGTGAGTTCATCGATCCGGTCGGCGGCGAGGGCCGGCCGCCGATCGACCACCAGTGTGCGGAAGCGGGCGTAGAAGTCGTCGACCATGCGCATCAGCACGGCGTACTGGCCCTCCTCCATGGGCTCGAGGGGGTTGGCCAGGTCCTTGTTGGGCCCGGAGGTCAGCGTGCGGGCGCGGATGCCGATGCGGTTCAGGCCCTCGCTGAAGTTGAGCGTCGGGATGACAACGCCGATCGAGCCGGTGATCGTGGTCGGCTCGGCGATGATGCGGTCCGAGGCGAGAGCGATGTAGTACCCGCCGCTCGCGGCGACCTCGCCCATCGAGACCACGACGGGCTTGCCGGTGCGGTTCCGGAAGTCGGAGATCTCGCGGTAGAGCATGTCGCTGGCTGCGACGGTTCCGCCGGGCGAGTTGATGCGGAGGATCACAGCACGGACATCGCCGTCCTCTCCGGCCATGCTCAGCCGCATCACGATCTGGTCGACGGGGTTCCGGCTCGGCCCGAGCAGCCCAGGGCGGCCGGTGTCCGCGATCAGCCCCTCGACATCGATCACCGCCACCTTGAGCGGGCCGTCCTTCTGGCCGGCGACCGTGTGTTCGCGGATGTCGGCGAACCCGCCCACCACATCGATCTTGATCTTGGGCGAGCAGGACGCGGCGAGGAACACAAGAAGGCTGAAGAGGGCTGCGATCGGTCTCATGGCGGGTTCCTGGAGCGTGGGGAGCCCGATCCTACCGGGCGCGGCGTACGCTGGTCCGATGCCGCCGCCCCAGGAACCGCGACACATCCCTGTGCTGCCCCGAGAGGTGCGGTCGTTGCTGTCGCCCAAGGCCGGCGAGACGATCGCGGACTGCACCGCGGGGCTGGGCGGGCACGCGGCGGACTTGGCCAGGGCCGCGGGCGGCGGGGTGCGGGTGGTTCTGAATGATGTGGATGCGGGGAACCTGGTCCGGGCGACCGCGGCGGTGGGGGCGACCGGGGCCGCGGCGGAGGTCGTGGCGGTGCGAGGCAACTTCGCCGGCCTGCCACGGGAGCTGCGCTCCCGCGGGATCATCGCGGATGTCGTGCTGGCCGACCTGGGCTTCAGCAGCAACCAGATGGATGATGGATCGCGGGGGTTCAGTTTCATGCGGGACGGCCCGCTGGATATGCGGCTGGACCCATCCGCGCCGACGTCCGCGGCGGATCTGGTCAACTCCCTCCCGGAGGCCGAACTGGCGCGGATCATCTGGGAACTGGGCGAAGACCGCGAGTCGCGCCGGATCGCTCGAAAACTTGTCCAAGCCCGAACAGAGCAACCGATAACCACCACGGGCCGGCTGGCCGAGGTTGTCCGATCGGCTTGCGCGCCTTTCGGACGGGCCCCGGGTCAGATCGACCCCGCGACGCGGACTTTTCAGGCGTTGCGGATCGCGGTGAATGACGAGCTCGGCGCCCTGGAGGCCCTGCTCGGTGAGATAGCTCAGGGGCGTACGGGCCGGTTGTCGTGGCTCAGCCCCGGGGCGCGGATTGGGGTGATTTCGTTCCACTCGCTCGAAGACCGCATGGTGAAGCGGGCGTTCGGCGGGATGGTGAAAGAATCTGTTGCGGAGGATGTGTCTGGCGGGCCGGTGGTTGCGGCGGATGACGAGGTGGAAACGAATCCGCGTTCGCGATCGGCCAAGCTCAGAGTGATACGGTTTTGTGGTGGTTGAACGGGACTCGTCGTTCCGGGTCTTTGGATGGTGGTGGATCTTGGCCCGCGGCGCACAGGTGCGGCGGGCCGCTCGTCGGCCTGAATCGCGGCAGCACGGATGCTGCACGACAGGGTGGCGAGGGCTTCGAGAAGCGGCCGACCGTGTGGCCGCGGGGATCCTGCTGCCGTGACTCGTGAACTCAAGCTCGCACTCATCGTCGGTTTCCTGGTCGTGCTCGTGGTGTTCGTGCTGATCGCGGACCACTGGTCGACCGCCAACCGCTCCGAGCTCGCTGTGAACACACCGGCCCAGCCGGTGCTGGTGCCTTCGGTGCCGGTGGATGTCGCGCCGCTCGCGGCCAACGAGACCGAGATGCCGGCGCCGACCGGTTCGATTCTGAGCGCCGCGGTTGAGCGCGAGCTCGCCGCGGCGGAGCAGGTTGGCGCGGGCCAGCCGGGCACCATGCAGGCCGGCTCAATGCAACCGGTCATCGAGCCGGCGCCGCCGATCGAGATCGTACAGGGTGCGCCGACGGGAACGAGCGTTGCGAGCGCGGACGGTGGTGGTGTTCAGGATGACTTGATCAGGCGGATTCAAGAGTTGGGCGGGGAGGTCCGCAACGGCCGGATTTACATCCCGGCGGTTGCGCAGTCCGACCTGGAGCCGCTCGGCGGTGGATCGGCCGCTGGTGTGGCATCGCCGACATCGGCCCGCCCCGATGGCCAGGTGCGGCCTGTTCCGCAGGTGACCGAACCCAAGGCCGCGAGCCGTTGGCACACCGTCACCTCGGGCGACTCGCTGTTCAAGATCGCCAAGGAGCACTATGGCGACGGCAAGCACTGGCGGAAGCTGGCGGAGTTCAACAAGGATCGCGTCGGGGCCGACGGAACGGTTCGCCTCGGTACCCGCATCGAGCTTCCCCCCAGCGAGGTGATCACGGGCAAGCCCGCGTCGCAGCCGGTCGCGAAGCCCCAGACTCCGGCGCCGAAGGCGGAGCCGCGGACGCCGTCCCGCCCCGCTCCCGCGACATACACCGTTCGCAAGGGCGATACGCTTGGCGAGATCGCGCAGCGTCTGCTCGGCAGCAGCCGCCGGGCGGCTGAGATCGTCGAGTTGAACAAGGCCCGGATCAAGGACGCGAACAACGTGCCCGTCGGGCTTGAACTCAAGCTTCCGGAGGTTTGATTCGGCCCCGGGCGTCTGGTGAGGTGGCACGCGTGTTCGGCAAGCTGGCGCTGGTCATCCTGGTCTTCGGCGGTTCGGCGGTGTACCTGCTGGCTGCGCGGCAGTCGCGGATGCAGGTCGCCAGCGAACTGGCGCAGGCGCAGCTGCGGATCAACGCCGCGGACGAGCGGCTGGTCGAGTTGCGGACGCGGATCGCTGAGCGCGTGACACCCGAGCAGGTCGAGCGGATGGCGGCCGAGATCGGCGGCCTTGCCCCGATGATCCCGGGGCCCGGCGGGTCTGAGCAGGGTTCGCAACTGGCGGACAACCCGCCGGATGCGGGTCGGCCCGGATCGAGCCTGCCGCGGCCGACGCAGAACCGCAATCGCATCGCCGGCGTGGACACGCCCCCGCAGTAGGAATCCTGGGAGCGGACGGTCATGCAGGATCGCGCGTTGACGCAGCGGCTGGTGATGCTGGGACTCCCGGTGGTGGTGACACTGCTTCTCGGGGCCGTGCTGGTGCGGGTTGCGCAGTTGCAGATGGCGCCGTCGGCGGAGCTTCGTGAGCATCAGAAGCCGCGGGTCACGGCCAAGCCGGAGTTGCCGCTGCGCGGGGATCTCATGGATCGCCGCGGGCGGCTGTTGTCGGCGACGCGCTTCGGGTATCGCGTGCTGGTCGATCCTGTGCTGCTGCCCGAGCCGCCGCACGAGGCGATCGTGAAGCTCGCCCGCGCGATCGAACTGCCGGAAGAAGAAGTCGGGAGCCGGATCATCGGTGCGCTCGCGGAGAATCAGCGTCGGCTGGCGCTCGCGGCGCCGAAGGTCGAATCGCCCGGCGGGGGTGAGCAGCCGCCGCCCGCGGCCGAGGCCCCCAAGCCGATCCGCTACCTGCCGATCGGGGATGTGTTGTCGCCCGATCACGAGCAGGCGGTGCGCGAACTCAAGATCCGCGGCGTCTCGCTCGAGCGTCAGCAGGTGCGCGAGTATCCGGGCGGGTCGGAGGTTGCTTCGATCGTCGGGTTCGTGGGGTTTGGTCACACCGGGCTTCTGGGCGCTGAGCGGGCGCTCAACACCGAACTCGCGGGCCAGAAGGGCAAGACCGCGTTCGTGCGTGATCTGAGCGGCCGGCCGCTCTGGGTTGAGCCGGGGCAGATCCAGCCGGCGCTGCCGGGTCAGGATGTGCGGCTGTCGATCGATCTCGAACTGCAGCGGATGGCGCACGAGGAGCTTGCACGGCGGGTGGAAGAGTGCAACGCCGCGGGCGGGCGCCTGGTGATGGTCGACCCCAACACCGGCGAAGTGCTGGCGATGGTCGACATCATGCGGGAGGTGCCCGATGCGGTGCCGTACCCGTGGCCGAACGCGCTGAAGAAGGGCGAGCGGGCTCCGGCGGGGGGAGATCTGCCCACGACGCGGCAGCGGTACATCACGCTGACGAAGGACGAGGGCCGCGAGAAGCACCCGGCGATGGCGCGGAACCGCTGCGTCGAGGACGTCTACGAGCCGGGCTCGACCTTCAAGCCTTTCGTGTGGGCGACGATCACGGAACTGGGGCTGGCCAAGCCCGAGGAGATCTTCGATACCGAGGGCGGCATCTGGCGGACCAGCTACGGCCGGCCGATCCTGGATGTGACGCGGCGGGCGACGATGAGCTGGTCCGAGGTGCTGGTGAACTCGTCGAACATCGGCATGGTGAAGGCGGCCGAGCGTTTGACGCCGGCGCAGCTGCACGGCTGCATCGAACGGTTCGGGTTCGGACGGCCCACCAACATCGGCCTGCCCGGCGAGTCGGGCGGCATCGTTACCAGCCTGCGGCAGTGGACGAAGTACACGCACACATCGGTCGCGTACGGCCATGAGCTCGCGGTGACGCCGGTGCAGATGGTGCGGGCGTTCAGCGCATTCGCGCGGAAGGGCGAGATGGCGGGCACGATGCCGACGCTGCGGCTCACCGCGGCGACGCCGGGCGAGCCCGACACGGTGATCTACCGGGTGCTGCCGCCGGAGGTCGCTGTGCTCACGCGCACGGCGATGGCGGATGTGACCAGCAACATGGAGTCGCGCTGGATCGAGCCGCCGCCCGAGGGCTGGAAGTACACGATGTTTGGGAAGTCGGGCACGGCGGAGATCCCGCTGGGCAAGGCGCCCGAGGGGAAGCGGCGGCCGCGCGGCGCCGGGTACTACGACGATCAGTACAACTCGAGCTTCATCGTGGGCGCCCCGCTCGAGAATCCGCGGATCGTGGTGCTGGTGGTGATCGATGACCCCGGGCCGGAGCTCGTGTATGCGAGGCCCGTGCGGAAGCACTACGGCTCGGCGACAGCCGGGCCCGCGGCCCGCCGCGTGGTGGAGCGGGCGCTTGCATACCTGGGCGTCGATCCATCGCCGCCGGCCCCGCCAAAGCCCGGGAATCCGGCCGCGGCGGCGCCGAGGGCTGGGAGTGCGCCGCAGGCACGCCCTGCGGGCGTCCGGTAACTGGTAGCACTTCCAAAAACCGGATTGAGTTTCCTCGGGGTTGATCTAGACTCTTCATGGCCGCCACGTTGTGGCCGGAGAGACCTCAAGAGGAGACGAGACCCCATGAAGACGTATTTCCTTGCTTCCGCCGCGCTTGCGCTCTGCGCCGGCTCGGCCTTCGCTCAGATCGATGGCTCGAACATTCCGGCCGATGCCGGGACGAACGGGCTCTCGCTGCTCGCGGTTCAGAACTCGCCGACGCAGTTTGGTAACTCGACCGCCGGCACGCAGGACAGCCCGGGCGGCAGCGAGCTCAACGCCGCGTGGGGCACGATCAGCGGGAACCAGCTGCGGTTCTCGATGACGGGCAACCTCGAAGGCAACTTCAACAAGATGTGGATCTTCTTCGACGGTGTCGCCGGCGGCGAGCAGACGCTGCAGAACGACAACGTCGACGGCGGCTTCAACGAGATCAACAACATGGCGGGCATGCGCTTCGATGACGGCTTCGAGCCCGAGCGCGGCATCCGCTTCGAGGTCGGCGGCGGCTTCCTGGGCATCCGCGGCTTCGACCTCGTCGCCAACACCGGCGGCGATATCTGGACGGCGGGCGGCACCGGCGACCTGCCGCTGGTCAACGCGGTGGGCGGCCAGGGCGTCACGGTCGGCTGGAACAACGCGAACGGGATGGGCGTCTCCGACAGTGGCGTCGCCGGCGCGCTGGGCGCGACGATGGGCTGGGAGCTCGTGATCGACATGCCGACGTTCTTCGGCAGCTCGGCTTCCAGCGTGAAGGTGATGGCCTTCATCAGCAACGGTGGCGGCGACTTCCTCTCCAACCAGTTCCTCGCCCCCGTCGGTTCGACCGCCAACCTGGGCGGCCCGAGCGGAGTCGACCTGCGTCAGTTCCCCGGCGATCAGTTCATGACGATCGTTCCCGCTCCGGGCGCGATGGCGCTGCTGGGCCTGAGCGGTCTGGTCGCGCTGCGGCGCAAGCGCTGAGCGGCGGCCGCTGAGCCAGTCTTGATTGCTGATAGAAAAACGGCGGCGAC
>JBDZUZ010000217.1:0-4908 GCA_040255445.1 Planctomycetaceae bacterium | reverse complement strand
GTGTGGATCAGGTACACCCGCCCGCTCGCGTTGATCGCATCGAGCAGCCGCTTGTTCAACGCATCAACCTCCGCGCCGCTCGCGCCCTCCGGCCCCCGCAGCCGGAAACAGATCAGGTTCATCGTCCGCGGCTGCGTCACCTCGAACCGCCCATCGGCCCGCACCCACGATTCGAAGAGTCCCGCGATACGAATGTGCTCGCGGATGTACCGCCGCAGCCCCTCGACGCCGTAGTGCCGGATGACCAGCCACAACTTGAGCGACCGGAACCGCCGCCCCAGCGGCACATGCCAGTCGCGGTAATCGACGACCGCCCCCGATTCGCTCGCCGCGTTCCGCAGGTACTCGGGCGTGATGCTCATGCTCCCGATGAGCGAAGCCCGGTCCCGCGTCCAGAAACACGAACAGTCGAAGTTGGTCAACAGCCACTTGTGCGGGTTGAAGGAGAAGGAGTCCACGCCCTCGACACCATCGATCCACCAGCGGTGCTCCGGGCAGATCAGCGCAGCGCCGGCGTGCGCGGCGTCGATGTGGATCCACGGCGCCAGATCGCCGCGGCCACTACACGCCCGCCGCACACCCGCGGCGATCGCGCCCACCGGATCGATCGCCGTCGTCCCCGTCGTGCCAACGGTCCCAACCACAAAGAACGGGCACCGGCCCGCGGCGACATCCTCATCGATCGCCTGCTCGAGCGCAGCCGGATCCATCGCCCCCGCCGCATCGACGCCGATCAGCCGCACATGCCGCCGGTCCTGCGGCCCATCGGCCAGGCCCGCGATCATCGCGGCCTTCACCACCGACGAGTGCGCCTGTTCGGAGGTGTACATCACGAGGTGCGGCTCGGCCTCTGCTCCATGTCCCGCGCCGTGACCGGCTCCATGACCCGCAACGTGACCCGCGCCCTCCGCACGCCACGCACGCTTCGCGCGATACCGCGCAGCGCACAGCGCGGCCAGCGTCCCTTCGCTCGCCGTCCCCTGGATCACACCGCCGCCAGCCTCACCATCACGCGATGTAAACGTCCGCGGCAGACCCACCATCTCCGCCAGCCACTCCAGCACCCGCACCTCGAGCTCCGTGCACGCCGGGCTCGTCGCCCACAACATGCCCTGCACCCCAAGCCCCGCGCTGAGCAACTCGCCGATCACAGCCGGCGCGGAGACGTTCGCCGGGAAGAACGCAAAGAACCCCGGATGCTGCCAGTGCGTCAGCCCCGGCAGCACGATCCGCTCCAAGTCCTCGAACACCCGCCCCCACGCCGCGGCAGGCTCCGCCTCCTCGATGAACCCACGCTCCGGCGCCGACTCGGGCAACACCGCCCCGATCTCGCCGGGCTTCACACCCGACAACACCCGGAACGACTCGACCCGCTCCCAGTAATCAGCAACGAAGTCGGTCGCCTGCGCGGCGAGCGCGCGGAACTCATCGGGGGACATGTGCATGGGGAAGAGTACGGGGAGAGGCACGAAGGCACGGAGGCACGCAGGCACAAAGGGAAAGGCACCGGGACAACGACGCCTGTGGCTCAACTTCGGGCGCAGCCCGCAGTTGAGGGTTGGGCGCCGACTGTGCATTCGGCCCTGCCGCGCAACTCACGCCCCCCCGCATCGGCAACATGCCGATGCCACACGCGGTCACACCCCTCGCACCGAAATGTCAGCTGTGAGCTGGGAGCTGTCAGCGGTTCCACTGTCCGCTTTACGCTGTACGCTTTCCGCTTTTCCTCACCACAACATCCGCACCCGCACCGTCTCTTCAATCCCCCGCACCCGCTCCAGCACCGCTTCCCCATCCGTCGGGTCGACATCGAGCACGACGTACCCCAGTTCCGGATCCGTCCGCAGATACTCCGCCGACACGTTCGCCCCCAGCTCCGCGATCAGCCGGTGCATCTTGCTGAGCACGCCCGGCACGTTGCGGTGGAAGTGCAGAATCCGGTGCCGCCGCGGCCCCGCCGCCGCGGCCTCACCATCGCCCTGGCCCGGCAGCTCGACCTGCGGCATGTTCACCGCCCCCGTCGTCGAGCCGATGTTCACGAACTTGAGCATCTTCTGCGTCACATCCAGCGCGATCGCTTCCTGCGCCTCCTCCGTGCTCCCGCCGATGTGCGGCGTCAGGATCACATTGGGCAAACCGCGCACCGGGCTCTCGAAAGCCTCGCCCCGCGCGGAAGGCTCCACTGGAAACACATCCAGCGCAGCCCCGCCCAGCCGACCGCTCTTGAGCGCCTCGGCGAGCGCCTCCATCTCGACCACCCGCCCCCGCGCGTTATTGATCAGGCACGCACCCGGCTTCATCTTCTTAATCTGCGCAGCGCCGATCATCCCCACCGTCGTCTCGACATCGGGCACGTGCAGCGTGACGACATCCGCCTCTTTCAGGAGATCGCCGAGGCTCTTGACCTGCCGCGCGTTTCCCAGCGGCAGCTTGGGCACGATGTCGTGGTAGATCACGCGCATCCCCAGCGACTCGGCCAGCACCGAGACCTGCGCGCCGATGTGCCCGTACCCCACGATCCCCAGCGTCCGACCACGCACCTCGTGCGCGCCCGCGGCGGATTTGTCCCACAGCCCAGCGTGCATCTGCTGGCTCTTCTCCGTCAGCCGGCGGTACAGCGAGATCACCTCCGCGATCGTGAGCTCCGCCACGCTCCGCGTATTCGAGAAGGGCGAGTTGAACACCGGCACCCCGCGCCGCCGCGCGCCCGCGAGATCAACCTGATCCGTCCCGATGCAGAACGCCCCCACCGCCAGCAGCCGCGGCGCGTTCGCGAAGATCTCTTCCGTCAGCCGCGTCTTGCTCCGCAGGCCGATCAGGTGCGCCTCCGCCGCCAGCTTCATCAGCTTCGCCGGATCCGGCGAACCCGGCAGCATCTCCACCTGCCACCCATCGGCCCGCAGCGATTCCGCCGCGGCCTCGTGCACACCCTCGAGCAGCACCGCGCGGATCTTCTCCTTGGGAAAGCTCGTCGAGCCCCGATTCGCTCCCGACTTGGCGCTCGCCTTGTCGCCCGCTCTCGCACCGCTCTTCGCCGCCGCCTTGCCCGTCACCGCGCACCCTCCTCAACCCGCGGCGCTGCGCTCCTCGCATCCGCGCCCTCGGGCCAGTTCGATACCTCAACCTGCCGCGACTGATCATCGAGCTCGCCCGTTGTCTCGGGCGCCACCCGCACGATCCCCGCCAACGCCAGCGCCAGCAGCACCGCCGCGATCGCGATTCGATACCACCCGAACGGCGCGAGCCCGTGCTTGTTCAAAAACCCCACCAGCCACTTCACCGCGATCGCCGCGGAGATCGTCGCCACCACGATGCCGACCAGGATCGGCGTCCAGCCCAGCTGCTCGATGAAGTTGGGCGTGCCCGTTTCCTCGGCGTGCTTCAGGTTCTTCAGCATCTTGTAGACGGTCGCCCCGCCCAGCGTCGGCAGCCCCAGCAGGAAGCTGAACTCCGCAGCCCGTTTCGGGCTCAGCCCCGCGATCACCCCGCCCACGATCGTCATCATCGAGCGGCTCGTCCCCGGCCACATCGCGATGCACTGCATCAAGCCAATGAACAGCGCCTGCCGCAGCGTCACCTCCGTCAACTCCTCCTGCGACCCGCGCCGCACCAGCCCGAACCGCCCGCGCCGCCATTGCTCCACCACGAGCATGAACACACCGCCCAGCGCGAGCGCTGCCACCACCGGCCCGATGAAGAACAGCCTCGCCTCGATCCAGTCATCCAGCAGCACGCCCAGCACCGCCGCCGGCAGGAACGCGACGAACAGGTTCACCGCCAGCCGGAACCCGCCCGGGTCCTTCCCCGCCAGCCCCTTGAGCATCCGCAGCACGCTGGGCCAATACAGCCCCAGCACCGCCAAAATCGCCCCGCCCTGCACCACGATCGTGAAAGTGTCAACCGAGGCCTTCACCTCAGGGTCATCCAGCCGCATCAGGCTCGACGCCAGAATCAGATGCCCGGTCGAACTCACCGGCAGATACTCGGTGATCCCCTCCACCAGCCCCAGCACGATCGCCTGCCACAGATCCAAATCCGCACGCTCCGATCTTCTCGTATCCCGCGGCAATCCCCGCCGGGCCCGACTGTAGCGGCCGCTCCGCAGAACCCCAGCCCCGGCCCCAATCCATCGGTCCACCCAATGCCCGACCCACGCACAATCCCCATCACCGACCCCGATGACCCCCGCATCGCCGACTACCGAAACCTCACCGATGGAGAGCTCCGACGCGCCGAGGCCACCGGCCTCGCCCCCCGCTGCATCGCCGAAGGCGACTACACCGTCCGCCAGATGCTCCGCGCCCCCGGCGTCACCACCTCCATCCTCATCGACGAAGAGCGCCTCGCCGCCGATGCCGCCTCGCCCGACCCCCTACTCCCCCGCATCCCCGCCAACCTCCCCATCTACACCTGCCCCCGCGCCATCCTCCAATCGATCGTGGGCTACCCCTTCCACCGCGGCGTCCTCGCCTGCGGCCGGCACAGCCCCCACCCCGACCCCGCCGCCCTCGCAAAGACCTGCCGCGCCGCCCTCGTTCTCGAAGACCTCACCAACTCCGAAAACGTCGGCGCCGCCTTCCGCACCCTCGCCGCCCTCGCCGGCGTCCCCCAACCCGGCGAACCCTCACCCACCGCCATCTTCCTCAGCCCCGGCTGCTGCGACCCCCTCTACCGCAAGTCCATCCGCGTCTCGATAGGCCTCGCCCTCCACATCCCCTACGCCCGCCTCGAACCCTGGCCGGCCGCCCTCTCCACCCTCACCGCCGCCGGTCTCACCACCATCGCCCTTACCCCCGACGCCGCCCCGGCGGCCATCACCACCCCCACCCCGCCCCCCCGGGTCGCCCTCCCCCCGGCCGCCGCGGGCCCCCGGCCGGTCCGGCGACGCGCCCGGCCAGGCGGTTCTCG
>JBDZUZ010000031.1:0-27324 GCA_040255445.1 Planctomycetaceae bacterium | reverse complement strand
AGAAGCGCCGCGCGGCCACCACCCTCCTCCGCGCCATCGCCCCCGCCGGCCGCGCCCCGCGCCGAGCCGCACGCGACACCCCCGACCCCGCCCCCGCGCACCAGAGCCGCCTCGCGGACCACCACCATCAGGCCACCGCGGCCACGAACTCCGTCGCCACCCACACCGCCGCGCAGCAATCCGCGACCAGCGCTCGCACCGCCGCCTCACACCACCCCGCCACACACAACCACCAGCCCGCGGCCAATAACCCTGCCCGCACCGCGTCCGGTTGATGTACGCCCGGCCCGTGGCGCCCCGCCGCAGCCACCACGCCCTTGCCGACCGCCACGAACATGGCATAATCCCTGCTCCTCCATCCGGGGAGTTCACTCCGCCGGATGGTGCGTGGCCTTCGAGTTCGTTTGAGGAAGAGAGAGAGCAACCACATGTCGATCCGTGCGGCTTCGGGCATTCGTGACGTCCGTCGGGGCATCCGTTGGGGAGTGGCCGGGCTGGCCGCGGCGGCGTGCTGCAGCGCGGCCCTCGCCGACATCGACGCCCAACTCGTCTTCAGCCGCTCGCTTGGCGACCCCATCAACCTCGTCGACCGCACCCGCTACGCCGTCGCCGATGGCGGGCTCGTCGCCTTCGCCTCCGCCGACAACCCGCTCTCCTCAACACAGTCGATCCGCCTGTGGACCGCCGGCCAGGGCACGCAGACGCTCGCGACGCTCAACGAATCGATCACCAGCCTCGGCGTCAACGCCCAGGGCCGTGTGGCGTACGCGTCCGCCCGTCTCAACTTCGGCTCGGTCGCCGAAAGCTTCGTCCGCACCGTCGACAGCGGCGGGTCGGCGCAGTTCGAATCGCTCCCCGGCCCCGCGGGCTCCTTCAACAACAACTTCTTCGTCCGCGGCATGAACGCCGCGGGCCAGTTCGGTGTGACCCGCGCGAACGGCAACGCGTTCCGCTACGGCCCGACCACCTCCGACACGCCCATCACCGCCGGCACGCCCAACGGCGTCGAGCCCGGGCAGTTCAACCGCATCTTCTCGGCCGCGGCGCTCGACGACGGCTCCGCGCTCTTCCAGACCGCCCGCATCTCGCAGGCCTCGACCCGCGTGTGGCGCTTCGACCCGGCGACAAGCCAGGTCGCGCCGATCATCGACGCCTTCGATGTCTCGCAGGGGATCTCCAGCATCGACGGCACCTTCGCGGCCTCGGGCTCGGGCAACGCCGCGGTCATCGGCGAGGCGCGCAACGGTGGCGGCGAAACCATCCTGCTCTACCAGAACGGCTCGCGCACGCTGATCAATCCCGTGCTCGATGGCGAAGCGCTGGTGAACCTCGGCCGCGTCAGCGTGAACGACGGCGGCTCCGTGCTCTTCTCGGCCTTCCTGCAGAACGGTCAGACCGTGCTCGCGACGAACACCGGCGGCGCGACCACCGAGCTCATCCGCTCGGGCGATGCGCTCTTCGGCTCGACCGTCACCGCGCTCGATCTCTCGGTCGATGCGCTCGACGACTCCGGGAGCTTCGCCTTCTACTTCGAGCTCGCCAACGGTCGCTCGGGGTACGCGTACACGCTGGTGCCGGCGCCGGGCGGCGTTGCCGTCTTGCTCGCGGCGTGCGCGTTTGCAGCGCGACGGCGCCGCTGAGAGGTCAACACGCGGGTCCCTCTCACCGCACCTTCAGCGCCATCAGCACACCCTCCCGGATCGGAACGCACGCGCTCTCGAAATCCGGGTCCGCGGCGATCGCGCGGCAGAACTCTTCCATCGCATCGCGGCTGTCATTCGAGCCCTTGGGGTCATCGATCCACCAGTTGCCCGAGCCCAGCGCGTTGTCCGCCACCAGCAGCCCGCCGGTGCGCAGCATCGGCTTGAGGTACCGCGTGTAGTCCAAATACTCGGTCTTCACCGCATCGATGAACGCCATGTCGATCGACTGCGGGCCCATCTCATCGGCCAGCCGCGGCAGGACATCGAGCCCGCGCCCCGGGATGAGCTGCACCGTGCCCAGCACGCCCGCTGCCTCGAACTCGTTCCGCGCGAACTCGGCGTGCTTGTCCTCGGCCTCGATCGTGAAGAGCCGTCCGCCGTACGACAGGCCGCGGGAGATCCAGATGCCCGAGTAGCCCGCGAGCGTGCCGACCTCGATCACGCGCCCGCGCGAGGTCGCATCGCTGGTCACCATCATCGTGAGCATCTTGAGGAGGCGGCCGACATCGGGCGAGACCGCGATATCCGGCAGCCCGGCCTTCACGGCCCGGTCCATCAGCGTGGCGAGCTGCGCATCGCCGTCTGGGCCTTTGATGTGCCCGAACACATCGGCGAGGAAGCCGGAGGTGTTCTTCCAGCGCTGGGGCGTCATCTCCATGATCGGAGATTAACAGGATTCGCGGCCGCGATCACGCCGCCCGTTCGGAACTCGGCCGGGCCGCGCCGCCAGACGCCGGCTGCACCGGCGACTTGAGCTCGTTCCACACCCTGCGGGCCTTGATCGATGCGGCCTGCGCCCGGGCCTTGATCGCCGGCTCGTTGGCGCGGACCCACGCGGCGCCGCGGTCCACGCAGCGACACGAAGCCCGCACCGCCGTTCGACCCGCGCCCATCGCCGCCCCCTTCGCCGCATTGCGGCAGCAACTCCCGACCTTCCCGGCCGAGCCCGCCGCCGCGCACTTCACGCGTTGCCCCAGCGAGGGGAGGCCGGCGGCGCGCCGCCGATCGATCCGACCCGCCGCGATCCGCACCATCAAGAGCGTGACGACCGCGGCCGCGGCGGTCACCCAGCCCCAGGTCATCCAGGCGCGCGGCTCGGTGATCTGGCCTTCGTTCACAAGGATCGCGCTGATGCCGCCCGACAGGCCCGAAGCCGCGAGCGTCGCGAGATACCCCAGCATGAGAAGCACCCGCGGCCGCAGCGGCCGCTGCTCGCGTCGGCGCGAATCGATGACCTGGAACGCGTGGTCCTGCGCCCCCGCCGCGGCCGGACCCGTGACCGGCGTCGCTTCTGCGGCGGGCGCTGCGTTCCCCTCCTGGGGTCGCGCGGCCGCGCCGCGTGTGTTCATATGGATGGGCTTGCGGGTGTCGAAGGCCCACCACAGGCCGTTGTACAGCCACCACGGCAGCTTGACCGGTGTGAGCGCGATCGAGATGACGGTTCCGAGCATGGCGGGCCTCCCGAGGCTGATTGGGAAGGCCGGCCGCGGGATTTCGTGGTCAGGGGTTGGCGGGGGCCGCGGCGGGGCTGGCCTCGAGCGTCTCGCCGGGGGCGAGCAGGTGGAGCGTGGCGTTCTCGAGATGCACCGGGCCGCGGCGATCATCGCGGATGACCGCGGCCTGATCCGCGAGACGCGCGTCGATCACAACCACCGCCGCGCCGCTCTCGGCGGGGACGCTGAGCGAATCGCCCGTCAGCGTGGCGCTCGACTGCTCATCCAGCAGGATGCCCAGGCTGCCGCCGCGGGCGAGCGCGCGGCCGACAACGACCAGGTGCTCCCAGACCATGCGGGGTTCGAAGGTCTGGGTCGAGATCGCGGCGCCGTCGACGGTCGGCGCGGGCGCGTCGCTGCCGGTGACGGTGAGGGGCTCGGCGAGCATTGGCCACGTGCTGGCCTCGCGCGGACGGACGCCCGCCGGCCGCGCTGTTACGCGGCCGGTCTTCACTTCCACCTTCGCGCCCTCGGCGAGCCGCGCGTAGCTCATGTTGCGGATGCTCGGCGGTTTGCCCGGCTCGAGCCGCGCCGAGGTTGCATCGGTCCAGCGCAGCACCGTCACCGTGCCCTCACCGATGACCTCGCCGATGCCATCGGGCCCGACGACCAGCGCGGTGCGCGGGTCGACGCCGTAGCAGACCGGCGTCTGGCCGTGGTCGATGTTGATCGAAGCGAGCATCACCGCCATCCGCGGCAGGCGGCCGCGTTCGGTGAAGTGCGTGTCGAAGAGGACGCCGGGCACGAGGCCGAGGAAGCCGCGGGTGAGGGTGAGATCGCCGTGCCGCGCATCTTTGAGAATCTCGCGCGGGCTGAGCGAGCCGCGCTGCGCGTCGTAGGTCCACTCGCCGAGGATGGCGCAGCCGGCGCGCGTGCCGCCGACGACGCCCTGCTTCTGCGCGACCGAGCGGATCGCGTTCTCGATCGCGGTGTTGCGCCACCAGTTGACGTAGCGGCTCTGATCGCCGCCGGCGATCCAGACTACGCGGGCGGCTTCGATGCTCTTGGCCGCCGCGCCGCTCTGCGCGGCGGTCTGATCGACGACGAACTTGGTGCTGCTCTTGGCGCCGAGTTTCCGGAGGAGTTCGGGACGCGGGTCTTCCTGCCACTCGACCGCGGCGAGGACGACGGCCGAGCCGGAGCCGCCGCGTTCCACGAGCAACCGGAACAGGCGTTCGGCCCAGGGGCCCTGGTTATCGTTGCCGCCGCCCTCGGCGACGATCCAGCCCTGGGCGAAGGCCGCGGGCGCGGCCGCGGCTGTGAGGAAGGCGCTGAGTAGACACACCGCGAACCACCGGATCTGCATGTTCTGTCCTCCCTGGCGAGCAGCGCGCTGTGGGCCGGCGGGTTGCCGGGCGCGGCCCTCTATTATGGTCCGCCTCGGCGGCCCGGATCGGGAACTCGCCGCGGCGGAGAGACCCGCCCCATGCCGTTTGCCTCCATCCCAGAGATCATCGCCGACATCCGCGCCGGCAAGATGGTCGTCCTGACCGACGACGAGAACCGCGAGAACGAGGGGGACCTGGTCCTGCCGGCGCAATTCGTCACGCCCGAGGCGGTGACGTTCATGTTGCGGAATGCGCTGGGGTATCTGTGTCTTTCGCTGACCGAGGCGGATTGTGATCGGCTGCAGTTGCACCCGCAGTCGAATGTGAACACGACGGTGCGCGGCACGGCGTTCACCGTGTCGATCGATCTGCACCACCGGCACGGCGGGACCACCGGGGTGTCGAGCAAGGAGCGGGCGCGGTGTATCCAGATGGCGATCGACCCCAAGTTCGGGCCCGATGATTTCGTGCGGCCCGGGCACGTGAACCCGCTGCGCTCGCGCGATGGCGGTGTGCTGGTGCGCACGGGGCAGACCGAGGGGTCGGTCGATCTGTGCCGGCTGGCGGGGCTGTATCCCGCGGCGTGCATCATCGAGATCATGCGGCCCGATGGCGAGATGGCGCGGGTGCCGGACCTCGAGAAGTTCTGCGCGGAGCACACCATCAAGATGTGCTCGGTGGCGCAGATCATCCAGCACCGGCTGGCGCGGGAGAGCCTGGTCAAGCGGCTCGAGCCGCACGAGGGCCGGCGGATCCGGACGCGCTACGGCGATTTCAACGCGATCCTGTACGACTCCCTGGTTGATCCCTTGCCGCACCTGGTGCTGACGGTGGGTGATGTCGGCGGACTGCCCGATGCGGGCACGACTTCGCGGAAGAAGCCGATGTCGGCCTCGGTGCCGACGCTGGTGCGGATGCACCGCCGGCACCTGCTGGGCGATGTCTTCGGCGATCTGGATTCTTCGGCCGACGGCGCGACCGGGGACACGCTGCAGTTCGCAATGCGGGCGATCCAGGCGGAAGGCCGCGGCGCGATTGTGTACCTGCGGACCAGCGGGCAGTGGCCCTCGACCGAGCCGGACCTGGAATCGCACCTGCAGAGCCTGCGCTCGCCGCACACACGCGACGTCGATACGCCCGACTTGCACAGCGCTCCGGGCAAGGGCCACAACACGATGCCGATGGACCTGCGGCAGTACGGCGTGGGCGGCCAGATCCTGCGGGATCTGGGGCTCGGCAAGCTGCGGCTGCTCACGAACCACCCGAAGAGTTTGCCGGGGTTGGAGGCGTTTGGGTTGGAGATTGTGGAGAATGTGCCGTTGTTGAGGTGAGGGGCGGCCGGATTGCTCTGCGACCAGGGGTTCTCGTGGAGTACCGGAGCTAAGGGACCTTCGACATCTAGGGCGGCACTTGCTGTACAATACTCATTCTCAGGGAAAATGGATTGCACCTTTCGGCATCGCCAATCGCGCCACCTCACGACCTCCGTCCTAGACTCGTATCTCGCAAATATTAACTCTGAAAAGGACATTGAATCGGAGAACGCATAAAATACAAGGTGCCTGCTGCTTAGGCAGGTTTAGCCTTTGCTTCCTTGATCGACCATCATTCCTCCTCGTCTGCCGGTCTTAGGAAGAGCAGCATTTCTCGCTCTCGGTCATCCGCGAACTTGAAGCTCCACCGGCGCTCCATGAAACGGAGCAGTCGGAGACCGCGGTCGCGGATCTCGCCCGGCCCCCATTGGGCGCACGCCGACACCTCGATCTCGGAATGAGAGCCGTCGGAATAGCCGTTTCGCAGTTTCGCACCATCCGCGCCTTGCTTCGGCTGCTTCTTCGAGGAAAAACTATCGTTCTGGAGGGACGAGTTGATAGATTGGGACAACAAGAGCAGGTTGCCTAAGCTGCCCGCATGGTTGGACCTCTGGTCCTCCTCAAGCTCTCCGAATAGAACACGCCACTCGGCCGTCTCCGTCTGGGGGTAGATGTGCTCGATCGAGACCCTGTCCTTCTCGGTCTTGAGCAGATCCTCCCAAGTGACCTTCTGCTGCCGGCTTGCCGATTGAAGACTCAGTTCGTACTCGTAGAGGAAGTACCTCAGCCCGGTCCAGCCGTAGTACCCGCTGCCAGCGTCGAACTTCTTTCCGAGGACAACATGAAACTCAGAGCAGTCGAAAGTGCCATTATCGTTGAAGATCCACGCCATGGCGCGATCGAGTCGTCCGATGAGGCTGTCAGTACCAAGTTCTCCCGAATCTACGGAGCGAGCCGCGTTGTAGAACTCGCTACTCCCGTAGTTAGCTCGAGCCAATGTCAGGCGGAATACAATGAAGATGAACCGCTCGATGGCTCTGAACGCGCAAATCCTTTCAGCCTCGCAAGGCACGCGCTTCAAAATCGCCATGACCAGTGGCCTGAAGTACACCATTCCCACGCGGTTCAGGCGCTCAAGCCATTGGCGTTCGGCGGGTGAGAGCGAGTCGGCAAGATGCGGATAGAACGAAGTGAACCAGTGCACAGCCGACTCCCGAAGACTTATGACGAAGTCGCGGATCTCTGTCGGCCGCAGGTGGGCGGTGGGCTTCGGATCTGACCCCACGTCAGTATCGACCTCGCCGCTCTCGCCCTCGGCCTCCTCCAGATCGGCTAACGCCCTCTGCTCTTGGGCATCTTCCAGCTCAATATCGTGGACAACCTTCTTGTGGATCCGCTGGGGCGTAAACTGCTCGTCAAGCAGAAACTGGATGTAGTCGCGGCCGGTCTTCCGCGAGTACTTAAAGTACATCGTCCAGTGGGCCCGGAGGAAATCGTCGTCATTGAGCGGGCGCGACTTGTTGCGGCCGAGCTGGTGATACACCTCTTTCCAAGCGTCGTTGACGGCATCGCGGAGGCTCTTTCGCTCGGATAGGTCGAGTTCGTGGTCGTCGTAGAGCGTGGTCAGATAGATGAGGCGGTTCTTGAGCAGCTCCAAGTCGGAGAGCTTCTTGCCGCGATTATTCATCGTCTCAAAGGCGACGAAAACATCGAACTCGTCCTTGATCACGTACTCATTGAACAGAAACCGCTTTGTCAGCTTCTTGTAGACATCTTGGATCCCCTCTGTCCCGTATCGGGCATGCAGATCGCAGAGCTGGCCGCTGAAGTACCGCTTCGCGTTGCTCAAGTTCAGGGTGTAGAAAGTCTCAGCGACCGTCCCGCCGCCCGGCTCGTTGAGTATGCGGTGCCGCAGATACCGGTCGCTCGGGTTGTCCGTCGTGTAGCCAAACTTGTACGTCCGAAATCGGTCGCCCGTCGGCTTAATGCGGTAGAGGTACTTGTCGCAGACGGCCGCCATGTTCAGGCTGTCCGAGATGAACACCTCGTTATCAGGCTTGTTGGCGTTCTCCGGCAGGTTTCTGACCAGCTCGACAAACGCCTGGAGGAACACGACGAACGTCGTCAGTCGCTGCTGGCCATCGACGATATGGTAAAGCTTGTAGGAGTGGTCATCGACGAGCCAGTACTCCTTGTCGTCCTCTTCAACCTCCGCCGCTGGGATTTGCTTTAGCGTCAGCACGCCCGTGTAGTGGGAGCGGTTCGGCGACAGATTGATCAGGTCCTCCCAGAACGCCTTGAGTTGCTCGATCTGCCACGCGTATCCCCGCTGGTAGTCGGGAATGCGGAACAGCTTCTCCTTGAAGAGGCTATCGAGGGAGCGTGGCTCATCCATTCCTGATTCCCTCTGCGTAGTTCACGGCAGGTGGCACGACCACACCCACCTCCACCTTGGTGATTCTAAGATCCGTGCCGCGGGGTGGAAGCTTTGCGAGTCCCCGTGGTCGCGTGTCCGATCGACCGTGACCATCGCACCCCGCTTTTCGCGTTCCCGGGAGTCGCTCCGGGATCGGGGAAATTGAGCGGGCCGAGGGGGAGTTTATGGATGGGGGGGCCGGTGGGGGGGCCGGTGTGGGGGGCGGGTGGCGGTGCTGGGGTGGCGGGGATGGGTCCTATAGGACCTATAGGACGGATAGATCGGGTGGTGGTGGCGTGTGGGTGTTCGGGGGTTGGGGTGATGAAGTGGAGCGGGGTGGCTTCGCGGTCCGTAGCCCAACGCAAGGGACTCGTCATGAACGGCCTCCTTGCCGGCAACCCGAACATTGCCCATAAACGACGCTATGGGATGGTCCCTTTCTGGAACGAATAGCTTGAATCCCGGGTCAGGAGATGCGATGATTGTACAATCTGCTGTACATGGCCGATGGAGGGCCTATGACCCGCACGAGCGACATCACGACCTTTTCTGACCTCCGCCAGAACATGCGCGAACGCCTGGACCGGCTCAAGGAGACGGGGCGGCCCCTCTTTGTCACCAGCAATGGCGAGCCTGATGCCGTCGTGCTGAGCCCCAGCGCCTTCGATGCGCTGATGGAGAAGGCCGAGCTCGCCGAGAATCTCGCCGCCATCGACCGCGGCGTGGAGGATGTGAAGGCCGGCCGCGTTCGCGACTTTCGTGAAGGCATCCGTGGTATCGCCGACAAGCACGGCCTGAACCTCGACGCTTGAGCTACCGCGTCATCATCACCGACCAGGCGTTGGCGCGGATCGACGAGCAGACCGCCTATATCGCGGTGGAGGCGGAGGCTCCGCTGAACGCCGCGCGCTGGCTCTCGCGCGTCCTGGCCGCGGCCGATACGCTCGGATCCATGCCCCGTCGGTGCCCGAAAGCGCCGGAGAGCGGGCATCATCCTTTCGAGCTACGGGCCCTCAACATCGACGGCTTTCTGCTCCTCTTCACCATCGACGACGATGATCGCACGGTGCGGGTGCTTAATGCGCGGCACGGCCGCCAGCTCCCGCGCCCCGATGAACTTCCCTCGTCGCGATAGAGGCTTCAGCGGGAGGTTGACCGCCGCGCCACGAACCGCCCTTGTGCTGGATGCGAACGGGGTCAAGCCGTGCCCGGGCAACCCGCCGTTCCTGAGGTGAGGGGGCTACGGCTGCAGATGTGTCATCAGGAAGACTTCGAATGACGGCGCCACGATCTTCGATGCATCATCGGTGGCATTGACCCAGAAGCGTACCGGCACCTCATCCTGATCCCGATCGATTGGGCATCGCATCATGTAGTAGTTTCCGAATCCGTCGTCGCTGATCACGACGGCAGCAGTCTCGTTTGATTCCAGTTCTTCCAGGTACCCCGACACATCCACCACTGTCATCACGCGGTCCGCATCCGATGCGGCTCCATGGATCCCGAAGATCTCTCTGGCCTTGACGGCCGCACCGCCGACCTTGCGCAGGAATTGTCTGTAGGACGCCGGGAATCTGACCGAGAGCCTCTGTTCAGCGATCGCTATCGCCTCATCATCGGCCGGTCTCAACAGCAGGCCCTCGGCTTTCATACGCTCGGCGATTGATTCAAGGGCGTCATCGAGGTTCACTTGCACGCTCCGAGCGATGGGATTGGTGTCGTCGACAAGAGGCCTTTGAGCGCTCGAAAGCGGCCGCTTCATGGTACCGACGGTGGGAGGGTGGATGGATCGCGTGGGGGTCGGTGGGAATTGGTCCTATAGGACCTATAGGTCCTATAGGACCTATGGGACCTATAGGAAGCCTGAATCGCGAAGAAGGTACTGCGCCAGCGGGGTGTGCAATGCGTGATGTGGAGCTTGGGAAGCACCGATGTCGCCGAGCCGACATTCGGTGCCACGTTGAGCGGGGGTCACGACGCCTTCGCGGGCGTTCGCGTCTTGAAGAGGTCGGGGTAGCGGGCCATGCTGCGGGCGGTGTCGTAGGTGATTTCGCCGCGTTGGTAGAGGTCGAGGAGCGATTGCTCCAGGGTCTGCATGCCGAGCTTGCGGCCGCCCTGCATCTCGCTGTAGAGCTGGTGGAGCGAGTTCTCGCGGATGTGGTGGCGCACGGCCTGGTTCTCGACGAGGATCTCGGACGCGAGGACGAGGCCGCGTTCGCCGGCGCGGGGGAGGAGCTGCTGGGAGACGACGCCCTGGAGCGTGTTGGCGAGGAGGAAGCGGACCTCGTTCTGCGCAGCGCCGTCGAACGATGACACGAGGCGCTGGACGACATCGGCCGCGCCGGGGGTGTGGAGGGTGGCGATCACGAGGTGGCCGGTTTCCGCGGCGAGCAAGGCCGTGTGGATCGTCTCCTGGTCGCGCATCTCGCCGATGCCGATGACATCGGGGTCCTGACGCAGCACGTGCCGCAGGGCGGTGCCGAAGTTGTGGACATCGGTCAGGACTTCCTGCTGCACGACGATCGAGCGCTTGAAGCGGTGGACGTATTCGATCGGGTCTTCGATGGTGATGATCTTGCCGGAGCGCTCCGCGTTGATCTGGTCAATCATGTAGTTGAAGGTCGTGGTCTTGCCCATGCCGGTGGGGCCGGTGACGAGCACGAGGCCGTGGGGCTTTCGCGCGAGCTCTTCCACCACGGCGGGGAGGCCGAGCTCAGCCCGGGTCCGGATCGCGAGCTCGCTCATGCGGATACACAATTCGTACGCGCTGTTGCGGCGGTAGACGGTGATGCGGACGCGGCCGGAATCGGGGAAGGTCATGGAGACGCAGAGCTGCCACTCGGTTTCGAGGCGGCGGATCTGATCGTCGTTGAGGACGCCGCGGATCATCGAGTCGATCACCGCGGGGGCGAGGGCATCGCCCTTGGCGGGGATGATGTCGCCGGCGATGCGGAACATGGCGGGCATGCCGGCGAGGATGTGGATATCGCTGGCGTTGTGACGGCGGGCGCTGGCGATGATGGTTTCGAGCCTCAAGGGGTGCGCTCCGGGGTGGTGTGGGGGGAACGGGCGTGGGGTGTGGGATGTGGGGCGTGGGTTCGTTCGGTGCTTACTTGCGGCGCAGCGTGCCGCGGATGCGGGCCATCAGCCCCGCGGCGGGGCCGACGCTCGCCCGGATCAATCCGAGCCGCGCTTCGTCGTATCCCGGTTCGATCTCGAGGCAGCGGGCGTAGCTCTCGCGGGCCTGGGCGAGCATGCCCATATCGCGCTGGCTCATCGCGAGGGCGAGCCAGGGGGCGACATGGCCGGGCTGGGCTTCGACCGCGCGGCGGGCGTATTCGGCCGCCGCGGCGGGGGCTTCGTGGCGCAGATAGACCCAGGCGATCGCGACGCGGTCGAACCAGATCGCGGCGGGCTCGGTGATCGCCCTCTCGAAGCAGTCGCGGGCGCGGCGGGCTTCGCGTTTGAGCATGACCTCACCGCGGCTGATCCAGCGGAGCGCATCCGATCCGGGGGCGGCGACCGCGCGGTCGCTGGCCTGCATCGCGGGCTCGAACTCTTCATCGCGGAGGTGCGCAACCGCCTTCGCGGCGAGGAGGTCGCCGTTGTTGCGGAAGATCTCGAGGGCCTTGTCGGCCCAGACCCGGGCCTCGTGGTACTCGCCCAGCTCGATGAGCATCTGGACCTGCCCCACCCACGCGGCGGTGAGGCGGCGGTCGTCGCCGAGCGCGCGGGTGTAGAGGCGGAGGGCGGGTTCCCAGTGGCGGCGGCGGTGCTCCTCGATTGCCTCGTCCATGTGATGGCGGCCGGTGCGGATCTCGACGCCGGCGTGCGCCGGTTGCATCGACTGCGCTGTGTGCCGGCCGGCGTTGAGCTGCTCGGCCCTTTCGCGCTCGGCGAGATCGGCGCGGGGGACTTCGAGGTTGCGGAAGCGTCCGGTCATGGTGCGTCCTCTGCCGCGGGCGCGGCGGGCTCGGGTTCAGCTCGTTGCGGCACGATGGGCGCTCCCAGCGGCCGCATCCGCGCAAGCAGTCTTCCCGCGATGCGCTCCTGCGGCACGAGCACCGCGCTTCTGGACAGGTTGCGCAGGTCATCGCGCATCACGCCGACACCCCGCTGACGCCCCCAGAGCTCGAGCGGCGGCAGCAGCGCGTAGTGGTTGGGCGGGACCGTCCACACGCCGGTCAGGCTCGATGGATCTCGGAGCGGGGCCACCGGCCCTTCGAGCTCGACGCCGTTGACGATGATGCGGTTCTCTCTGAACTCGATGGTGTCGCCGGGGACACCGATGATGCGCTCGATGTTGCGGGTGCGCTGGATCACGAGTGCGCCACCGCCCATGGGCGGGATCTCATACAGGACGATCGCGCTGCGGGGGATGGCATCGCGCTGGGTGGTCCAGCGTCCGCTGGTGACGAAGAGATCGCCCTGCGAGAGCCAGTCGCCATCGACGACGCTGCTCATGGGCGCGAGCCGGGCGAAGCCGCTGATAAACCACCAGGTGGGGAAGTAGACGGTGACGAGGAGTGTGAGCGAGATGCCCAGGCCGACGAACGCCCGGCGCGGCAGCGAGAGTCGCTCGAGATCGTTCATGAGCAGGAGCGAGACCGAGGCGCTGTGGATGCCGAGGATGGCCATCGCGGCACACCAGCCCAGGAAGGTGCCGTGGAAGTAGATTGCGAGGAGGACCGCGATGGACCAGGCAACGACGATGCCCCTGGCGAGGCGTTTGTTGCCGCGGCGCCACTGGGCGAGGCCGGGGACGGCGGCCAAGAGAAGGAGCGAGGTGCTCGCGCTGGGGAGCATGCGTGCTGCCGGGCGGCGGCGGAGCGCGATGCGGCCGGCGCGGGAGGCGGCAGCGCGGGTGCGGCGGGCGGTGCGCTCGGCGACGCGGCCGACGGCGGTCGCCGCAGCGCGCGGCGGCTCGACACTCAACCCCGAGAGGTCCAAGAGTGACCCGCAGCGCACGCAGCCGCGTGAGCCGGGGATGTTCTGGAACTCGCAGTTGGGGCATTCCATCGGAGTGGCTCGCGTGCGCTTCCGTGCAATCGGTCGGCCGGATCAACTTCCGCTGCTGGACTCGGTCCTCTGCTGCACTAGTTCCGCTGCTGGACTAGTTCCTTTGTTGCACTTGCGCATCGATCCGTACACCGCCGGGCGTGCCGTAGTACTCGGTGGTGAGCTGGCGGCTGACCTCGATGCCGACGATCTCGCGGATCGCATCGGTGAGTTTGAGGCACTCCTCGCCGCTGACGCCGTGGACCTTGATGCGGACCTGGCCGTCTTTGTCGATCGAGATGTCGATCTCGGGCTTCTTCATGGGTCGCTCCTTTCGCGCTTCAAGACAGCCGCACGCGCACCTGGATCGACTGGTCCGCGCCGACCTTCTCATCGACCACGCTGAACCGGCGCTGCTTGAGCTCGCTCATGAGCTTGTGGTACGCGAACTGCTGGACTACGCGGCCGGCGAGTTCCTGGCCGATGCGTTCGAGTTCGCGCTTGCTGGCCCGGCCGGTCATGCAGATGCGGCAGCCGCCGCGGTCGTCGTGCGTAAACTCAGCGCGGACGCCGTCGCGCTCGATCACGATCGACTGGCCGTGACCGATCTCGTCGCTGATGACCTCGCTGTTGGGGACATCGATGTCGATGCTCGACTCGGCGCGGACATCGGAGCCCGCCTCGTGGGCCTCGACGGTGGCGAAGCCCATGCCGGCCGCAGCGCCGAAGATCGCGGCGGAGATGACGGGCCAGGAACCGACGACGACCGGGGCGAGGACGCAGACTGTGCTCATGGTTGAACCTCCGCCGGGCGGGTCCGGCTGTGTGGGCGCGTGGAGTGTGGTCACACTTCGAGCTTGCGGCGGGGCGCGGGGGCATCGGCGCCGGGGCCGCGGGAGGCGGGGCGGGCGCGGCCGGCGGCCCAGGCGCGGAGCTCGCCGATGCGTTCGCTCATGGTCTTGCTGAGCGGGACGGTCTCGCGGACCGCCTTCATGAGGTCCTCGCTCTTGAGCTCGCGGCCGTCGTAGAAGGCGTCGTAGAGCGCGCTGATGACGGCCTGTTCGAGCTCAGCGCCGCTGAAGCCGTCGGCGGCCTCGACGATGGGGCCCAGGTCGAAGTTCTTGAAGTCGCGGCCGCGGCGGGCGAGGTGGATCGCGAGGATGCCGCGGCGTTCTTCTTCGCTGGGGAGGTCGACGAAGAAGATCTCGTCGAGCCGGCCCTTGCGGAGGAGTTCGGGCGGGAGCTGGGAGATGTCGTTGGCGGTGGCGATGACGAAGACGGGCTTGGTCTTCTCGCTGAGCCAGGTGAGGAAGGTGCTCATGACGCGGGCGGTGGTGCCGCCGTCGGTGCGGGCCGAGCCGCTGGAGCCGGCGAAGGCCTTGTCGATCTCGTCGATCCAGAGGACCGCGGGCGAGACATTCTCGGCGACGGCGATGGCGCGGCGGATGTTCTCTTCCGAGGAGCCCACGAGGCTCGAGAACATGCGGCCGACATCGAAGCGGAGCAGCGGCATGCGCCACAGCTCGCTGACGGCCTTGGCGCACAGGCTCTTGCCGCAGCCCTGCACACCGACGAGGAGCACGCCCTTGGGCGCGGGCAGGCCGAAGGCTTTGGCCTGCTCGGTGAAGGCGCTCGATCGGCGCTTGAGCCAGTCCTTGAGGTTTTCAAGGCCGCCGACCTCTTCCATCTTCGTCGAGGAGTCGTAGTAATCGAGCAGACCGCTCTTGCGGACGATCTGCTGCTTCTCGGCGAAGACGGTGGAGACATCGGTGCCGGTGAGCTTGCCATCGTTGACGAGGGTCTTGGCGAAGACGTTCTCGGCTTCCTGCAGTGTGAGGCCGCCGGCTGCCTGCACGAGGGCCTCGCGCGAGGCGGGGTCGAGATCGACCTTGAGCGCGGGGTGGTCCTTCACATCCTCGCTGATCTTGGTGAGGAGTTTGTCGAGGTCGGCCTGTGTCGGGAGCGGGAAGTCGACGACGGTGACGTCCTTCTCGAGTTCGGCGGGGAGCTCCATGCGCGGGCCGACGATGACCATGGTCTTGTAGCTGTCGGTGAGGCCGCGGGCGACTTCGCGGACTTTCCTGATGTTGGGCGTGTGGCAGGTGACCTCGCGGCGGAGGAGCATGTGGAGGTCTTTGAAGAGGTAGATCGCGGGCTCTTTGTGCTGGATGACGCTGTCCATCGCCTCGACGGGGTCGGAGAGGCCGCGGCGGTCGTTGGGGGAGCCGGCATCGCCGGCGCGACGAAGGCCGGTGGTGACGGACCAGGTGTAGAGCTCCTTGCCGCGTTGGCGGGCGATGTCGCGGAGGCGGGCTTCGACGCGGTGTTCTTCCCAACTGACGATGTAGAGCACGGGGTAGCGGGCGCGGATGAGCAGTTCGAGCTCATCGCTGCTGGGGGAGAAGCGGCGCGGTTTGCCCTCGGCGGGGCCGCCGTTGCCGGGCGGGGGCGCCTCGATCGAGATCGGCGCCAGCTCATCATCGTCCGCATGGCCGGTTTGCACGGCGGGCCGGCGCGGCGGGGCCGTGGCTGCGCCGGCTTTCGGCATCGTGAGTTGCTTCCCGCCCTGGGCGGTCCGTGGATCGCTCGTCATGATTCCTGCTCCTGCACGGTGGTTCGGAGAGCGGGCTGTGCTGCGCTTTCGATCCCCCGCAATGCATCGACGACCGGCAGCAGCGCGCCGGTGATGTCCTGGAAATAGATGCGGCCATCGGCCCCGATGCGGATCGTGATCGCGAGGCCGGCGCCCGCATGATCGCCGCCGGCGGCATCGTGCGGGCCGAAGCGGGTGCGGCGGCGGATCTCGTGGGCATCGCGTGGCTCGGTGTTGCCGGTTTCGTTCACGCCGCACGCTCCCAGAGCCGCAGCTCATCGATGATCGCCTCGGCTTCTTCGAGTTCCTCGCCGCGGAGCATGCGGCCCAGTTCGGCGTCTCCCTCAGCGCGCCAGGCGGGGACGTACCCGGTCATCAGCGAGAACTTCGCGGTGGGGAGTTCGGCCGCGATCCAGCGGGCGACGGGCTCGAAGCAGCAGGCGACATGCCCGGGCATGAGCAGGTGGCGCACGATGAGCGGTGTGCCCGCCGCGGCGAGGGTGAGGTTGCGTTTGAGGATGTCGACGTAGGGCGAGACGCCGGCGATGCGGGCCGCGCAAGCATCGCTGCCGAACTTGAAGTCGGCGATGTAGAGCGAGGCGACGCCGTCGAGCCAGTCGATGACTTGCGGCGTCATGTACATGTTGGTGTTGATGGCGAGGGGGAGCGGCCATGTGCCGCGGTCCATCGCCGCGAGGGACATCTCCAGCAGCGTGTGCAGGTGGATGGTGGGTTCGCCGCCGAGGAGGTTGATGATGCGGGCGCCCCCACGCACCGCCCGCGCAGCATCCGCGGCGAGTTCATCCGGCCGCGCTGTCGCTCCCATCAAGGGATCGAAGCACTCGGGCGCCTGCACGCAGAAGCGGCAGCGGAAGTTGCATCCGGCGAAGTAGACCATGTAGCTGGGGCAGAGCTCGGGCTCTTCTGCGTAGCTGAGGTGGCGTTTGAAGGTGCGCGATTCGGTGAGCGGTCCACAGGGCCCGGCTTCGCCCGCCGCGCGGTTCACACCGCAGCGGCGCTCGCAGAGGTCGCAGGCGCGGAGGGCAGCGCGTGCCGACTCGATGCGTCCGAGCAGTTCCGCCCGCGTGATGCGCGCCGCCGTCGTCATCCGTCCGCCGGCCTCCCGCGCCGGGCGGGCCGCGTGCGTGTGTCGCGGGTGGCGGGCCGCCGGGCCTGGCGATCTCTGGCAGGTGCGGGCGCAGAGTCGATCGGGCGGCTGGTGCGGTGCACGCACCGGCGCTCTGTTGGCACGCTCCCACTGTCGCGGAGCCCGACCGGCACGCGGCCGTGTGGGGCTCCGACACCATGTCGATACCGGGCGGCCGGCGGCGGGTTGCGGCGCGGGCGGGAAATTTCAGGTCCGGAAACCGCTTGACAGGCTGGCGGCGGGTCCGGCATACTCATGCCATGGTTCGGAGCTTGATCGGGTCATTCGTCCCGGGCTCCCGGCCGTCCGAGGTGTCACCGCACAGGAGTTATCACCCCATGGTCCGTATCCGCACTCTCGTTCTCGCCGCTGGCCTGCTGGTTCTGCCCGCCGCGGCGTTCGCTCAGGACCACGTCCACAAGGACGGCACCAAGCACCATCAGGACGCCAAGAAGGATGTGGCGACGCCGGGCCAGCCGATGAGCGAGGAGGAGATGATGGCGGCGTGGCAGAAGGCCATGACGCCCGGCGAGCACCACAAGCACATGGCGCCGATGGTGGGCAAGTGGAACGCGGTGGTGAAGTACTGGATGGCGCCCGATGCGCCGCCCGCGGAGTCCAAGGGCGTGATGACCAGCACGTTGGATTTCGGCGGCCGCATGCTCCGCGGCAAGTTCGAGGGTGAGGCGATGGGGATGCCCTTCACCGGCGAGAGCACGATGGGCTACGACAACACGGAGGGCAAGTACTGGGGCACCTGGTTCGACTCGATGAGCACGGGGATGCAGACCTCCAAGGGCGAGTGCAGCGAGGACGGGAAGGTGTTCACGCTGTGGGCGACCTTCACCGACCCGATGACGGGGCAGCCCAAGAAGCAGAAGCAGGAGATCCGGGTGGTGGACCACTCCAACCACGTATTCCATGCGTGGGATGTCGCCGAGGACGGTTCTCTGACCAAGGTGATGGAGATTACCTACACCCGCATGGGTCCCGGAGCCGATCAGAAGAAGTCCGACAAGGCCGCCCCGGCCGCGGGCCATTGACCCGCCACCGTGCCCCGGGGCGCCCGCCCCGTCGGGCGCGACCCCCCGATCGGACGCCACATAGGAGTGCTTTGATGAAGATGTCCCGACTCTCGACCGGCCTGTTCGCCCTTGTTGCCTGCTGCGGTCTCGCCGCGGCTCAGGACTCGGGGAACGCCGGTGGTCAGAAGAACGCCCAGCCCCCGATGGACGCGGAAGCCGCGGCCCAGTGGGAGGCGTGGGAGAAGACCAACCAGGTGACCGAGCAGCACGCGCGGCTCGCCACGGACATGGTCGGCAAGTGGAAGACCGTGACCACGTTCTGGATGGCTCCGGGCGGTGAGGGGATGAAGTCCGAGGGCACCAGCAACTTCGCGCCGGTGCTCGACGGGCGGTTCATCATGAGCGAGTTCAGCGGCAACATGATGGGGATGCCGTTCAAGGGCATCGGCTACTTCGGCTACAACACGCTGACCAGCAAGTTCGAGTCGCTCTGGATGGACTCGGCGAGCAACCTGATGATGATGACCACGGGTGACCGTGGCGCGGACGGCGCGATCACGTGGTCGGGCGCGTACCCGGACCCGATGACGGGTCAGGTCAAGCAGTACAAGGCGGTCAGCCGCTTCCCCGAGAAGGGCAAGATGGTGTACGAGATGTACGACACCACCACCGACGGGCGCGAGTTCAAGAGCCTCGAGGTGGTCTACACCCGCATCGGTTCGGGCGGCCCGGTGACGATCGACGCATCGCCGGTCGACACCGGGCGGAACCGCGTCGCCCCCACGCCGGCCGATCCTTCCAAGACCGAGCCGAAGCAGCCCAAGTAAGCACAACTCAGCCCGGACACGTCCGCGGCTGGATGATGAGGATTCGACGGCCCCGGCGCTCGTCGGGGCCGTTTTCGTTTGGCGTTTCTGTCGGCGATCACAGGGGCGATCACAAGTGCGATCACTTGGACCGGCGGGGCGGCGCCGTCGCGAGTAGCGCCGCGGCGGCGTCGACCAATTCCTCGGGGAGGAAGGGCTTGGCCAGGACTCGGCAGTCGGGGATGCCCTGGGCGCGGCGGGCGCCCTCGGCGGCGAGGCCGGTCATCACGAGCGCGGGGACGCGGGCCGAGCGGCGGGCGCGGGCGATGACATCCAGGCCGCTGCCATCGGGGAGCATGAGGTCGGTCACGATCAGTTCGATGTGATCCGCCCACTTCTCGAGCGCGGCGAGGGCTTCGCCGATGCTCGCGGCCTCCTCGACGACGCAGCCGGCAGCGCGGAGCGAGCGGGCGGTGACATCACGGACGAGGGGTTCATCTTCGACGAGCAGGACGCAGACGCCGGTGCGGAGGCGGGGCGTGGCAGCGCGCGGCTCGGGTTCGGCGGGGCCGGAGGCGGCGGGGAGCATGACGGTGAAACGTGAGCCCTCGCTGTGTGTGCCGTTCGTGGCCGCATCGTCGCTGTGCCCGGTTGTGACGGCGATGCATCCGCCGGCGCGTGTGATCGCGCCGTAGACGGTCGCGAGGCCGAGGCCGGTGCCTTTGCCGTGCGGCTTGGTGGTGAAGAAGGGCTCGAAGAGGTGGGGCAGCGACTCGCGTGCGATGCCTGTGCCGCGGTCCTCGACGCTGAGGGCCGCGCCGGGGCCATCGAAGGGATCGCCCCAGACCGCGGCGCCGCCGACATCCTCGGCGCGGGAGTCGCTGTTCAGTGTGCGGAGGCGGACGACGATGGGGTCTCCGGGGCGGCTGGCATCGCGGGCGTTGACGACGAGGTTGGCGACAACTTGCTCGAACTGCACGGGATCGATGATGACGGGCGGGGTCTGCTGATCGATCTCGAAGGTCAGTGCGTGATCACCGGCGAGGCCGCGGAGCATCTCGCGCATGCCGTCGATGCGGGGCGGGAGCGCGATGATGCGGGGCTCCTGGCGTTCGCGGCGGGCGAAGGTGAGCAATTGGCGGGTGAGCGCGACAGCGCGCTCGGAGGCCTGTCCGATCGCGGCGAGTGGTTCGCCATCGCGGCCTTCGCGCTCGCGTTCGGTCTTGAGCATGCCGGTGGCGCCGACGATCACGGTGAGCATGTTGTTGAGGTCGTGGGCGATGCCGGAGGCCAGGCGTGCGACGGCCTCGAGCGTGTGGGCGCGCTGCAGTTCGACCTCGAGGCGTTTCTGTTCGGTGGCGTCGAGGGCGACGCCGATGGTGCCGCGGACGCAGCCTTTGTCGTCAAGCAGCGGGCGGATGCGCATGCGGAGCGTGCGTCCCGACCAGATACCCTCGGCGGAGCCGATCTCGCCGGCGAGGGCGCGGCGGTGTGCCTGGGCGAGCCAGTCGGCCGAGTCGGCGCGGCGGGGCGTGCTCTGGTCGTCGCGTACACGCATCACGCCGGATCGCTCTCGGCTGAGGGCTTCGGTGATGCGGCGGCCGGTGAGGTCGCCGGGGGACATGCCCAGCGTCTCGAAACCGTGGCCGCCGGCGTTGGTGACCAGCAGCTCGCGGTCGGTCGTCCAGACCGCGACGGGGGCCTGTTCGAGGAGCGCGGAGACCTGCTGGGTGGCGCGGAGCGCTTCGCGGTGGGCGGCTTCGCGGTCGAGCGCGAAGAGCATGAAGCACCAGAGGGCCGGGGCGACGATCAGGACGTGGTCTTCGATCGACTCGATCCGGTCGGTGATACCAAGGTACGCGAGCGCATCACTCACCCGCGAGATCGCGAGCACGACGAGGAGCACGCCGAACACACCCACGGCCTCGCGCGGGAGCACATGGCGCTTCGCCCAGAGCAGGCAGAGCGTCGCCATCAGGACGAGCAGTGTCAGGATGCCGCTCACGGCGACGAGGGTGCTCACGGCACGGCCTCCCGCCGCCGCGCAGCGATGACCCACGCCCCGAGCGAGATACCGGCTCCCAGCATCGAGAGATGCTCGACGGCGTTGAAGAAGTCGGGGAGGATGAATCCCTCCAGCACCGTCGCGGCCCAGCTCACCGCGATCATGACGGCGGGGACCAGGAGTATCCGGCCTGATGGGAGGAGGCGGATCGCCCGCGACTTCCAGACAGTGAAGCCGGCCGCGGCCAGTGTGAACGCGAGCGTGACGATCTCGTGGTCGTTGGCCGTGACGGAATACGGGACCTCGGGCCCCATGTGTTCCACCTCTCCGCGCGGACCGCGCAACCCGCGTCGACGCGGCCGACCTCGCGGCACCCTGCCCCTCGCAGGACCGCCGGCGACCCACCTGAGCGTACCCGTCCACGGGGATGCACACAAATACACCGGGTCCGAACCCGCGGTCCGTGCGGGCTCATATGGTTGACGGCACATGGATGAGAACGCCCCCAGCACCGCGCAGCCCGGAGATGATGCGAACCCCTCCGCATCCGCTGGCGTTGTGCGCGTGCTCTGCCTCGACGACAGTTTCTACATCGCCGAGGCGATGCGGCTGCTGATCGCGGATGAGGAGGGGCTGGAGGTGGTCGGGATCCTGGGGTCGGCGGACGAACTCGCCGCGGCGGTGACGCGTCACCGGCCGGACATCCTGGTGATGGACCTGAGCATGGACGGCAAGGCCCCTCTGGAGGCTCTGGTGGAGGCGCGGTCGGCGCACGAGGGCCTGCGGGCGATCGCTTACACCGGCCTTGATGACGCCGCGACGGTCGAGCGTGTTCAGAAGGCGGGTGTTGAGGCGTTCGTGTCCAAGCGGCACGCGATCGACGAGGTCATCGCGGCGATCCGCGAGGTCGCGGCGGGGGAGCGGCCGCGGCCGCGCTGCTGACGGCGGGAGGGGACCGAGCGCGGGTCGCGGCTCCGGTGATGCGTTATCAGACCCGACAACGAGGGCGGGAGGGAATCCGGCTCGTCGGAGACCCGGTTCGTCATTGATCCGGGTGTGATCCCTCTGTACGCTGCCCGCCGAGAGAGACCCCCGCTCTGAAAGCGGGGCCGAGGAGAGAAGAGATGTCGATTCGTATTGCGACGGGGCTCGCTGCGCTGGCGTTCGCTACGCTGAGCGCGCATGGCCAGGTTGTTGATCCGTACTACGCGGTCAATTACTCGACGACGGATCTGGGCAGCGTCCCCGGTGTTCCCGGGCCGTACGGCGGGATCACGTTCCTCGACAGCGACACGCTGCTGATCGGCGGGAGCGCCAACACCGCAAACGGCGCGATCTACGCGATCGATGTGACGCGCGATATCGACAACAACATCACCGGCTTCTCCGGGTCGGCATCGCTCTTCGCGACAGCGCCGAACATCGACGGCGGGCTGTCGTTCGGACCCGGGGGCGTGCTCTTTGCGACGGGGTATCCGGTCAACACGCTGATGCAGCTCCTCCCCGGGAGCGCGGCTCCGGACCGCACGATCACGCTGACAACGCCCGGTGTGGCGCCGTCGGTCGGCACGCTCGCGTTCGTTCCCGCCGGGTTCGCGGGCGCGGGGCGGATGAAGGTGGCTTCCTACAACGCGAGCACCTGGTACGACGTGACGCTTGCGGCGGACGGTTCGGGTACCTACGACGTTGCTGCCGTCTCCGCACCGCTCTTCATCGGCGGGGGCCCGGAGGGGATCGTCTACATCGACGATTCGAACCTCCTGTTCGATGCTGACTCGGTCCTGATCAGCGAGTACGCGCTCGGGCGGGTCTCGTCCTACGAGATCGACGGCAACGGCGATCCTGTGCTGTCGACCCGGCGGACGTTCATGACGGGCCTTTCGGGCGCGGAAGGGGCGACGCTCGATCCGGTCACGGGCCAGTTCATGTTCTCGACGTTCGGCGGCGGGGACCGCGTGATCGTGGTCCGCGGCTTCGTACCCGCGCCCGGTTCGATCACGCTGCTTGGCGTTGCGGGTCTGGTGATCGCCCGTCGCCGGCGCTAAACCACGGCGGAAAGCAGGAACAAGAACGGCCCGGGCGATCGCCGCCCGGGCCGTTGCATTTTCGATGACGCCGCGGCTCAGAGCCGCTCGAAGCCGGGGAGCGGGCCGACCAGCGGCAGGCAGTACTCGATGAACTTGCGGCTCACGCCGTTGTGTCCGCTGATGAACTCCTCGGGCATGTGCTTCGTCTTTGCCGCGATCGCGGAGAGCTCGACGCGGCGGTAGCTGGAGAGGTACGGCTGGCCGTTGTCCTTGCCCAGCCACGCATCGCTGCCCGAACCCTGGCGCACGATCGCGACGCTGCCGTCGTGCTCGCCCGCCAGCGCGAGCTGCGCGGCGAACTGGCCGCTGCGGCGGGCCTCGAGCGAATCGATGGGGCTGGCATCGGGCCAGCAGCGCTGGACGTAGCCGAAGGTGTCGGCGCGGACGCGCGGGGGCTTGCCGCCCGCGGGCGTGAGCTTCTCCTTGAGCAGATCACCGAGCTGGTCGCCCAGCGCGCCGCTGCCCGAGAGCTGCACGTTGCCGTGGGCATCGACCTGCGCGTTCTTGATGAGCTTGGCGCCGATGGGCGTCTTCTCCTTGTCCTGGATGCCCTCGCTCACGACGATGTGGCAGCGGCCCTTCTTGGTGTACACCGCATCGACATCCGCGGCGAAGCGGTCCAGATCGAAGGGGACCTCGGGCAGGTAGATGAGCTGCGGCCCGTCGGTGCTGTGCTCGGCGGCATCGGGCACGAACTCGCGGTCGATGCGGCGGGCGAGCACGCTCGCGGCGGTAAGAAAGCCGGCGTGCCGGCCCATCACCACGTTGATCTTGATGCCCGGCAGGCTGATGTTGTCCATGAAGTCGGCCATGCAGGCCATGGCGACGAAGCGCGCTGCGCTGGGGAAGCCGGGTGTGTGGTCGTTTTCCTTCAGGTCGTTGTCGACGGTCTTGGGCACGTGGAAGCAGCGGAGGTCGTACTTCTCGCGAACGGCCATCTCGCGCACGAGGCGGCACGTGTCGCTGCTGTCGTTGCCGCCGATGTAGAAGAAGTACCGCACGTTCTTCTCGCGGCAGGCCGCGAGCACACGCTCGCAGTACGCGCTGTCGGGCTTGTCGCGCGTCGAGCCGAGCCCGGCGCTTGGTGTCTTCGCCAGGCGGTCGAGGCGGTCCTGGTGCATGTCCGTCAGGTCGTAGAGGTCGCCCTTGGTCATGCCGCGGACACCGTGGCGCATGCCGTAGACGCGGTCGACCACGCCGGCCGCGCACAGCCCCGCGCGGAGCCCCTCGACAACACCCACCAGCGACTGGTTGATCACCGCCGTCGGCCCGCCCGACTGGCCGATGACCGCGTTCCCCTTGACCAACTCCCGAACCGACACGTGATCGGACATTGCTCGCCTTTCTCTCGCCGCTTCGTGCGGCGTCTTTGAACACGGATCCAGCAGCCCGGCCGCGGTGGTCTATGCGGCCGGCGCCGTCTGCACCGGCCGGACCGGCCCGGCGATCACGCCGCGGCCCCGCCGCTCCTTGGTTCTGCGCGGCTGAATCGTACGGTCGAAGCGGCCGCGCCAACGCACCGGTTGGGACGCGGCCGACACGCGGCCGCACGCCGCCGGATCCGTGTTCCGGCCGCGCGTGCAACACGCCGCGCCCGGAGCACGCTCATGAAGACCAGCACCGTCGCCGCGACCCTCGCCACGCTCGCCTGCTCAACACTCGCCGCGGCCGACATCATCACGCTCGACAACCCCTACCTGGGCACCAACGCATCGCTCACCTCGCTGGTCGAGGCCCGCGGCCGGCTCGACAACGGCAGCGGCCAGTCCTGGAAGACCGCGGTCTGGGGCGGCTCGACCTCGCAGCCCATCGCGACCGGCGGCAACAAGGTCAATGTCTGGGGCAACGGCGTCGCGGAGCGGTTCGAATTCACCTACGACGCCGAGACCGGCAACGGCTCGTGGCGCTTCGGCACGGCCGAGTCGCCCAGTATCGTCGGCGCGCCGATCAGCTTCACGATGCCGCTGACGCTCGGCAGCGACCTGCTCGGCTTCCGCATCATGGCCAAGTCGAGCAACACCGGCGCGGGCACGAACGTCTCAAACCTCCGCTACTCGGTCAACGGCGGTGATTACTTCGCGCTGGGCGGGCTCGACTCGCTCGCGACGATGAACAACCAGATGGTTGATCGCATGGGCTACTTCACCGCGCCCGTCTCGAGCTTCTCGATCACCGGCGAGACCGACTTCACCTGGAGCACGACACAAAGCGGCGAGCGGTCGAAGTTCTCGATCTACGTGATGGAAGGCACGATCCCCGCGCCCGCGGGCGCGCTGCTCGCCGGGCTCTCGATGATCATGATCAATCGCCGCCGCCGCGGCGCGGCCTCGACCGACATCAGCAACGACTGATCAAATCCGCTCGGCACACACACTCCCGACGCCAACGCCCGCGCCCCCGTGCGCGGGCGTTGTGTTTGCAGCTTCGATCAGCCGCGCTCGACCGCGTACCGCACGCTCACGAACCCGCGCGTCGGCCTGGTTTCCAGCAACCGCAGCGGCGGGGAAGCGACTCGCCGCGGCAGCAGCGGGTACCCAGCGCCCAGCGTCACCGGCGCGATCGCGACCTCGATCTCATCGAGCAGTCCGCGATCCCAGAACTGCCCGGCCAGATCGCCGCCGCCCGCCACCCACAGATTGCGATCCCCCGCCGCGGCCCGGATCTCCGGCATCACCGCCGCGACATCGCCGCGGACAAACCGGATGTCCGGGGCCGCATCCGCGCCCTCGATCCGCGGCAGGTCCCGCTTCGAGAACACCCAGGTCGGCTGCGTGTAGGGCCACGCGCCCCGCGGCTTGCCCTCGGGCTGGATGTGATTGCGCAGCAGCCACTCGTAGGTGTGCGACCCCATCGCGATCGCGCCGACCTTCGCGATGAACGCCGCATACCCCTCGCCGCCGGTGTCGTCCAGCGCCATCAGCCAGTCGAGCTCATGCCCCGGTCCGGCGATGAAGCCATCCAGACTCGACGCTGTGTAATAGATGACCCGCATGCGGCGCCTCCCGCGGCGACGATACGCCGGCGCGCGGGGGTGGTGTTGCGGGGGAGGGCATTCGAGGCACGCGGCATCAAGGCATCAGGGCCCTGCGGCGTGAAGCCACCGCCCCCGGGGACCCGCCTTCTTCATGAACCCGTTACACTCTGCCCCATGCGCAGCGCTTCTCCGCTCCGGCGCGGCCTTCTCGCCGCGGTGTCCCTCCCGACCATCCTTGCCGCCCTCGCGGTGGCTCAGCCGAGTTCGACCGGCCCCCTCGCGCCGCCGCCCAACGGCCCCCGCCGCGCTGACCCGACCTGGGTCGCGCTCGTCAACGCGACGGTGACAACCAGGCCCGGCGAGACGCTCCACAACGCCGCGGTCGTCTTCCGCGACGGCGGCATCACCGCCGTGCTCCCAGCCGAGCCCGGGCCCGATGGCAAGCCCGGCACCGAGGACGATGTCGCCCCGCGGCTGCCGATGGGCCCGCGGATCGTCGACTGCAACGACCTCTACATCTACCCCACTTTCATCGATCCATATGTCGAGGTCAGCGCGCCCTCGCCCGCCGCGGATGCGCCCGGCCGCCACTGGAACGACTACGTCACACCGCAGCGGACCGCGCTCGACGGCGCTGGCGTCGATGCCCGCACCGCCGAGAGCCTGCGCAGGCTCGGCTTCGCCGCGGCGGTGATCTCGCCCAACCCCGGCATCTTCCGCGGCTCCTCCGCGGTGGTGTCGCTGGCGAAGCCGGTGAGCGAGGAGAGCGCGGCCAAGCCGCCCGTGTACGGCACGCACGCGTACCAGTCGGTGGCTTTCGATACCTCCGGCCGCGGCTACCCCGGCTCGCTCATGGGCGCGATCGCGCTGATCCGCCAGACGCTGAGCGATGCGCAGTGGCAGGCGGAGAACCGCGCCAGCGGCGCGATCACCGGGCCCTTCGACGCTATTGATTTCCTCGCACCGGCGACCAAGAGCGGCGACAGCGGCCCCGCCCGCGCGACGATGCTCCTGATGGACACGCGCGATGAGCTCGACACGCTGCGGGCCCTGAAGATCGCCGATGAGTTCAACCGGCCGACGATGATCCTGGGCTCGGGGTACGAGTTCCGCCGGATCGCGGCGATCGCGCAGCGGAAGGATGTCATCCACATCCTGCCGCTGGCCTTCCCCAAGACGCCCGATGTGTCGAGCCCCGGCAAGATCGAATCGACCGAGCTGCGCGAGCTCATGACCTGGGAGCAGGCGCCGACCAACCCGCGGCGGATGGCCCAGGCCGGGATCACCTTCGCGCTCACGACGGCGAAGCTCCGCGACAGGAACGAGTTCCGCAAGAACCTGCTCAGCGCGATCAAGCACGGGCTGACCGAAGACCAGGCCCTCGCCGCGCTCACGACGACGCCCGCCGACATCGCCGGCGTCGCCGGCACGCTCGG
>JBDZUZ010000216.1:0-4920 GCA_040255445.1 Planctomycetaceae bacterium | reverse complement strand
CGATCCGCCGCACCTCGAACCGCTCCGCTGGCCCGAGTCACTCCTCGCGCCCGCCGCGTGGACTGCACATCCGCTGCCGAGCGGCGCGGTGCGGTGCGTGCTCGATGCCGGGGGCACCCGGATCAGTGTGCTGGTCTGGCAGCGTCGCGCCCTGATGCTCCGCGGCGTCATCGGCGCCGATGCCACCCGCGCCATGGGGCTGGTGTGACGGCGGCCTCGGGTCGCCGCGTCAGGCCCAAAACGCAGACAGGCAGGGCATTTGCCCTGCCTGCTGTGGAAGTGACCCCACAGGGATTCGAACCCTGGTTTCCAGGATGAGAACCTGGCGTCCTAGACCAGGCTAGACGATGGGGCCAACGACGGTCTCGGCTCAGGACAGCCGCCCGTAGGACGGCCTGAGGATAGCCGCGAGATGCGTTGAATCAACCGTTCAGGAGCGTGCTGAATCACACGCCCGCGGCGACCAGTTGGCGACGCAGCTGCGAAAGCGCGTAGACAGCCGCTTCGGCTTCCGACTGCGCGACGACCGCGCCCGCCGGGTTGCCGGACTGATCGCGCCATTCAGCGCGGTAACAGCCGAAGAGCTGGATGAACCGGATGCTCAGCGTGAAGCCCGAATCAGCGAAGGCCTGCTGCACGCGGGGAACCGACGGGTACGAGCGCCCGTCCGTGTGGAACTCGCACGCCGAGGAGTCGAGCGAACTCCAACCCGTGGCGTACAGCTCATCGATCGCGACGTCCAGACCCATACCGCCTCCCTTCGCAGAGATGGCCACCGGCCGCGGACCCATCACGATGCACACACCCCCGGCCGCGGACACGCCGCGGCGACAACCGGTTCGCCGCGATGATAGCCGCCTCACCCGGCCCGGGGCCTCCTGAAGGCGTCCCGGAGACGACCGACACCCGGTTCATACCCGGCTGAGCAGCACCACGACGTCGTATAACGCGTGGACCGCAACTACGATCCCGAAGCCTCGGAAGACGAAGAGGGCAGAGAAGTAAAGCCCGGCGACCGAATAAAACCCGAGCAGGCGGAGATCCGAGCCGCCGCCGGCGTGGGTCAGGTTGTGGTAGAGCGCGAACGCCACCGCCGACACCACCGCGCCGACGAGGAAGCCCACCTGCGATGAGGTCCGCAGGACATCGACGAGCAGGAAGTGGATCCCCGAAATCAAGACGAGCCGGAAGAGCAGTTCTTCATAGACACCGGCGCCGGCCGAGAGTGTGAGCGCCGCCTGCCATGAGACGGACGGGTCCGCCGCGGCGCCATCGACCGCCATCGCCGCGAGCGGGCGGTTGGTCATGAAGAGGAAGACGAGAACGAAGAGCGGGAGCGTCCAGAGCACCGACTCGACCGTCATGCCCAGCAGCACGACCGGGCGCACTTTGAGTTTGTCCTTCTCGAAGATGTGCCAGAGCACGAGCACGACGGCGAGCGTGATCGCGGGGAGGTGGCGCCCCACAGCGCCGAAGGCCTCGAAGAACTGTGTGAGGATCGAATAGGCGCGGATTGTCTCGATCACGCTGCGGGCCGAATCGGTGAGGTAGATCACCGAGCCGATCTCGTAGATCAGGACGAGGGGCAGGATGAACAGCAGCACATGCAGCGGCCGGCGCGAGAGGAACAAGTAGGACTCGGGGCTGCTCGCCCGCGGTGCGCGTGCCGGTGCTGTGCGTGAATCTCGCCCCATGAAGAGCGGGAGGATAGTGCATCGGGCGGAAAAGAAAAACGCCCGGTGCAGCGCACCGGGCGTTCAGATTTCAATCAGTTGGCTTTGCCGCCGAGCGTGAAACTCAGCCGGCCTTCTTGGCCTTCAGGCGGGCCGAGAGGCGGCTCTTGCGGCGGGCGGCCTGGTTCTTGTGGATGACGCCCTTGGAGGCGGTGCGATCGAGAACCTGCGCGACCTTCTTGTAGGACTCGGCCGCCTGCTCGTTCGAGCCGTGCAGCATGCTCTCGTTGAACTCCTTCATCGCGTTGCGGAGATTCACCAGCCGCCAGCGGTTGAGCGAACGAGCAGCGATGTTCTGGCGGATGCGCTTCTTCGCGGTACGAGAGTGAGCCATCGACAATCCTTCCAACCGGCCCCGGGGGCCTTTCGATCACACGGCACGCGGCCGACCCGCGGGCCATCACTTGACAGAACAGCCCGGCAGAACCCCGCCGGGCGAGCCCGAATCATTGCCCCCGCCCGGCGCGAATCAAGCCCCGCCGCCCGAACTGGCCCACCGAATTGGCCCCCGAACTTTCACCCGACTTCCGCCCCGCCAGGGCCCCCGCCACTTGCCGCTCGCCAACGACCGGCTTACGCTTGCCTCCCAGATCCGCGGCCATGCTGCGGACCGAGCGGGCGTAGCTCAATTGGATAGAGCACCTGACTACGGATCAGGAGGTTAGGGGTTCGACTCCCTTCGCCCGTGTTCCCCGACGAGCCCCGCGGCCAGCCCGCGGGGCTCGCGGCGTTTTGGAATCGGCATGGACCTGCCTTTAACGTGGCACCGATGTCCGCCCACAACTCAGCTCCGAATCTCGCCTGAGGCCCAGCCGAGGCGGACATCGGTGCTTCCCAGGCCCCCATCGCGGTTTGCACACTCCGGACCCAAGCACTCCACGATCCGGCCCCGCACCCAATCACACCGCGCTCGGACGCCGCTGAAGCACCGATGTCCGCCCGGATCGGCGGCCATGTGCGGTGCGGCCCCGAGTCGGGCGGACATCGGTGCCACGTCAGGCCCCCCAGTTCAAGCGAGCCCCCTCGTCCCCCGTCCGGTAAGCTGGGCAAGGTGTCCACGCTGACCGGATCCACAATCGGGCCGTTCCGCATCACCGCCGAGCTCGGCCGCGGCGGGATGGGGGTCGTCTATCGCGCTACCGATTCGCGGCTGGGGCGGGATGTCGCGCTCAAGGCGCTTCCGGACAGCCTCGCCTCCGACCCCGAGCGCCTCGCCCGCTTCGAACGCGAGGCCCGCACCCTCGCCGCGCTCAACCATCCCAACCTCGGCGGCACCCACGGCGTCGAGCAGCAGGACGGCTCGACCTACCTGGTCCTCGAGCTTGTCGAAGGGCCGACGCTTGCGCAGCTCCTGGACCGCGGCCCGCTGCCGCCAGAGGAGGCCGTCGCCTTCGCAGTACAGATCTGTGAGGCTCTCGCTGCCGCGCACGAAGCGCGAATCATCCACCGCGACCTCAAGCCCGACAACATCAAGATCACGCACGACGGTCGCATCAAGATCCTCGACTTCGGCCTGGCCAAGGAAGACGAGCACAGCAGCACCACAGCGCACGCGCCCACGCTCGCCAGCCCGCAGGCTGATATCGCCACGCTTCCGGGCGCGATCCTCGGCACCGCCGCGTACATGTCGCCCGAACAGGCGCGAGGCCGCTCGGTCGACCGCCGGACCGATGTCTGGTCGTTCGGTGTCGTGCTCTACGAGATGCTGACCGGGCTCAACCCTTTTCGCGGCGAGACCGCGACCGATTCGATCGGCGCGATCCTGCACAAGGATCCGGACCTCTCGCGGTTGCCGCCGGGCACGCCGCCCAACGTCCGCCGCGTGCTGTCGCGGTGTCTCGAACGCGACAAGTCGCTGCGGTACCGCGACCTCGCGGATGTCGCGATCGACCTCACCACCGCCGATGCCGAAAGCGAGCGGGCGCCCGCAGCGCGGCCGCGCTGGGCGATCGCGCTCGCCGCGGCGTGCCTGCTGCTCGCGGGCGCGGTGGCGCTGCTGATCCTCCGCGCCCCGCCCGCAACGCCCGCATCGCCGCTGGTGGCGCAGCTCACTGCGCCGACCGATGTCGCCTTCAGCCTCGGCAGCGCCGACCCCGGCGTGCCGCGGCTCAGCCCAGATGGCACGATGGTCGCCTTCACCGGGCGTGACAAGAACCGCCGCATCGCGCTCTACATCACCGAGCTCACCACCGGCCGCACCCGCGCCCTGCAGGGCACCGACGATGCGCAGTACCACTTCTGGTCGCCGGACTCCAAGTCGCTGGGGTTCTTCGCCAACGGGCTCTTCCGCATCGAGGCGATGGGCGGCCCGCCGCGGCGGATCGCCGCTGCGAGCAACGGCAAGGGCGGCGCGTGGAGCGAGCGCGGCGACATCGTCTTCGCGCCCGGGCCCACGGGGCCGTTGATGTCCGTGCCCGCCGCGGGCGGCGAGGTCACGCCGGTCTCGCAGCTCGATGCGCGGAGCGGCGATTACTCGCACCGCCACCCGTGCTTCCTGCCCGGCGGCAGCGCGTTCGTCTACACCCGCTGGGACACACAATCTGCCCGCAGCCTCAAACGCCCCGAGATCTGGGTGCGCACGCTCGACGGCGCGACCGATCGCCGTCTGGTCGAGAGCGATGCCAACGCTGTCTTCGCCGGCGGCGATCTGCTGTATGTGGTCGACCGCACGCTCGTGGCCCGGCCCTTCGATGTGGGCACGCTCAGCTTCACCGGCGAACCGCGCCCGATCGCGCAGGGCGTGTTGGTCATCACCAGCGCCATGCTCGCGGTCTTCGATGCGGCGCCCACCGGCTCGCTCCTCTTCCTCCGCGGCGAGGCCGTGTCGCAGGACCGTCGGCTCGTGTACCGCGACGGCAATGGCGGCGAGGAGTCGACGGTTGTGCCGCGGATCAACGCGATCAGCCACCGACTCACGGCCGAGGGCGAGCGGGTGCTGGTCACCACATCCGATCCTTCCAGCGGCGAGATCCGCACGCAGTTGCTCGACCCAGTCACCGGCGAGCGCCGGCTCATCGAGAACGACATCCCCGGCGTGCAGATGCCCGCGATCACCCGCGGCGGCGACCGCATCGCGCACTTTGCGCTGCTCGCGCCCGGCACCGCGATATATGTGCAGGAGACCGCCGGCTTCGCCCCGCCCCGCAAGGTTGCGCAGTTCGAGACGCGTACCACGCCGGTGGCGTTC
>JBDZUZ010000215.1:0-4949 GCA_040255445.1 Planctomycetaceae bacterium | reverse complement strand
GGAGCCCCGACTGTAAAGGAGGGGTTCGCAGCGCCACACCAAAGCGCACCGAGCACCGCCGCCGCCAACACCGCCGCATCCAACGCCCGTGCCATCACGGTCGGCGCTCAAGACCAACCCCAACACCAGGCTCCCGAGAACGACGACACCCGTGCCACAGGCTCGGTCGCCGAGCCTGTGGCTACCCCTTCTACCTCCTCTACATCTCCTCCACCAAAGACCGACCTCGAAACCACCACCCACCGCGCCGACAACGACACCCGTGCCGCAGCCTCGGTCGCCGAGCATGTGGCTACCCCATCGCCCTCCTCTACATCTCCTCCACCAAAGACCGACCCCGACCCCAACTCACCAGAACCCGACCCCTTCCCCCACCTCACCGACCCCGCCCCCAACACCATCCCCAACCAGCTCGCCGCGCTCCTCACCGCCCGCGACATCGAACTCTTCGCCAAGTTCCTCACCCGCGCCGGCGCACCCAACTTCACCATCACCGACCGCAACGGCCCCCAACCATCACCCCCCGAACTCCAACCACACCACATCCCCGAAGCACTGCAAAAGCACTGCTTCCACCCCCAGCTCACCGCCACCATCACCGACACCCAGCTCTACAGCGACACCGCCACCTGGACCATCAACACCCGCTGCCCCCGCGGCTTTGCCACCCTCACCGTCAAACTCGCGCGCAAGTTCCTACCCGCCCACACCACCCCCTGGCGCATCACCGACCTCCACATCTACGCCAACCCCTACCCCGATCAAACAACCCTCACCCCGCGCCCCCAACCACGCCCACCCCCCGCGATGATCACGCGCAAATACACCGGCTGACCCGCAATCCCCCCGTGGCATCGGCCACCAGGCCGATGTAGTGGCGCAACTCGCGCTGCGCTCGTGCGGAACAACAGCGGTTCTGCGCAGCATTCAGCACATCTCCGCCGACCGAACTTCCCGGCGAAGCGCCAGGCGCGCCCAACACATCGGCCCACAGGCCGATGCCACGGCCCGCTGCCTTCACACTCTGTCCCTTCGTCCCTCTGTCCCTTTGTCCCTCGCCACCGTCCCGCCTCACGCCAACTCGTTGAAGAACAAATACCCCAACTCCTCCGACGGCCCCGGCCACGCGGCGAGGAAGATGAGGGCGGTTGCCGCGAGCAGGCCGATCAGGAGCATCACCGCCGCGACGGTGAAGGGCCGCGGCAGCAGGAAGTAGCGCAGCGTGACCGTGTACCACCAGTACAGCAGCCACGCGCCGATCGCGGGGAGGAGCAGGAGCGGGCCCATGTAGGCGAGGAAGTCGCCCATGCGGCTGATGCTGTCGATGACCAGGATTCCGGTGATGGGCCTGCCGCGGGCGTCGATGGTGGCGAGGCCGTTCCAGTAGAGCGCGGTGGTGGTGACGCTGGCGGCGATGGGGAGGAGATAGAGCGTGAGCGCGAGCAGTGCGCCCGCGGCGGAGTAAGCGCCGGCGCGGGCGATGTGCGTGAGCGAGACACGGGCGACGCGGCGGGTCTGGCGGAGCGCGAGAAAGCCAAGCGGTGTGAGCGCGATCCACGCGACCGCGATCCATGCCGCGTAGACGAGTGTCTGCGGCGCGGGGCTGAAGGCCCAGCCGCCGCCGAGCCGTGTGGAGATGGGGAGAAGAAGCTCGAGAACATCATCACCGCCGAGCCATGTGGCGGCGTGTACCGCGGAGGCGGCGCCGAGCTTCGGTGCGCCGACCGCCGCGGCGCGGCCGATGCAGGCGATGGCGGGGAGGAGCGCGGTCGCGGCGAGGAACGCGAGCGACACGAGAAGGACAAAGACGAAGCGCGGGCGCGTGCGCGATGGGGATGCGAGGCGCACACCATCGGCGGGGCTGAAGAATCGTCCGGGGCGGAGGGCGCGGGCGAAGGTGCGGAAATAGCGGCGTCGGCCCGGCGGACGAGATTCACAGAACCAGTCCGGGCCGGCGTTGTCGGGGTTGAGGAGATCGGGCCAGGAGAATGAGAAGCCGCACTCGGCGCAGGTGCCTTCATCGCCCGAACGCTTCTCGGCCTGACCGGAAAGGTCGTAGGCGCAGCGCGGGCAGAGGATGGGGGGCGGGATGGGGTCGTCGTCGGGGCGCATCACCAGTCGAGCCAGTCTTCGAGGTACACGAGCGCTGCCATCGCCGCGAGCACGGAGACGATCATCATGAGGAACCAGACGAGGAATGGCGCCGGGAGGCGCAGGTAGCGGCGGATGGCGATCCACCAGTACCACGCGAGCCACACGAACGTGAAGAGGATGACGAGCGGGAAGGTTTCTTCGAAGAACTCGCCGAGCGCCCAGAGGTCGAGGTTGTAGGGGTGGAGCCAACTATCCTCGTCCCACCCGAAGGTGAACCACAGGCCCGCGGCGAGGGCGACCGCGGGTGTGGTGTAGAGCGCAGCGCGGAGGAGGTGGACGCGGCGGACGCGGGCTATGCGCATCGTGTCGGGCAGCGCGAGGAACGAGAGGGGGATCGAGAGCGCGAAGAAGAAGCCCAGGAGGACCATCTCGGCGTAGTTGTGTTCCCAGCCCATCGGCGGGAGGAACCAGAAGAGCTCGCCTGCGTTGCCGCCGAGCACCTCGGCGATCGCGAAGGGGCGCGGGATGACGGTGACGAGCAGGAGCCAGAGCAGGGCGGCGAGCGCGGCGAGGGTGACCAGCCGCGGCAGATTGATCGCGGCTTCGATGCGCAGGCCGCGGCGGTTGTAGAGCAGTATGGGGACGAGCGAGCGGGCGAAGGTCTTGAGAAGGCGGCCGAACCCGCCGCGGGCTTCGTGGAGCCATTGCGGTGTGGCGTTCAGCGGGTTGGAGACTTCGGACCAGAGGAAGGTGAGCCCGCACTCGGCGCAGGTGCCGTTGTCGTCGGTGCGTTTGTCTGATTGGCCGGTGAGGTCGTAGCCGCAGCGGGGGCACTCGAGGGTTGTGAGTGGCGGCGCGAGTGATGGCTGTGGGAAGGGAGGAGGGGGCGGAGGAGCCGGTGGCGCGGCGCCGGGGTCGGGGGTTGGAGCGGCCTCATCGGGCATTGCATGAATGTACCGGCGGGCCGGGGATGGTGGTTCCGCGGATCAGTTGAGCCAGCGATTGAGGCGGTCGCCGAGTTCCTGCATGGGGCCGGGGGCGGCGAGGGTGGTGAGGAGGACGGCCGCGGCGAGGAAGCCCATGGTGACGATGGCGGCGGCGATGCCGGTGGCGCTGGGCATCTTCATGTAGCGGTGGATGGCGGTGCGCCACCACCAGAAGAGCCAGAGGGCGAGGAAGGGGAGGATGAGGAGGCAGTACCGCGAGGCGTACCACAGCGGCCACTTCCACACCGGCGCGCTTGTGCTGTACGGCGGGAACTCGGCCGAGTCGATTGTTCCGATGATGAATCCGCCGGCAACGAGGCTCATGCCCGCGGCGATGATCGCGCCCGCACCGCCCAGGGAGTACACGCCGGCGCGGGCGATGTGCGCGGTGTTGATGCGGCAGACTCGGCGTGTCGTGCGGAGCAGGAGCAGCCCGAGTGGTGTGAGCAGGGGCCACAGCAGCAGGAGCCACAGGAGGTAGGCGTACTCGCGGCTGTACAGGTAACCGGTGAAGTTGTGAGAAGTGCGCACGCCGCGGGGCGGGGTGTGCCACTCTGCGTAGGTTTCCTGCGCCCAGGAGCCCACCGACTGGCCCAGCGGCCAGAGGATGAGGTACTCGTACATGCGCGCCCAGCCCGCGGTTTGATAGTCGCGCAGGAAGCCGAGGCCGACGGGTGCCGCCCACACGAGTGCGAAGAGCGCAATGACGATCGCGCCGATGAAGCGGAACCGCGGCCAGGCGCGGCCGAGCGTGGTGAGGCGGACACCTTGGGTGTCGGAGAAGAAGCGTCGGGGAGTGAAGGAACGGACCAGGGTTCGCGGAAGCCGCCACGAACCGGCGCGCGACTCGATGAACCAGTGTGGCGTCGCGATCTCGGGGTCGAGGACTTCGCGCCAGAGGAAGGTGATGCCGCACTCGGCGCAGGTGCCGTCGTCGCCCGATCGCTTCTCGGACTGGCCGGTAAGGTCGTAGCTGCAGCGGGGGCAGAGAAGGGGCGGGGTGTCGGCCGCGGGGGGCATTGTGAGACTGTACTTGGGGGGAGGGGTGCCGGGTTGCAGCGGACAGGGTCAGCGGAACCAATCTTCGAGGCGTGTGCCGATCTCCTGCATCGGGCCTGGGGCGGCGACGGTGGTGACAATGATCGCCGCGGCGAGGAAGCCCATGATGAGGATGGCGGCGGTGATGCCGGTGGCGCTGGGCATCTTCATGTAGCGGTGAATGGCGGTGCGCCACCACCAGAAGAGCCAGAGGCCGAGGAGGGGAACGATGAAGACGCAGTACTCTTCAATGAGACCGAATGCCCAGATCAACCATCGCGACACGCTGGATGGGGATTGCCACGGAGTGTTCCAACTGATCACGAAGCCCGCGAAGATCATGCCGAAGGTCAGGCCGCACAGGAGCGAGACGGCGCTGGTGCTGTAGATCGCAGCGCGCATGATGTGGACACCGGTGATGCGGCAGACGCGGCGCGTGGTTTGCAAGACAAGCAACCCCGCGGGTGTGAGCGCTGCCCACAGGGCGCCGAGCCAGAACAGATAGGTGAATCCGCGGATGTCGTGGAAGGACGTTTCGCCCATCCATATCCCCGCGTTCGCGCGGGCGAACCAGTCGCGCACGATCGCGGCGACCGGCGGACCGAATGTGTCGCCCAGGGGCCAGAGGATGTGGTCCTCGCGAAACGGCGGGGGTTCGTACCCGGCGAACCCGGCGCCCGGTCCAACGGCGGGAGTCGGTCCGCCCGCCAGCCAGAACGCCGCCGCGAGCGCGACCGGCGCCGCCCACGACAGGAGCAGCGTGAGCAGGAGTGTTACCAGGAGGAAGCGGATGCGCGGCCACGGGCGGCCGGGGGTTGTGAGGCGCACGCC
>JBDZUZ010000214.1:0-4956 GCA_040255445.1 Planctomycetaceae bacterium | reverse complement strand
GGGCGATCTTCTCTTCTTTGGCCTTGAGCTGGTCGGCCTGCCGCGAGAGGCTCTGCTCCTTGAGCGTCAGGGTCTCTTCCTTGCGGTCGAAGAGGTCCTCGCGCTTGGCGAGCCGGCGCTCGTCCTCCTTGACCTCCGCCCGGGCCTTGTCGATCTCTTCCTCGGCCTTCTTGCGGGCCTCGAGCCGGGACTTCTCCGCATCCAGGCGGATCTTCTCCGCCTCGTTGCGGGCCTCGTCCTTGGCCCGGTCGATCAGCGTCCGGGCTTCCTCCCGGGCCTTGCCGACCGATTGAGCCGCGACGAAGCGGGCTGCGAGAAACCCGAGAATCGCCCCGACGAGCACAGCGCCGACCGCGATGGCCGCGACAACGCCACCGCTGATCTGGGCGAGCATGATCTGAGTACCCATGGCCGAAACAGACCTCCGATCCGCGGCGGACGGGTCGGGCATCGGCGGGGTTCGGGGTTGGAGCCTGGCTGCGGTCGGATCGGCCCCCACCGCGTTCTTACGGGGGTGCGTGAACGGGCGCGGATGCGTGCCGAGATCGGCCGCGGGTGCGCGGCCGCCTCGGGGCCTGCGCCCCCATCCGTCAACCGAATTGACTCCGTCGCCGCGCAGGGCGACGGGCTGTCAGGCTCTCAAGACACGAGGAGGCGCGGTCTCGAACCACACCGGAATATCGCCATACCGAGACGACCGAGCATCCTCGGGGATCTTCCGAACGTCCGCCGGCCGCGGGAACGGGGTACCCCCGGTCCACACCGTCGCCGACTTCGGTATCCTAGTCGGGCAACGTCCTCGCCGGGCGTGAAAGACTCTCGACAGCACCGGCTCACCTTCGGATCGGAGACCGAACGACCATGCTCCAGCGCGTTCTACGCCTCACCCCCGCCATCCTGCCCGCCCTCGCAGCCACCCTGCTGGTCTGCTCCGGCTGCGAGTCGGTCCGCATCGCCAAGCACCGCATCCCCGTCGACGGCGCCGCCTCCATCCAGGGCCCGCTCGCCGTCGATGTCTCAAACATCCGCGGTTCGGTCGATGTCGTCGTCAAGCCCGAACTCACCGAGCCGATCGTCACCGCCCGCCGCCTCCCCGCCGAGGGCTTCGACCGCGTCGACATGATCAAGCCCGACTGGGTCGCCGCCGAGATCTCGCAGGACGGGCCGGCCTCGGTCCTCCGCGTGCTGACCACCCAGACGGGCGAGGTCGGCGACGGCGTCGCCATCGTCATCATGACCCCGTCGTGCAGCGGCCTGCGCGTCCGCAACGCGGGCGGCCCGGTCACCGCCACCGGCGTCGCCGGCGCGATCGATGTCCAGAATGGCTCTGTCTCCGCCACCGGCGGCTCGATCACCATCACCACCCGCGCCGACCTCGATGCCCCGGTCGCCCTGGTCACCACCAGCGGCTCCGTCACGCTCGACGCCGGCGCCGGCACCCGCGGCGACATCACGATCACCGCCCCGTCCCGCCGCGCCGTCGTCGATGCGCCCGGCGCGAACATCAACGACATCAAAGCGAACACCGACCGATGGACCGGAACGGTCAACGGCGGCGGTCACCAGATCGTGCTCGATGCGGGCGGCGGCTGGGTCTACCTGACGCTGGACTGATCGCCGGCGCCGCTCAGGCCGCGCGCCGCTGCATCTGCTGCGCTGCGTTCACATACCGCAGGATCTGCGACACCACGAACTCGCGGTGCGCCGGGTTGAACTCGAAGTCGAACGCGACGCCGGCGTAGGTGTTCTGCGCGCTGTCGATGTGCGTGTGCACCACCCGCGCTGTCACGGCGATCGGCGCCGGGATGATCGGCCGCAGGTCGATCCGCATCCACATCAGCCGGCTGCGATCGAGGCCCGCCGACTCTTCGCGGTTGATGAGCAGGCCCACACCGCCGCCGCCGATGTTGAGCAGCTGCGATGCGAACGACGGTCCGACCTCCGGCAACACCGCCAGCGCATCGGACGCCTGGCTCTGGCCGGTATCCAGATCACGGATGACCGCGCGATTGGCGACCTCCGCCGCGACCACCGTGGTGGGATCCAGCAGCGGCCAGCACTGCACCTTCGGGAGATTGAGCGATGCGGTCGAGACGCGGAGGAAATCGCGCCGGGCGCACCGCTGCACGGTGTCGGGCATGCGGATCCGCAGGCCCTCGATCCGGCCCCATGGGTTCGGCCCCTGACGCGCGGGGATCGTCTTCGTGCTGAACATCCACCGATTCTGACCGACCGAGAAGACACCCGTCAGGTTGAGGTTGTCCTCGAGCGTGATCGCCTGACCCGCAGCGCAGGGCCGCTCGACGATCATCTCCTGCTCGTTGATGCCCAGGATGCGGACGCGCCAGACCAGATCCGGCTGATCCTGCCCGGACCCGCTCGTGACCGAAATCTCGATGCCGCCGTGGCGCTCGTAGATCTGGTACAGGCTGTCACGCCAACGCTCGGTTCTAGATCTTGCTGCCGGCACAGGAATGCCCTCTCTGCCGCGGAACGCGGCTCGCTATCGAGCATCGGGCGATGCGCGGGGCTGCTTCAGGGTCAGCGGGCCGACCGGGGTTGTGCGCGGTCCGAGAACAGTCAGCGCGTCGGGGTTCTGCGGCCTGTGCGCTTCGCCGCGGCACGGACAGCATCGAGACCCGCGTTGATGCCGGAGAGATCAGCGCCCCCGTAGCGGGCGGCGTAGAGCCGCGTCGCGACCGGCTCGGCCGCCGCGGCGATCTCGGGATCGCGCTCCCCCACACTGCGGATGTGATCGATCAGCGGCTTCCAGCGCGGCTTGGGATGACCGACCGCGGCAAGCACATCGAGCAGGCTCTTGTAGATGCCCCCCGCCTCGCCGGGCATCGTCCGCGGCCGCGACTTCCACCACACACGGATCAGCCGGAGCCCGAAGAAGAGCCCGATCAGGATCAGGAACGGCGCGAGCGTCACCAGCGCCATGATCACCATCGCCAGCACAACCTCGCGCCGCGAGTACCCGCGGCTGCGGTCGCGGTTGAGCCGCTCCGACAACCAGGAGAGCGTCCGCTCCGACACCGAAGAGCCCCGGCCCCGCCCCTCCGCGCCGATCAGCCGCTGCTGAGTGGAGCGATCAAAGCTCACCACGCTCGTCGCCCACACCTGCTCGATGCGATCGAACAGCCGCGCCATCCGGCTCTGCCACCCCGGCCGACCGCTGTGGATCGTCGCGAGATCGCCCGGCGGCGTGGCATCAAAGGTCTGCCAGGAACTGCCGCCGACATTCACCTCGACCCAGGCGTGCGCGTTGGACTCGCGGACGATGTAGATCCCCGTACCCGGATCAACCTCCGCCGCGACATACCCGGTCACGACGCGGGCGTTGATCCCCACTGAACGGCACATCGCGGCGAGCGCGGAGGCGAAGTACTCGCAGTGCCCGGTCTTCGCATCGAACAGGAACCACTCGATGGGCTCTTCATCCGCGGGCGCGGCCATGATGTCGAGCGTGTAGCTGAAGGTCGTGCGGAGCCATGTCTCGAGAACACGGGCCGCGGCGGCGTCGGCGTTGACCGGGCGGGCCGCGGGGTCGGGCTCGATCTGCGCCTCGCGCAGAAGACGCGATGCGAGTTCGCGGATGCGGTCCGAGTCGAACCCGACCTCGGGCCGGCGCGAAAAGAGCCCATCGGGCGGCGGCTGATCCGGAACGCTCGTGAAGGAATACTCGAGCCGGCCCGGGTCACCATCGAAGGTGAGCGTGAGCGTCCGCTCGTTGATCCGCACCGCGCCGTCCGCACCAACCTTGAGACGCAGCGGACGGTACAGCGTGAAGAGCGGAGCGCCGCTGCCCGCGTTGCTGCGCATGGAGACTTCCGCGGTCACCTGGGCCGGCATCGCGCCCAGCGGCGGCGAGAGCGTGACCACGCGGTTCGGAGTGACCTGCGCATCGCTGACGATGGGCCGGCCCTCGGTCCACCGGCCGCGGTCGTACTGCTCGAGGACAGCGCCACGCAGATAGAAGATCCGTCCGAGCGTCCCCAGCAGGCGGTCGTTCTGGTCGCGGAACTGCGCCTCCATCACGATCGTCTGCGATTCGGAGATCAGCCCGCCCTGGCCCAGTTGCACCATGCCGCTAAAGCCGGTGACGCGGCCGAACGCCGGCCGCGCGAAGTTGCCCAGCTGCTGCAGGCCGATCCCCCGCGGCACGAAGATGAACACCACGACACCGATCAGCGCCGCCGCCACGACCGACCCGCCGACCACACGCCAGAAGCGGCCGCGGATCGCCCGCCACTGGCGGTCGTCCGCGGCGGAAGTCGGCGCCGCCCCATCGGACCCGGCCGCGGCCTGACGAGCCTTCGCCTGGCCCGCGTGAAGCTGATACAGCATCGTCGCCGCGACGATCGCCACCATCTGCGCCACCAGCATCGCGCCGATCGGCAGCGAGTTGTCGTCGAGCGTGGCGCCGATCGTGAGGAACAGCGACATCGTCAGGATCTGGCCGTAATCGCGCAGCTCGCGCCGCTCCCACAGCTTGACGATGATGAGCGACGACAGGAACCCCGAGAAGCTCTTGACCGCCGACTCGACATCCGCCGTGCGCAAAATGGCCGCGAGCACGACGCCAACGAGCAGCAGGCCCGAGACCCACCGCGGCATGCCGCGGCCCGGCTTCAGTTCGGTCAGCCACCACCCGCCGCACGCGGCGATCACCAGCGCCAAGAGCAACGCCATGTCCTGCGCCGAAGCGCCGAAGGCGACCATGGCGATCAGGACCGAGGCCAGCAGCCAGTTGCGGAACCGCCGCGAGATCATGGCGTGGCCTCCGCCGCCGCGGCCCGCGCAGCGCCCCGATTCGGAATCACCAGCCGCTTCAGCCGCTCGCCCAGCCCCGGCCCCCGCGGCTTCTCGGATCCGCCGGCCTCACCGGGCAGGTCCGGCAGCCGGATCGACGAAGCCCCCTCGGGCAGCACCACCGTCGGCTGAGCGCCGGTG
>JBDZUZ010000213.1:0-4979 GCA_040255445.1 Planctomycetaceae bacterium | reverse complement strand
GGCTCTGGGAGTTCCTCGAACTCATCCAGTGGCTCGCGCTCCGCGCCAAGTACCCCGACCGGCTGTACGCGCCCAACCTGCTGCTGCTTGGCGACTGCAACCTCGAGACCGACAATCTCCGCGCCATGCTGCAGCGCGAGCACGCCGCGGCCAGCAACCCGCCCGATGCCGCGCTTGTCACACCCCGCGACTTCCTCGACTGGAAACTCAAATCGCTCAACAAGGCCGTGCTCACCAGCCGCACCAGCGCGGAAGCCAATTTCCCCCTGCTCGACTGCCACCCCGAGCAGGGCCGCGTCCGCACCAACGCCCGCCAACAGGAGACCTACGACCAGATCGGTCTCTTCCTCCGCGATAACCGCCTCCCAACGCACGAACGCAACGAAGAAGTCACCGGCCGCGGCGACGACTACGACTTCGGCGTCTTCCGCTTCACCGATCTTCTCGCCGAGATTCTCGAGCCCACCGCGTGGGAGCAAGCCGAGCACGATGAGCAGGACCGCCGCGCTGCGGGCGAGCCCGCCGAGTCACCCTTCCGCCTACTCGACCGCCGCGCCAGGGACCGCATCATCGACGCGGTCGAGTACGACATCAGCGACCATCTCCCCGCGTGGATCCGCCTCCCGATCCCCGGCGCGGCGTGATCACCGCCGGCACGCATCGCCCATCAAGACACCACCTGATACAGCGTAAAGCCGCCGATGAAGATCCCCGTCGCCCACATCGCGATCCGGTACTGATTCCGCTCCAGCCATGGCCCGGCGGTCGCTCCCAGGATCCGCACGAGCAGCGCAAGCCCGAAATACCGAATACCCCGCCCGACGATCGCCGCGGCGAGGAAGACCAGGAACGGCATCTTCACCACGCCCGCGCCGACATACGCGATCTGGAACGGGATCGGCGTGAGCGCGATCATCAGCACATACCAGAAGCCGTCGCCCTCGAGTTTCTCCGTGTAGCGTGCGAACTCATCATCCGCGCCCACCGCGCTCATGAACGGCTCGCCAACCGCCTCGTACGCTCCGTACCCCACGAGGTACCCGAGGCTCGCGCCCGTCAGGCACCCCAGCAGCGTGAAGAGCGCGATCCGCCAGGTGCGCGTGTGGTTCGCCAGCATCACCGGGATCAGCACGACCTCGATCGGGATCGGCACCACCGTCGTCTCCGCCAGCGATGCGAGAAAGACACCCCAGAGCACGTGGCGTGACTCGATGAACGCGCGGGTTTTTTCGACGAGCCGTCCCACGCATCAACCCCCGCGACCGTGATCATGCCGCGGGATGACGGCGTACCGCGCGTACACGCCGCGCAGCACCGCGAAGGCGCAGAGCCCCGCGCCCGTCGCCGCGAGGATCCACGGCCCGTAAGGCTGTTCCTGCAGCGTTCGGAGCGCACCGCCCAGGCCGCGGGCCTGACCCGGCTCGGCGCGATACGCGGCCACCATGACGAAGCCGCCTACCACCAGGTACACGATGAACCGCGCGGCATAGGCGATGCGTCCCACCGGCTTGATCCACACCCGGTGCCCCGCGGGCGCGGCCAGTTCCTCCATGAATGACGCCTTGATCGCCTGCTCGAGCTGCGCGAACGCGGCGAGACAGATCCCCGCGCCAACACCGCCCACGATCCACTGCCCCATCGGCATCGAGAGAATCACCGCCGTCGCATCGCGCACGCGGCTGTCCTCGCCGCCCCCGCCGCCCGCGCCGGGCACAAAGCTGTACCCCAGCGACAACGCGTACAACCCGATCCCCGCCGCGGCGAGCCCGCCGATCACACGCCCGAACCGTGTGCCGATGCCGCGGGCGTCCTTGCCGTGCCCTTCCGCGTTCGTAGTCCCCTGCCACAGCCGCAGGTAGCTGTACGCGAAAAGGCCGGCCGCGAGCACGGTGAGGAGGACGGTGCCGACCGCGCCCTGCCCGATCTTCGCCACCGCATCGGATGTTCCCTCAGCACGATCGCCGCTCACAATCGCCGCATCGAGCGCGAGCATGCCCAGCAGCAGGTACACCACCCCGTGCGCTGTGTACCCAACCCGGCAGATAACACGGTGGCCGACCGCGGCGGAGTCTTCGGTTGGGTGATTCGAGATCATGTTCATGCACCATCGCTGGCCGACCTGAGCGGGCGGTGACGCCCCGGTGAGTTTGCGCTCACGCTCACGAACCGGGCCCCGGGATTCCGGGCTTATGAGTCGGGCGGGGCGGGCGCATTACCGGGCCCGGTGTCTCGCTCGGCCCCATCGCCCTCGCCGTGCTTCGCGGCGTCCTGTTCGCCTTCGCGTTCCATCTCTTCGGCTTCCTGCTCCTTCTCGGGCTCGCGCTCCGGCGGCGCGGCATCGGACTTCGCGATCTCCAGATCGATGACCACCGCGAAGTGGTCCGATCCATGCACGCGGATCCGCCGCATCGCCCGCGTGGCGAACGAGTCGCTCAGAAAGACATGATCGATCGGGTAGCGCAGGAGCGGCCGCTGAGCGTCGTACGTGTTCAGAAGCTCGCGCCCCACACGTGGGTCCGAGAGCCCGCTGACCTCCTTGAAGAGCTTGGTCGTCCCCGACCACGCGACATCGTTGAAGTCGCCCGCGATGATCCAGTGGTGGTCCGGCCGCAGCTCGATCTCGTCGGCGACCTTCATGAGCTCCGCATCGCGGATGCGGCTGTCGTACCGCTCGCCGTTGTCGCTGGGCAGCCCCGGCGGCGCGGGATGAAGACCGACGAAAGCGACTTCGCGCCCTGCGATCGTCATGTCCGCGTGGATCGACGCCCGTTTGTCCGACACCAGGTGCCGCACCTCGACCGCGTTGACGGGCACTTTCGACCAGAGGGCGATCCCCAGCCCCTCGCCGCGGAGCTCCTCGGAGTGATGCGTGAACCGCTCCCGCAGCGGCGCCAGCGCTTCGGCCCAGGTCTCGTCGATCTCGATGAGTAGGAGGACATCCGCCTCCTCCGCGGCGAGCACTTCGCGGACCGTCGCGTGCTGGCCGTTCTTCACCTTCAGGTTGCTCACCAGGAACCGCACATCCGTCCGCGTTGCCTGGGCGATCTCCCGCGGCCACAGACGCGTGAAGGGCAGGATGTGCATCGTCTGCCACACCATCGCCGCGAACGTGAGCACCAGCAGCGTCACCAAGTGCGGCTTGCGCCCGCGCCCCCACAGGCACACGGATAATGCCGCCGCGACCACACCGGCAACTCCGAGGATCTGCAGCCGCGGAAACTCCGCGGCCTGGATCACCCAGTTCCCCGACCGGATCATCGGCAGCACCGTCAACGCAATCACAGCAGTTGCGAGCAGGGCAGCAAGGAAGTGCAGGATAGCCCACAACCCACGCTTCATGGGAGAGGCTACCCGACGACGCACAAGAACGACAACGCCCTCGCCCGAGATGAAAGCGGCATGAATCCCAAGTGCGCCCACACCGCACCAAGCCGCCCGTGGCTCGACTTTCCGCCCACAGGCGGACAGTCGAGGCGGAGCGTCACTAGACGCACGCGTCGAATCCCCGACTTCGCACTCAAGTCCCGCGATACACCAACCACGAAGAAGCCTGCTATTTCCGAGCATTCCGCGCGGGCGTACTCAATCCGAGACCCGCGGCTGATGTGAAAGAGATTGCCCAGGGTCTCGCATCGGCTGCTCACTCCCGCACTCAGGACAGCGGGCGAGCTCCACCACGTGATAGCCGCACTCCGCGCAGTTCCCGCTGAGCCGCCTCGTCAAGAGCTTCGTGGCGCGGATCACGATCAGCCCGAGCGCCATCAGCCCCGTCCAGAACAAGAGACACAGGCCCGCCGCCACCGGCCGAACAGTGAGCGGCACAACACGCTCGTACGCGACGCGTCCCCCCATCGGCAGGTGTCCGCTCGAACGCTCCCGGTACACGCACCCCGATGCCCAGAAAAGCGGCGATCCACATTCGATCGCGACGAAGCTCGTCGCAGTCCGTGGCAACGAGCGGAACTCTTCGGGCACCAGTCGTGGAGGCTCCCACCAATCCGCCGGCGCGATCCACGTCCCGGCCCACTTCCTCCACAGCATGAACTCACCACCAGTGAAGGCGCCCCAGTCGTAATAGCGACCGAGCGTCACCGGAGACCAAGCTACGTTCTGCCTGTACACGCCGATCCCGGCAACCCCGGTCATCAATACTGCACCAAGCACGGCGCAGGCCAGCAACCGCCACGCAACAGCGCGCATCGACCAGCCAAGGAATCGACGCTGCGAACGTGCGTTCTTCGTATCGTCTCCAGCCACGGTGAACAAGATACCGCAGTGTCCGGATCTTGAGCGCCCACCCCCTCAACTGTCCCGCCCCGAGCTGAAGCTCGTCGCGCCCAAGTTGCGCCACGCGCTCACCTCACCGCCGCTCCGTCCGACAGGTAATCTCCAACCGCCCATCCCGCATTACGATCTTCAAGAGCCGCACCCGCCGCCCATCCTCCAGCCGCACCACCGCGTTCTCAACGAGCGGCCGCTCGCCGCGGAACGCATCGAAGATCAGCTTGGTCTCCGGCAATTCCATGATCGCCTCGGGCACGCGCTTGGCCGCCTCGGTCCGCACCGACTCCAGCGCCCAGTTCGCCGGGAGCGGCAGCCGGCCCAGGCTGATCCGGTCCGCCGTCGACCACAGCTCGCCGTTCTCTTTCAGCTCCGGCCGCAGCACTGCCGCGACGACCTGATCGTGCTGCCCCGTCACGATCCGCATCCCCACCATCGCCTTGCCCTCGGCAAAATCGATCTGCACCTCGGCGATCTCCTTCGGCCACGCCAATGACTCCTTGTGCGCCAGCCACATCGGCAGCCGCTCATTGAGCCACGCCGTCGCATCCTGCGCCGAGAGCGAGACCGACCACGGCACGCTCACCCACGCCTCGTCCGTCGTCGCTTCCGCATCCGTCGGCCGGATCAGTGAGATCTGCGACCACACCGCGTTCTCCAGCCGCAGCAGCGGGTGGCCCTGCAGGATGGGCTCGCTC
>JBDZUZ010000030.1:0-27764 GCA_040255445.1 Planctomycetaceae bacterium | reverse complement strand
TGGTCGGCGCCCAGTCATAATGGGATGGGGCACGATGAGATGGGGCACGATGTGATCGGCGGGGGTCACATCGGATCGGGGCATGCCGATCCGATGGGGGCCGCCGCGGCGGGGCTCCCGTCGGTGGTGCTCTCGATCTTCCGCGACCTCGACGGTGACTGCTCGTGTCTGACGTTCGAGCGCATCAACGCCGCGGAGGCGGCGTGCGCCGAGGAGGCTGGGCCGGTGTGGCTCGCGGCGGCGGCGATGCAGCGGCAATGCATGTCCGACCCGCACGAGGTGCTTGTGGTGTCGATGTCGGGGCCGGCGGAGACGCTGCCGCTCACCTACGCGGATGCGGCGATGCTCGCGGCGTGCTTCGATGATGCGCCCGATGCGTGCAACGGCGACCCCGCGTGCCTGGCGACGACCGCGTCGATGTGCGTGGACCCGTCGGTGCGGGTGGTGGCCGAGGTGCTGCCGCTCTCGCCGCGGTGATTGCGGCTCGAGTTTCTGGCAGACCCGTTGCAGGTTCGGGGGTGCGTTGTTCGGCCGCCGTTCTCATCTCAGAATCCTGTCTAGCCCCGGGCGTGCGACCGGGTACGCTCTGATCGATGTCGCGGCGGCCGCCGCGGCGATTGGAGCGACCGGACATGCGCGCGGTGTGGACAGTTCTCTTGGTGGCGGTTCTCTCGGTTGTGATCGAGGCGTTGGTACCCGTTGCGTTCGCGTCGGCTCGATCCGATGAGCCCGCTATCCGCGTGATGTCGTTCAACATCCGCTTCGGCACGGCGAAAGACGGCGACAACGCGTGGGAACACCGGCGGTCGATGGTCTTCGATGTGATCCGCGACTCCGGTGGCGACATCGTCGGGCTGCAGGAGGCGCTGCAGTTTCAGGTCGACGAGATCCGTGCAGCACTACCGGGGTTTGAAGCCATCGGCGTGGGCCGCGATGACGGCGCGAAGGCGGGCGAGCAGTGCACGATCCTGTTCCGCGGCGACCGCTTCGAGCTCCACACACACGGGACCTTCTGGTTGAGCGACACGCCTGATGCCCCCGGCAGCAAGAGCTGGGGAAACACGCTGCCGCGGATCTGTACTTGGGCCAGGCTCACCGAACGCGGCACCGGGAAGAGTTTCTACGTCTTCAACACGCACTTTGACCATCAGAGCCAGCCGTCTCGGGAGCGGGCGGCGGAATTCATCGCATCGCGCATGGCTTCGCGCGAGCGGCCCGCCGATCCGGTGATCCTCATGGGCGACTTCAACGTCGGGGAGGCCAACCCGGTGTGGCGGTACTTTGTCGGCGAGCGGGAGCGTGCGGTGACGGACGCGGCGGCGCCGGCCGGCGCGGCCTCTCCGGAACTGCGCGACACTTTCCGAGTGCTGCACGCGGGCGAGGCGACGGTGGGAACCTTCAACGGGTTCAGCGGCAAGTCCGATGGCGACAAGATCGATGCGGTCTTCATCGCCGATGGGCGCGGCGAGGGTGGGAGCGGCTGGGATGTGCTCGAGGCCGCGATCGTGCGGACCAATCGCGAAGGCCGGTACCCGTCGGATCACTTCCCGGTGACGGCGACGCTCTTGTGGCGCAGCAATGGAGGAGCGCCCGATGACGCGGAGCCGGCGGCCGAGCCGGGGAAGAACGCGACGCCCCGCTGACGGAGCTTGTCGTCAGGCCGTCCTTTGCCCGTGATCAGGCCGTCGGCCGCACGGTCAGCACAGAGCAGGTCGCATCGCGGAGCACGCGCTCGGCGGTTGAGCCCAGCACAAGGTCGCGGATGTTGGTGCGGCCGCGGGTGCCCAGGACGACCAGGTCGGCATCGCTCTTCTCGACATACTCGGCGATGCCCTGGCCGTGGTTGCTGTGCTCGATGAGTTCGAAGCGCGGCCTGGCCCAGACCACCTGCGGATCGGTCGGCTTGCAGAATTCCTCGAGACGGGTGCGGAGCTGCTCGCGGTAGCGGGCGCGGTCGGTTTCCGAGACGGATTTCTTCGAGCTGAAGAGAGAGAAGCCCTCGCCGGGCATCTTGACCACGTGCACGGCGTGCACGTGCGCATCGTCCTGCGCCGCGATCGCGACGGCCTGCTCGAGGGCGAGGCGGGAGGTCTCGGAGAAGTCGATGCAGGCGACGATCCGCTTGAAGGGACCGGGTTTGCTGTCGCGGACGAGCATGACCTTGCTGTTGGCGCGGCGGACGCAGTCGGCGCCAAGTGTGCTCACGCCCCGCCCCTTCTTGTCGCCGTGAGCGCCCAGCACCAGCAGATCGGTCTTCTTGTCCTTGACGCGGGCGACGAGTTCGTACGCGGCGTTGTTGACGCCGACATGGAACGGCAGGCCCGCAGCGCCCTCGATCCTGGCCGAGAACCGCTCCCAGTGCGACTTGGCTTCCGCGACCAGTTCGGTCTGAATGCCCTGGACCATCGGCGACATCATCTCCTCGAGCTGGACCACCACCAGCGTATCGATGACGTGCAGCACCTCGATCTGGGCCTGCTTCCACTGGGCGATGCGGATGGCTTCGCGGAGTGCGGCGGCGGAGCCGGCTGTGAAGTCGACGCCGACGAGGATGGTCCTCAGTGATTCCATGGTGTCTAGCTCCTGTGCAGCGCCGGGGCAGGGCGGCGGTAGAGATGGGTTGCTTCGGCCGGGAATGGTAGTGGGCCGCGGCGGGCCGGTTTCCCCGCGGCGGGATGGGGACGGCAGATGGACACCCCCGGGGGGTATGTTGGGCCTATACTCGAGCGGATGTTTGCCCGCCTCTGGCTCATCGCCGTGTTGCTGCTCCCCGCCCTCCTGGGTCCGGGGTCGCTCATCGCCCGCGGCGGCGCCGGCTCGCCGGCGGATGCGTGCGGGCCTTCGTGCTGCTGTGCGGATGTCTGCCCGTGCGCGGTTTCGCGCGATGAGGAAGCCCCGGACGCGCCGGTGCTGCCGTCCCGCGGCTGGGAGACCGAGCGTGTCCTGGCGCTGGCCGAGGAAACGCACCCGGTCATCGCGACCGATGTGCGTTACCTTCCGATCGCGGCGGCGCCTGGCCGCGCAGCGCGGCCGAGCGGCGTTCGGGCTCAGGCGCTTCTGTGCATCTGGTTGACATAGCAGTGTCCTCCGCGCCGGCACTGCGCGCCCGCCGCATCGCGGCAGGGGCGTGGTGACACGAGCATCCGGTCACATCAACCAGTTCCAGCATCCATCACATCGACAGATCCATCGGCCGCGATCGCGCTGGCGGCCCTTGCTCGCATTGCGCGGGCGGCCGAGACACACGAAAGCAGAGGTTCATCATGACGATCCGCAACAGCTTCAAGGCGTCTCACACACTGGCTCTTTTGGCCGGCTCGGCGCTGCTCATCGCCGGCGGATGCGCCGGGCAGCGGACGGCCGCCTCGGGCGGCGAGTCAGTCACCGCCCCCACCGCCACCACCGCCACCGCCGTGGAGGGCACCAGAATCCCCGTCGACAGCACTCAGCCGATCGAGGCCGATGCGGTAACGCTCGCGGTGAAGGGCCTGTCGTGCCCGCAGTGCGCCAGCAATATCGACCGGACGCTCAAGCGGATCGATGGTGTGCGTTTCATCGAGGTCGATCTCGCGGCGGGCGAGGTGAATCTGGCGCTCGGTGGCAAGATGCGCCCGTCGCCGGCCCGGCTCTCTCAGGCCGTGGCGGAGGCGGGTTTCAGCATCGATTCGGTCGTGGCTCGTTGAGGGAGGAGATGTGATGCACACGCGGATCCCGATCGTGGCCGCGACGCTCGCGCTTGGCGTCGCGGCCCTGACACCGACAGCTCTGGCGCAGGAGGCGTTGCTGACTACCTCGGCCACGCAGCCTGGCAAGGGTGTGTGGACGCTGCGTTCACAGGCCCGCTTCACGCTGCGTGACAGCGCCCCCTCGGGCGTGATGCTCGCGGAGGACGACCCCGGCGGTGACGAGAGCCGCTACACACTGCGGAACACCATCTCGTACGGGATCACTGGCGATCTCGCCGCGGTGGCGACGGTGCCGATCGTGTACCGGCAGATCGATGACGGCCCCGGCGGCGACTCGACCGACTCGTTCGGCCTGGGCGACATCAGCGCCGGGTTCAAGTGGCGGTTCTACAAGCACGACTCGAGCGCGATCGACACGTTCCGCGTGGCGCTCGTTGGCGGTGTCGAGATCCCGACGTACGCGGATGATCTCTCGAGCGAGTCCTTCAACCCGTATATCGGCATCGCCTACACACTGATCCGCGGCCGGCACGGTCTCGGACAGTCGGCGTCCTACACGCTGATGACCGGGAGCGATGAGGGCTTCGATCGCGACTACAGCGCCGATGTGTTCCGCTTCGATACCGCGTACGTCTACCGCTTCTACCCCGCGGCGTGGGAGGCCGATTCGCCCGGCGGGCACTACTTCACCGCGGAGCTGACCAGCGAGTTCTCGGTCACGGGCGATCAGGAGGTGCACCTGACACCCGGGTACCTCTATGAGGGAAGGGAGATCGCGGCGGAGTTCGGGGTGAGCCTTCCGGTCTGGAGCGATGTGGAAGGCCGACGCGAAACGGACGTTGGAATCGTCGCGGGCGTGCGCTTCCTCTTCTAGCGAGCGTGGCAGGGCTCAAGGTGGCGGGGTTCGCGGCCGATCAGGGGCGGTATGCCCACCCCTGACCGCGCACCCCGCCGCGCCCCGGCCCTGTCCCGGGGGCATCAGATCCGTCGCCATGACCGGGCCGCGGCCTCGGCGGTCCGCTGCTCGCTGGGCGAGCTGCAGGATGTCTCGGTCGCGGGCATGCGGGTGATGATGCGGCGCGTGCCGCCGCGTGCGGGGCACATGTTCACAACGCACCTGGAGGGGACGGGGATCGCGGCGAACGTCGCGGGCGTGGTCCGGTGGGTCCGCCGCAACGGGTTCTTCCGGTACCACGTGGGCGTCGAGTTCGTGGGGCTGGACCCGGCGGCGAAGTCCGCGGTGGCGCGGCTCTCCGGCCAGGTCCGCCGCGCCGAGAAGGCCGCGCGGCCGCCGCAACTCCGCCTGGTCGGCCTCGACGAGGCCTGAGCAGCCCGGGCGGGAACGCGATGGGCCGCGGTGCGTCTATTCATGTGCCACGCGCGGCGGTGTGATCGCCGCGCCGATGCCGATACAGTCCGAGAACCGGAGCTGTGCCGCGGCTGCAACCCGCGGGGTGGCTGCCGGTAGATACGGTCTCTATCCACCGATTCTCGGACCCGGCTCACGCCGAACGAACAGACCCAGATCCAGAACGGAGTATCCCGATGCGCATCGCCGCCCTTCGCCTTTCCGCCGCTGTCCTCATCGCCTTTGCCGGCACGCTCGGCCTCCACGCCGCGGCCGCGCTGGCGGAGGCGCCATCGCAGGCCCAGCCGGGCAAGACCATCGACCTCAAGCCGAAATTCAAGGTGGGCGATGTGCACAAGTTCAAGATGGTCGTCGACACCAAGGGCACGACCGGGCCCGCGGCGACGCCCGATGAGCAGACGGTGCACCAGGAGATCGGGCTGAAACTCACCGTGCGGGATGCGACCGAGTCCGGGGCGGTGCTCGAGCTCGAGTACGAGTCGCTGCTGCTCGACCTCAAGATGATGGGCATGGCGGTCAAGTTCGACAGCACGAAGCCCCCGGCACAGGACGACAGCCCGGTCGCGGCCGCGCTTCGTCCGATCGTGGGCACCAAGCTGAATGTTCGCACCGATGCGCAGGGCAACATCACCGCGGTCACCGGCGGCGAGAGCCTGATGCAGGGGCCGTCGGCGATGCTGGCCGGCCAGTTCACCGGCTCGGATGTCATCAAGAACATGTTCGGCCCGATTGTCTCACTCAAGAAGGGCGACGGCACCGCGAGCGTCGGCGAGACGTGGACCAATCAGACCATGATGGATGCGCCGATGGGCCGCTTGGAGATGACGACGAACAACACGCTGACCTCCGCATCGGGCGGCAAGGCGAACATCGCGATCACCGGCTCGCTCACACTCGACAACTCGAACAGCAGCGCGGCGATGCCCGCCGTCGCCATCAAGGACTCGACGATCAAGGGTCAGGCGATCTGGGACACCGAGACCGGCATGCTCAGCTCGATGCAGACCGAGCAGAAGCTGCTGGTCGAGCAGGGCAGCGGGCCCGATGCGGCCAAGAGCCAGCACGAGATGAAGATGACGGTCACGCGGGCGAAGTAACCGCACGCGATGCGGACGCGGCGGTCTCTGCGATGACCGCGATCGCGCGGTCGATCTGCGTCCGCGTCACATCCAGGTGAGTCACCGCACGGACACGGCGGGGCGCTGTGGGAAGAACCCACACCCCCGCCGCTTTCAATTGCGCGCAGAACGCGGCGGCATCGGGGAGCGAGGGCGCGAGGTCGAAGAAGACCATGTTGGTCTCGATCGTGGTCGGATCGACGCTGATGCCCTCGATCGCGGCGACGCCATCTGCGAGGCGGCGGGCGTTGGCGTGGTCTTCGATCATGCGGTCGAAGTGGTGTTCGATCGCGTAGAGCGCGGCCGCGGCGAGGATGCCGCTCTGCCGCATCGTGCCGCCGAACATCTTGCGGAACCGCTTCACGCGGTGGATCGTCTTCGCGGGGCCGGCGACCGCCGAGCCGACCGGGCAGCCCAGTCCCTTGGAGAAGCAGACCGAGACGGTGTCGAAGTGCGCTGCGTACTGCGAGGGCTCGACGCCCCGGGCGATGCAGGCGTTCCAGAGGCGGGCGCCGTCGAGGTGGCGGATCAGCCCGTGTTCTGCGGCGACGCCGGTCACCGCGGCGATGCGCTCGAGCGGCCAGACCGAGCCGCCGCCGCGGTTGTGGGTGTTCTCGCAGACGAGCATCGCGGGGCGGGGGTAGTGGTGATCGCTGGGCCGGAGCGCAGCGCGGACATCGTCGGGTGTGAACATGCCGCGGGCGCCCGTGAGCGGGCGGACCATGCAGCCGGCGAGCGCGGCGGGGCCGCCGGTCTCGTAGTGGATGATGTGGCTCTCGCCGTGGGCGATGATCTCATCGCCCGGCTCGGTCTGAGCGCGGATCGCGGTCTGGTTGGCCATCGTGCCGCTGGGCACGAACGCGGCGGCTTCCTTGCCCAGCAGCGAAGCGATTCGGGCTTCCAACTCAATGATCGTGGGGTCGTCGCCGAGCACATCGTCGCCGACTTTGGCGCGGTGCATGGCGTCGAGCATCGCGGGTGTCGGGCGGGTGACGGTGTCGCTGCGGAGGTCGATGGGCTGCGAGGGCTGGCTCATGCGGGAAGGGTATGTGGCCCGAACGCCGGTTCGTACGAACGGGCGGGAGGGGTCGCGGGTCGGCGGGAGCGGGATCCTGCCAAGGTGACAGCGGGCTGCCGCCGGCGGTGCCGATGCTGCAATCCGGCGAGCACGCGGATCGCCGCCTGACGCCGCGGAATCGCGTGCGCCGGCGCTGGCACGCATCTTGCCTCTGTCCCTTCGTGTCGCGTGAGCGTGCCGTGATCGGCCGCGAGCGCCGATGCGGTAGATGCAAACCAGCAAGACACACAAGGAGGATCCCATGACCATCATCACCCGCCGTCCGTCCCGTTCCGTCCCCGCCTTGACGCCGTTCGCCGGCGGTCCGTTGTCGAGCATCGTCGACCGTATGTTCAGCGAGCCGTTCTTCACCGATCTGCCCGGTGCACTTGCGCGGATCGAGGAGGGCACGCTGCCGCTGGATGTTTCGGAGGATGAAACGAACGTCTTCGTCCGCGCTTCCGTGCCCGGCTTCCGCAAGGAGGACATCGAGGTCTCGGTGCACGACGGCGTGCTGACGATCAAGGCCGACCGGTCCGAGGAGAAGGAAGAGAACACCGAGCGGTATTACCGCCGCGAGCGCTCGACCGGGAGCGTCAGTCGCCGCATCGCGCTGCCGACGCTGGTCGATGAGGAGAAGGCGCAGGCCGAGCTGGTTGATGGTGTGCTGCAGTTGACGCTGCCGAAGGTGCAGCGCGAGCAGCCACGGCGTGTGCAGATCAAGTGAGAAAGGGCTTGCTGAACACCTCAACTGCCGCTGCCTTTGAGCACCCGTGAGGGTGCGCCAGAATTTGGCCCAGGGCGTGAGCCCTGGGTGGGCAGGCAGCATGACAACTCGGTTGGTGTCTTAGAGCCTCCGGAGGGGGCGGCATGTGGGCGCTCGGTCGCGCTCCTCATGCGGCCGCCTCCGGAGGCTCTCTTCTTTGAACTCGAGGCCTCAGCGCGGCATGGGTGACCCAGGGCTGATGCCTCGGGCAAGACTCTGGAGCATGCTTTCGCATGGAATGGAGCGCTGCGAGTTCCTCGTTGCGTTGCGCAAGTCACGCCGTCCGCATCGGCAGAATGCCGATGCCACAGAGAGTCATCCTCACCGCGCTGCCGGCCGCGCCAGCGCGCCCATCCGCACCCGCAGCCGCACGAAGCCCACTGCGCCCGCGATCGTGAACACCAGCGCGATCGCGAAGACCAGCGTCGCCGCCGGCAACTGCTGGGCCTTGAACCACTCGTACACACCCACCGCGAAGAACGGCCCGAGCAGGCCGCGGATGCCGTTGAGCGTGACGTGCGTCGCCATGTACTGGCTGGTCTCCTGCGGAGGCGCGAAGTCGACGTGACCGAGGTTCCACGCTAGCGCACCGCCGCCGAAGCCGATGCCCTGCAGCGCGGCCCCGAGGTACATCAGCTCCACGCGCTGCAGCCACGACGCCAGCAGGATCACCGCCCCGCTCGCCACGAACGTCCAGCTGTGCACCGAGCGGAACTTCACCACGTGCCACCGGTCGAGCAGCCGCGACCAGAAGGGCAGGCTCACCAGGATCGTCACCGCCGGGATCGAGCTCGCGATCAGGATCGAGGCGAAGTAATCGAGCCGGAACCGGTCGCTGAGCGTGATCACCAGGATCGGCGTGAGCATCAGGTTGCCGATGCCCAGCACGAACATGTTCCACTGGAACTGCGCGTAGAACCGATCACGCCGCAGCACGCGCCACATGATCAGCGGCCCCTGCCAGGGCTTGAGCACCGCCGGCCCGCTCCCCGCCTTCTCATCGCGGATCAGCCCGTCCTCGCGGCGCACGCGTATCTGGCTGTAGGTGGCGACCGCCCCCAGCGCAATCACCGCGTAGATCGGCACCGCGATCTTGTAGTACCGGTCATCCAGGTCCAGCGCCATCCCCAGCGCCGCCCCCACCACCGCCACCACCAGCATCTGGACCGACGACAGCTTGCCCACCACCCGCGCCCGGAACGACCGCGGGTAGTTCGCCCGCCACACCGTCGGGCGGATCGTGATGATCCCCGACCAGCACACCCGCGCGATGAACACCGCCGCGGCAAGCAGGTACAACCCCGCCGGCGACCGCGGCAGGAACGCGATCAAACCGATCGACACGATCGTCGCGACCTGCAGCCAGTTGATGAATTTGACCTTGGGCCGCCCGTGGCTCAGCCCGCTCCAGATGAAGCTCAGGAGATTCGCCAGTTCCGCGACGGCGCCCAGAAACGCAACAGTCAGATTGAGCTGCCGCGTCTCGACGACGCCCGAGAACGTGTTCTTCGCGAACACGCTGACGATCCCGCCCTCGACCATCGCGAGCGCGATCGCGAAGAAGAAGGTCGCGGTGAACTCGAGCGCGTAGCTCCGCCGCGCCAGGTACGGGAACGACGACGGCAGGAACGATCCCAGCGCACCGGTCACCGCGGCCCCCGCCGCTGGGAACGATTTCAAGCCCGTGGGAAGGCGGCTCACGGCGGGGAGCGTAGGGGTGCGGCCGTGTACCGCGAGGACGGGTGCGCCGGCTGGGGTGTGCGCTTCACCGGGCGATATTCGCGACTTCTTCAATCCAAACCGCCGTGAGGCCGAAGGTAATGGCAGCGGCCCCTTTGCCGCGCTCGAACCCCCCGGCGGCGGTGTCCGTACACTCGCCGTCCCGCCGGCCGAACTTCTCGGACCGCCGCGTTTTTCCGATCGAGTGCCCGTCATGACCGCTTCCCCGACCATCCCCGAGCCAACGCCCACCGATCACGCGCACGACGCGGCGGAGTACGTTCTCGGAACGGATGCCGCGGAGACCGTCCGACTCGGTCTGCAGCACCGGCTCTGGTCCGCCCACACCCACGCGCTGTGGGAGCGGGCAGGCATCCAGCCCGGCTGGGTGGTGCTCGATCTGGGCTCCGGCCCCGGGCACGCGACGCTCGACCTGGCGCAGATCGTCGGCCCCACCGGCCGCGTGGTCGCCGTTGATGAGTCCGCGTCGTTCCTCAAAGCGCTGCACGATCTCTCGACCGCCCGCAAGTACCAGAACATCGACCGCGTCCTGGGCGATGTCCACGAGCTCGAAGAGCTCCTCCCCGGCGATGCCGCGGCCTACGACGCCGCGTACGCCCGCTGGGTCTTCTGCTTCCTCGATGAGCCGCAGCGGCTGGTCGACGGGCTCGCCCGCGTGCTCAAGCCCGGCGGACGCATCATCGTCCAGGACTACTTCAACTACGAGCGTTCGCTCACCCTCGCGCCCCGTTGCGAGGCCTTCACCAAGGTCATCAACGCCGTGAGCGCCAGCTGGCGCGCCCGCGGCGGCGATGGCGATGTCATGGGCAAGCTCCCGGGCATGTTCGCCCGCGCCGGCTTCCGCATCGATCACCTCGACGTCGTCCAGCGGATCGCCCGCCCGGGCAGCACGCTCTGGCACTGGCCCAACTCGTTCTGGCAGACCTTCCTGCCGCGGCTTGTTGAGACCGGCTTCCTCTCGCCCGAGGACCGCGCGGCGTTCGATGTCGCCTGGGCGGAAGCGTCCAAGGACCCGGCGTGCTTTGTCCAGCTGCCGCCGGTTTACGAGCTGATCGCCGTCCGTCAGTGATGGCGGTGCGGACGACGGCTTCACAAGCGACGGTGTGATCAGCGGTTTCACGATCGCCTCCGTTTCGATGCGATGGCGAACCCCACGCCCAGAAGCACGGCAGCGCCGGGGGCGGGGATCGTGCCGGGGTTGAAAACACCCGAGGTCGATGTGTACGTGACGCCGGCGGGCAGGTCCCACTGAATCCGCGCGGTGTGGCTGAAGTCCGCCTCGGCGCGGCCGGCGATACCGCCGTACGCCGACACACTGAGCTTGAAACGCAGGTCGTATACACGCGACTGGCCCGCGCCCGGGAGCTGGAGCTGCGCTGCGGCGAGCGTGGATTCGCCGGGCGAGATCGTCACCTGCTGTCCGTTGATCCAGTACTCGAACGTTGCGCTGCGGGCGTGCATCGGGCCCTCCAAGAGCCCATCGATCTCGAACCGCATCGGGACGAAGAGCGCGGTGACATCGGTCCCGGCCGTGAGCGTGATGCGATCCCAGATCTCAACAACCGCGCCCGCGCCGTGCGAGTGCCCCGAGCCCTGCCGGCGCTCCTCGGCCGCCGCGGCCGCGCGGAGAAGGCCCGATGACAGGTCCCCGCTGCCGCTCGCCAACGCGCCGGGCACGCTCGCCGAACCGCCAACGCTCCGCGAGCCGAGCCCGCCCAGGTTGCGGTAGTCGAGCAGGTTTGCGCCGTAGTACTGCACGGCGGTGATGTTCGCCTTGGCTCCGAAGGACTGACCCTGAACGTGGGACACGCCGAACGCGGCGACAACGACAGCACAGATACCCAGCCGGTTCATCTCTTCCTCCTTGGGGATATCGCCACGGCGGCCGCGGCTTCGGGCGCGGTCGCCCCGCGCGGGGCGGCCCGGCTCCGGGTCATTCCGGCGTCGTGCGCCCGGAGACCCGATCGGCCGCGGCCCATTGGGGTGCTCGCGGCGATCGGGGATGAAGATAGTCGGGTGCGAACAGGAGTCGAGGACAACTCTGAGAACAGGCGTGGCCTGGCCCGAGAACAGGTCTTAGGTCCGCGGCCGCGGTGGCAACGGACCGCGGGTCAGGCGGCGCCGCTGCGGGGTGGCCCGGACCAGCGTCGGCGGGCGGGGCGATGGGCGGCGGCGCAGCGCACCGCCGCGGCAGAACGCGCCGAGCGCGCTTATTGGCGATGCACACCTACGATCACCCGAACCATGCCCGAGAACCGCGTCCACATCCGTAACTTCTCCATCATCGCCCACATCGACCACGGGAAGAGCACCCTGGCCGACCGGCTGCTGCAGGCGACCAACGCTGTCTCCGCGCGCGAAGCCCGCGAACAGCTCCTGGACTCGATGGACATCGAGCGGGAACGCGGCATCACCATCAAAGCCTCCGCCGTTACGGTGTTTCACAACCACAACGGCGAGCAGTACATGCTCAACTTCATCGATACGCCCGGGCACGTGGACTTCAACTACGAGGTCTCGCGAGCTCTGAAGGCGTGCGAGGGAGCGATTCTCGTCGTTGACTCGACGCAGGGTGTGCAGGCGCAGACGCTCGTCAACGCCTACCTCGCGGTGAACGAGGACCTGACGATCATCCCCGTGATCAACAAGATCGACCTGCCCAGCGCGCGGACGCTCGAGGTCGCCGAAGAAGTCGAGCAGACGCTGGGCTTCCCGGCGGAGGACTGCCTGCTGGTGTCGGCCAAGAGCGGTATCGGCATTCCCGAACTGCTTAACGCGATCTGCGACAAGTTCCCCCCGCCGCGGCCGCCCAACACCGATCGCCTGCGGGCGCTCATCTTCGATGCGGTCTACGACGACTACCGCGGCGTGATCGTGTACGCCCGTGTGTTCGACGGGAAGCTGAAGGTCGGCGACAGGATCCGCATGATGGGCACGGAACGCACCTTCCAGGTCACCGAGATCGGGAAGATGAACCCCAAGCCCTACAAGCTGCCCGATGGCCAGATCGGGCCGGGGGAAACCGCGTACATCGTTGCGGCGATCCGGTCGCTCAAGGATGTCCGCGTCGGCGACACCATCACACTCGAGAATGCCCCCGCCGAAAAGGCGCTCTCCGGCTACCAGCCGCCGCGGCAGATGGTCTTCTGCGACTTCTACCCGGCGACGGAGGAGGACGGCAGCGGCTCGGACTTCGAAGAACTCCGCGATGCCGTCGAGCGGCTCAGCCTCAACGACGCCTCGTTCACGTTCCAGCCGGTGCACTCCGAGGCCCTGGGCTTCGGCTTCCGCTGCGGGTTCCTGGGCCTCTTGCACATGGACATCGTGCAGGAGCGGCTCGAGCGCGAAGGCGGGGTCAAGATCGTGCAGACCGCCCCGACGGTGTCGTACCACGTGCTGGTCCGCGGCACGGACACCATTACCGGCGGCAACAGCCAGGCGCTCAAGCCGGTACTGCCCGATTCGCAGTTCTTCCGCGATGTGAAGCCCGGCTTCCAGCTCCTGGAGGTGCACAACCCCGCGGATCTGCCCAACATGGGCCATGTCGAGGAGATCCGCGAGCCAGTCTGCCGGCTCGAGATCATGCTCCCCAAGGAGTACATCGGCGACATCATGAAGCTGGTGCTCGACCGCCGCGGCGTGTACAAGAACCAGTCGTTCGTCTCGACCACGCGCGATGTGATCACCTTCGAGATCCCCCTCGCCGAGATCATCTACGACTTCTTCGACAAGATGAAGGGCCTGACCAGCGGCTACGGCACGATGGACTACGAGGTCATCGACTACCGCGCCGATGAACTGGTCAAGCTCGACACGCTGATCAACGGCGACCCGGTCGAGGCCCTCGCGATCATCGTGCACCGCGACAAGGCGACGCACCGCGGCCGCTCGCTCTTGACGCGTCTCAAGGACCAGATCCCCCGCCACCAGTTCGAGATCCCGCTGCAGAGCGCGATCGGCGGCAAGATCATCGCCCGCGAGACCATCAAGGCCTTCCGCAAGAACGTTCTCGCCAAGTGCTACGGCGGCGATGTGTCGCGCAAGCGCAAGCTGCTCGAGAAGCAGAAGGAAGGCAAGAAGCGGATGAAGAACGTCGGCAACGTCACGATCCCGCAGGAGGCCTTCATGGCCGTGCTGGATCAGGGCGACTGACCGGCGCTGCGTCTGCTCGCTCCCGAAGTTTCAACTTACGGGTATTCCTGCCGCGTCGGGCGCACGAGCACATCACCGACGTGCACATGCGGCGGCTGCTCGGTGATGAAGGTGACCGCTCGGGCTACATCCTCCGGCTCGAGCGCCGGGCCGATCTTTTCCTTCACCGATTCGAACCACGCCATGTCGTAGCCCGCGACGCCCTGGAACTCGCTCACCACGAACCCGGGCTCGATCAGGCTGAGGCGGATGCCCTTCGGACCCAGCTCGCGCCGAGCGCCCTCGACCATGCCGTGCACGGCGAACTTGGTCGAGCCGTACATCGAGGAGAAGGGCGAGACATGCCGCCCGACCGTCGAGCCGATCACGACGATGTCGCGCGGCTGCTTCACCAGGTCAGCGCCGGCCTTGCCCTGGGTGGATGCGATCATCCGCTCGGCCGCCGCACGCAGCAGCTTCGCAGCGCCGATCACATTGGTGCGGTACATCCCCTCCCACTGCGCCATGTCAGAGCTCATCACGCTTCCGTTGAGGCCGCGGCCGGCGTTGACCACCACCAGGTCGGCATCGCGCGTCCCGCCTCCGAAAGTCGTCTTCGCCGCGTCGAGCATCCTCGCGATGACCGCATCGTCGGCGCAATCGCCCGCGGCCGCCGCGGCGTGCTCCGGGCCGCCGAGCTCCTTGACCAGCTCAGCGAGCTTCTCGGCCCGGCGGGCGTTGACAATCACCTTCGCGCCCTGCGCCACCAGGCCCTTCGCGATCGCCGCGCCGATCCCCGCGCTCGCGCCCGTCACCACCGCAACACGCCCGGCCAGCGCCTCACCCCGCTTCATCGACACCATCGCCATCTGCGCACACTCCTCATCGACGCGGGCCCGAAGCGGGCCGTCCGCGGCTCCCCAGCCTAGGAGCCTCTCGGCCGCCCGGGCCGGCCGCGACCCGTCCCAGAGCGCCGCCGATGCGCCCCCCGCGGCGTCAACGCCCCTACCTTTCCTCCGTGACCAGCGCACCCGCGAACAATGCCCCCCACCGCTCCGATCTCGAACCCCGCCTCGACCTCGCCCGCGAGCTGGGCAAACGCGCTGAGGCCCTCGCGCTCTCCTACTTCCAGGACCCCGGCCTCGAAGTCATCAGGAAGCCCGATGGCTCGCCGGTGACGCCCGCCGACAAAGCGATCGAGGAGATGCTCCGCAAGGAGATCAACGCCGCGTTCCCGGGCGATGCCATCCTCGGCGAGGAATACGGCAAGACCGACGGCACCTCCGGCTTCCGCTGGATCCTCGACCCGATCGACGGCACCCGCGCCTTCTCCCGCGGCATCCCGACCTTCGGCGTGCTGATCGCCGTCGAGCACTCGGGGCGGAGCGTCGTGGGCGTGTCGCAGTACCCGGGGCTGTCCGAGCAGATCTACGCGGCGGAAGGCATGGGCGCGTTCTGGGAAGTCCCCCGCCGCGGCGTGCGCCCCGCCCGGGTGAGCAACACCGAGAAGGTCCGCGCGGCGTTCGTCGAGGCCGCGCACCCGCGGGCCTTCGGCTCCGCAGGTCATGCCAAGCGTTTCGACAGCCTCGCCGAGGCCGTCTCGCGCATCCGCGTCTGGAGCGATGCCTTCGCGCTCGGCCTGGTCGCGACCGGTCGCGTCGATGCGGGGGTGCATCTGGGGGTCTCGGCGTGGGACATCGCCCCCTTCGACTGCATCCTGCACGAAGCCGGCGGCCGGCTGACCGACTGGTCCGGGCAGCGCGGGCTGAACAACAAGAGCGTGCTGGGCACCAACGGCGTGCTGCACGATGCGCTCATCGAAGTGCTGGCCGTGCCGCGCTGACCGTTCAGCCGCCGCGGCCGTGCTGATCGGCGGGCCCGGCCCCGATACCCTCCGCACATGTTCGGATCCCACCTCTCGATCGCCGGGAGCATGACCAACGCGCTCCGCGAGGCCGAATCGCTCGGCCTCGACACCGTGCAGGTCTTCACCAAGAACCAGCAGCAGTGGAAGGTCAATCCGCTGCAAGCTGACGCCGTCGCCGAGTGGAAGCGCGAGATCGATCGGCTGGGCTGGCAGGACCGCACCGTCTCGCACGCGTCGTACCTGATCAACCTCGCCAGCGTGAACGATGAGCTCTGGCAGAAGTCCGTCGATCTCATGACCGTTGAGATCGAGCGCTGCGAGCAGTTGGGCATCCCGTTCCTCGTGCATCACCCCGGCTCGCATGTCGGCGGCACGCTCGAAGATGGACTCGCCAACATCATCCGCGCCTACCGCGAACTCTTCACCCGGACTAAGGGCTTCAAGACTGTCTGCTGCCTCGAGGGCACGGTCGGAAGCGGCAGCCATCTGGGCGGGCCCTTCGAGCACCTCCGCGATCTCCGCCGCGGCATCATCGAGGCCGCGGGCAACGAAGACCGCATCGGCTTCTGCCTCGACACCTGCCACCTGCACGCGGCGGGGCACGACCTCTCGACCGCCGCCTCCGCCCGCGCCGTCTTCGACCGCTTCGATGACCTCTGCGGCCTCACGCACCTCCGCGTGATGCACCTGAACGACAGCAAGGGCAAACTCGCCAGCAAGCTCGACCGCCACGAGCACATCGGCGAGGGCTGGGTCGGCGGCGGCGCCACCGCCCACACCGGCAAAGGCGCCTTCGACGCCGACCGCCTGAAAACCTCCGGCCTCGCCGCGGTCGTGAACCACCCCGCGATCAAGCCCATCCCCAAGATCCTCGAGACGCCCAAGGGCAGCGACGATGCGGGCATCCCCTTCGACACAATCAACCTGAACCGCCTCCGCTCGCTGATGGGCCAGAAGCCCGTGCCGCCGCCCGACCCCGCCGCGGGCGTCGCCCAGACCAAGCCCAGCCGCCCGACCGGCAAGTCCGCCAGCATCACATCCAGCAAGACTGCCGCAAAGCCGGCCCCGAAAGCGAGCCCGAAGCCCGCCGCCAAGAACTCCAAGCCGCCCGCGGCGAAGAAGAAGGCAGCAACAAAGAAGCCGTCACCCAAGGCCCGCAAGGCCGCTCCCGGCCCGTCCCGCGGCCCCTCATCCAGCCGCAAGACCCGCTGAAACAGCACCAAACCCCGCCGAATCGCGGCACCCACCCCGTGCAACCGATACATTGAGCCGCGGGGAGGCCACTCCCGGACCCCGCCCAGGATCACGCAGAGCACCCCGCAAGAGAAGCCACGCCCGCCATGCCCAACTCTTCACGCCCCTCGATGCCGTTCCTCGCCGCCCGCTTCCTCGCCGCCGCCGGCGCGGCGGCGGTCCTGACCGGCTGCCAGGCCTTCGACGACTGGGGGAGCAACTCAGCCCGGAACGATGAGCCCGAGGTCCGTGTGGTGCAGATCACGCCCAGCAACATCGGCCGCGAGCCCGCCGTGGGCGGTGCCGCCCCCTCGGGTGTGGACAGCGTTAGCCGCGGCCAGATGCTCGAGCGCCAGGGGCTCTATCAGCAGGCCCTCGCAGAGTTCGAGAAGGCGATCGCCAACAACCCACGACTCACCACCGCCTACATGGGCGCCGGCGATATCTACCGCCGCCAGGGCGACTACGTGAAGGCCGAGCAGCGCTACGGCCAGGCCGCGCGGCTCGAGCCCTTCAACTTCGATGCCCAGTACCTCCACGGTCTGACGCTGCAGCTCCTCGACCGCCTGAGCGAGGCCGTGGTCGCGTACCTCAAGGCGCTGCAGATCCAGCCCGAGGATCTCAACGCCAACCTCAACCTCGCGACGGCGTACCTGCAGCTGGGCGAACCCCGCCAGGCGCTGCCGTACGCCGAGAAGGCGGTCCGCATCGACGGCCGCAACGCCCCGGCACGCACGAACCTGGGCGCGATCTACTCGGCGCTCGGACGTCACGAAGACGCGGTCGTTGAGTACCAGCAGGCCGCGGAGCTCACCCCGCTCACGGGGCCGCTGCTGCTGAACCTCGCCGACAGCCTGGGCAAGTCGGGCCGCTACGAGGAGATGGTCAACACCCTCCAGCAGCTCATCCGCACCGAGCCGACCGCCAACGCCTACGAGCGGCTGGGCTCGGGCCTCTTCCGCCTCCGCCGCTACGACGAATCGCTCTCGGCCTTCCGCAAGGCCCTGGAGATCGACCCCAACCACTACCCCGCGCTCAACGGCGTGGGCGTCTGTCTCCTCAACGAGTGGCACTGGAGCGATCAGAAGAACGAGGCGGCGCGGCAGGAAGCCCTGCGGGCCCTGCGGCGCTCGCTGCAGGTCGAGCGGAACCAGCCCAAGATCCTCGAGCTGGTCACCCGCTACAAGGCCTGATCTGCACACGGGGCTCGCGCTCCCACCGGGTGGACGCCCGCCGCGGCGGGTTTACCATCCGCAGCCATGCCCGACCCCAAGCTCCTCGAAGCCTTCCCCACGCCCTCGGATACACCGTTCGTCATCGAGCACATCGCCGAGGAATTCACCTCGGTCTGCCCGGTCACGGGCCACCCCGACTTCGGCACGGTCACGGTGCTCTTCGAGCCGCGGCCCGCAAAGTCCGGCGGCGTCTGCGTCGAGCTCAAGAGCCTCAAGATCTACTTCCAGAGCTTCCGCAACGAGGGCATCTACTACGAAGCGGTGACCAACCGCATCCGCGATGACCTCGCCGCGCTGATGCAGCCGACCTGGCTGCTGATCCGCACCGACTGGAAGGGCCGCGGCGGGATCCGCTCGGTGATCCGGGCCGCGCACGGCTCTGTGCCCGGCCACTGGATGCGCTGACCGCTCCGAACGCAACAACCTTCCTGCGCATCGGGATTTGCGCTACACTCCGTGTTCACTCTGAGCAGGAGCACGCATGTCGCAGTCCGCAACCGGCGCACAGGTCAACATCCACCACGGCCCCGGCCGCCTCTTCATCCGCGATCTGCGCGGCTCCGAACGCGTCAAGGGCGCCTTCTCGATCTCCAACGCGCAGCTGGGCCGCACGCGTCAGGACAAGCCGTATCTCCGCTGCCTGATCGGCGATCGCACCGGCGAACTTCCGGCGCGGATGTGGTCGATCGAGGAAGCGGTCTTCAAGCGCCTCCCCACCGATGGCTTTGTCTACATCGAGGGCGAGAGCCAGCCCTACCAGGGCGAGATCCAGCTCATCATCCACGCGATCGAGCCCATCGACCCGACGCCCGAGCAGATGACCGATCTGCTGCCGTGCGCCGAGCGCGATATCGGCGAGATGTTCGCCGAGGTCACGACGCTGCTGGGCTCGCTCGAGCATCCCGCGATGCGATCTCTGGCGACGGCGTATCTCGAAGACGCCTACCTGATGGACCACTTCAAACGCTGCCCCGCCGCCAAGAGCATGCATCACGCGTACCTGGGGGGGCTGCTCGAGCACACGCTCACGCTGATGAAGCTGGCCGATGTGGTCACGCCCCTGTACCCGAAGATCAACCGCGACCTCGTCCTGCTGGGCCTCTTCCTGCACGACCTGGGCAAGACGCGCGAACTCGTCTTCGACAAGGCCTTCAGCTACAGCGAACGCGGCGAACTGATCGGGCACCTGGTCGAGGGCGCGATCATGCTGCACGACAAGGCCCAGCAGGTGATGCGCGAGCAAGGCGTCCGCTTCCCGCCCAACGCCGTCACCATCCTGCAGCACATCATCATCTCGCACCACGGCGAGCCCGAGTTCGGCGCGGCGAAGATCCCCGCCACGCCCGAGGCGATCATGGTCGCGATGCTCGACAACCTCGACGCCAAAACGACCATCGCGCTCACGTGCGCCCGGCCCGACCGTCCGGGCGGGTTCGACGCCGGTGGCAACTTCACCGAGCGGCAGTGGGCGCTCAACAACACCAAGCTCTTCCGGCCCGATCCGCTGGCGTGATGGATCGGCGGCGGGCCTGAGCGTGCGCTCACGCGGCGGAGCCCGCCGTTCGCCGCCCCTAGGATCTCGCATGTCTGAAGACCGCGCCATCCGGGTGGACTTCGGCAAGCCGATGCCGCTGTTCCCGTTCCCGAAGGTCGAGCTGCTGCCGCAGCAGGTGTTGCCGCTGCACATCTTCGAGCCGCGCTACCGGCAGATGATCGAGGACCAGCTCTCCGCCGCGGGCCAGTTCGCGGTTGCCGTCTTCGAGGGCGATGACTGGAAAGAGAATTACCACGGCCGCCCCGCGCTCAAGCCGATGGTCTGCATCGGCCAGATCGTGCAGCACGACAAGCTCGCCGATGGCCGTTTCAACCTGCTCGTGCAGGGCATCTGCCGCGCCCGCATCATCGAGGAATCCGAGCCCGATCAGGTTCGGCTCTATCGGCAGGCGATGCTCGAGCCCACCGGCCTGGATCACATCCCCGGCGCGCCGCTCGACACCGTTCGTCAGCGTGTCGAGTCGCTGCTGAGCGGGCCGGAACTCAAGCAGATGGCGGTGACCGACTCGCTGATGCAGTTCGTCGAGAGCGATGATGTCTCGACCGCGGCGATGCTCGAGCTCGTCTCATTCGCGCTCATCACCAACGAGGGCCTCAAGTACCGGCTGCTCGCCGAGACCGATGTGATGGAGCGGGCAAAGCTGATCGTGGGCGAGCTCGAGCACATCCAGTCGCTGATCCGCCGCGCCGAGCTCCAGCGGCCGCAGGACTGGCCAAAGGGCCTGAGCCTGAACTGATCCCCTGTGACATCCCCCGTGGCATCGGCATTCTGCCGATGTGGTGGCGCGACTCGCGCAGACCCACGCCGCACGGACGGGGGCCGGTCCCAGGACACCGTCCCAATGCAGATCAGCCGCAGACCGTGCGAACCGGCGCTGCGCCAGGCGGGCCCGCACATCGGCAAAATGCCGATGCCACGGAGGAAAATACCGATCATTTTCCTAAAATGAACGAGATCACCAACCAAATCGGAAACCGCCGCCAGGTTAGTGCGTCATAAATTGTGACCGGACCGCGATACGAACCGCCGGTCCGGGCGAAGAACACTGTGGCGGGCACGCGATTCAATCCGCGGGCCGCCGAGGGAGTCTTGGGAGGAATTCACTATGGCACACACGACCAACACGCTGAGCCGCCGTCTGTCCCGCACCACGCTCGCCGCGACCGTGCTGTCGCTCGCGGCCCTGACCGGCTGCAACAACGCTCTGCAGGGTGGCGCTACCGGCGCCGGCCTGGGCGCGCTCGTCGGCATGGGTCTGGGCAGCCTCTCGGGCGACATGGGCAAGGGCGCCGCCGCGGGCGCACTGCTCGGCGGTCTGGGCGGCGCAGTCCTGGGCGACCAGAACAACCGCAACAGCCGCTACTAGAACCAGTACACGCAGGTCGAGCCCACTCGCGGCCGGAGGGCACGAGTGGGCCGGCCGGCAAGGCAACACAGCGCCCCGGCGGATCACGCCGGGGCGTTGTCGTTTTGCCATCGTGGCACCGGCGGCTCGCCGGTGTTCAGCGTGACTTGCGCAGGCTACTGAGGAACCTGGAATCACCGCAGGACGATGGCGCACCATCGTCGCACGGTCCTGCGGGCACAGCGCAACGCACGCTGCTCACCGGCGAGCCGCCGGTGCCACGATGGGGTGCCACGGTGCACAGTTCAGAAACTGAACGGATCATCCACCAGCGGGCGCCGACGCGGGCGCGTGCTCGGCTCCGCCGCGGCCGCATCGCGGCACGCGGCTTCCAGCGCCTGATGCAGCTTCTCGTGGTCAGGAACCGCCTCGAGCAGTTCGAGCAGATCCTCGACCAGGTGATCCGGCGCCGGGGTCTCGTGTTTCGCGTTCGCCTTTGCGATCGCGGCATCGCCCAGCGCTTCCTGCGTTGCGATGAACCAGTCCGGCGTGAGACCCGCCGCGGGCGGATCGACCTGCACACGCACGACGACCGGAAGCCCCGCCGGCCCCCCACCGCCGCCGACCGCGACGATCGGCCACTTCCCGGCGCTCGTCTGTGGCTCGCGGGTCAAGACCAGCGCGGGCGTCCGCCGGCCCTCGGCCAGTTCGCGGAAGCTGCGGCCATCGACTCCGATCAGCGGCGGGCACAGCAGGTAACAGCCGACTCCGAAGATCTCGCCGGGCTCGGGCAATGTCGTCCGCTCGAGGCACACACCGCTGTCGAGCGCGGTATCGCGGATCTGCCGGCGGGCCTCCTGCAGCGGCAGGACGATGCGCGACATCCGCTCGAAGTCGCCGATGCGGTGCGCCCGCTCGAGCGCCTTGAGGCACAGCCGCGCGGCGAGGAAGTAATCGGTCACGGCGAGCGCGGCCGAGGCCCGCTCCATGATCTGGTCGATGTCCTGAGCCTTCAGCCGCGGCGCGGGCGTCACGACTCCTCCCGCTCTCCGCCGCCGATGGTCGTCGCCATCGAACGCAGCATCGCCGCCCAGTCCCCCGCCTCGGCCTCGAGGTCGTACCCCAGGCTGTCGGCCACGGCCGACCAGTCTTCCGCGGCGAGCGACTGCTTGAGATCGCCGAGCTTGCCGACCAGCGCAGCGCTCCGCCGCGCCGGCTCGCCGGCTTCGGTGCCCTCGAGTTCGAGCGTCGCCAGATCGATCTGCAGCACCTGGGCCACCTGCACGACGACATCGCGCAGCGCCTGCCAGGTCTCCAGCGATTCCTGCACCGCCTTAAGCACCTCTTCATCGAACCCGTGCGACTGGAGCCGGGCGGAGGCGACGGCCTGGAGCTCGCGGATCGACTGAGCCGCATCCGCCGCGTCATACAGCGTGACGCTGGCGAGGGTCCGCGGCTCGGCCGAGGTCAGCGAGAGCACGTCGATCTGCGAGGGGGCATCGGGCGGGGCGGAGAGCACCTCGTCGGTCAGGCGGACGCCATCGGCTTTGGCCTCGATGATGATGCGGCCCTTGGCCTCGGCGGCGTCGACCCCCGCCGCGAGCGCGGCGGCGACGGAGGTGTGCTGCTGGTCCAGGCGGTGGCCGTCGAGTTCTACATGCATGCCCGTCAAGTGTGCCCCATGGAACGGGGCCGGGCAACCAACCCGCTCGCGCGATTCGCAGGGGCGATTCGCGGTCGCGGCGGGGATTAGCCCGCCGAGGGGCTGGTGGATGCCGGCGGCGTGGCCGCGGCAGACGCTGCGGGGGCCCCCGCGGCGGCCTCGCGGCGGAGCCGCACCTGCTTGCGGATGAGGCGGATGTTCCGGGCGTAGACCACGAGTCCGGTCGACTGGCCGATCACGCCGACCAGGTCCTGACGCCAGATGAAGTAGGTCATCAGGGCCGCGCCCCCCAGCAGGCTCATGTACCAGAACGCCGGGGGCACGAACGACTCCCGCCGCTTCTCGCTGGCTACCCACTGCACCAGCATCCGCCCCGCGAACAGAACTTGCCCCCCCAGGCCCAGAGCGACCCAGAGCAGGTTGATCCAGTCCGACACATTGAAGATCCGCAGCAGCAGCGGCCGGCCCGCGCCGCCGGTCCCGTACTCCCCGAGCGTGGCTTCGAAGGCGTTGGACCCCACCCACCGCCCCTCCATCTCGGGCCAGCGGTGGAAGCGGTACTGGAACGGCGCCTCCCCGGGCGCTGCCTCGGGGTTGGGCTTCTGCTCCACGAGCACCTTGCGGTGCGCGATGATCAACTCGAAGGTGTTGTTGCCCGGCTCGGTCCGGACCGGGCCCTGCAGCGTGAGCATGGCCCAGATCGAGAGGCCGACCACGCAGAGCATGATCGCGGGCGGGCCGAGCTTCATGGGCGGTGTCCTCGGGAGTCGGTGGGCTGCGGCCGGGCGTTCAGGGCCGGACTTCCGTGCTGCTGACGGGCCGCCGGCGCGACCGCATGTAACGGACCGCGAACAGATCAATCAAGCCGGGAATCGCCCGCTGAAGAATTCCAAATCCGTACTTGGTCTCCCCGGCGACCCGCGGCCGGTGGCGGACCGGCATCTCGACGACACGATAGCCCAGATGGGTCGCCGTGACGGGAATGAACCGGTGCATGCCCTTGAACTCGAGCGGCAGGCCCAGCGCGATCTCCCGCTTCATCACCCGCAGCGAGCAGCCCGTGTCCCGCACGCTGTCGCCCAGGAGCGTCCGCCGGAAGACGCGGCCCACGATCGAGCCGACCTTCCGCACGACGTTGTCCTTGCGGTTCCGCGAACGGTCGCCCTGGACCAGGCCGGCGCCCGACTCCTTCATCAGGGCGAGCATGGCGGGGATCTCGGCCGGGTCGTTCTGCAGGTCGGCATCGAGCACGGCGATGAGCCGGCCGCGGGTGGCGCGGAACCCGGCGTGGAACGCCGCGGATTGGCCGTTGCCCTTCCCCGGCGGGGTGTTGGTCATGGCGATGCAGCGGAGCCGGGGGTTCGCCGGCATGAGGGCGGTGAGGCGGGCCCGGGTCGAGTCGGTCGAGCCGTCGTCGACGATCACGATCTCGTAATCGAGGCCGGTGGGGTCGAGGGCCGCGGCGATCTCGCGGACGAGGGCCTCGATGTTGTCCTCTTCGTTGTGCGCGGGCGCGACGACCGAGAGGTCGATCAGGGCGGGCGGTCTGGGCTCGGCCGACGCGGCTGGGGACATGGGTGGAGAGGATAGGTCGTTTGGGCGGTTGCCGGGCGTTGGATGCGGGGATGTGGGCCGGGGCCGGGGGTCGGCCCACGCCGCGCTAGAATCGGGCCGCGGCGTCCGTTCGAATCGTGTTTCGGTGCGCCCGTGCCGCGTGTGCGGCGACCGCCAGACCCACTACACCCGCACCGGAGGTTCCTGCGTGCATCTGAAGCACTCCGACAAGGAGCACGGACCGCCCGTCGTCCCCGTCAAGTTCATCCTCGAGGACCCCGAGGGCCTGACCGGCAACGACAAGAAGGAGCACGACCTCAAGGCCGGGAAGGGCGAGTCCCTGCTCGAGGTCGCGATGGATCACGGCATCAATATCGAGCACGCCTGCGGCGGCGTGTGCGCGTGCTCCACCTGCCACATCTATGTGGAGCAGGGGATGAAGGACCTGACCGAAGCGACCGAGGCGGAGGAAGACCGCGTCGAGGAAGCGCCGGGCCTGCAGCGCAACAGCCGGCTGAGCTGCCAGTGCGAGGTCACGGGCGACGGGCCGATCATCGTGCGCGTGCCGGCGTGGAACCGCAACGCGATCAAGGAAGTGCCGCACTAGTCTCATCCGCGCGGAAACTCATTTCGCGGTTCACCCGTGCCCCAACCCCGCAAGCTGCACGACGAGTTCTTCAAGAAGGCCAAGGCCGAGGGGTACGCCGCGCGCTCGGCGTACAAGCTGCTGGAGATCCAGGAGAAGCGCAAGATCCTCGGCCCGCGGATGCGTGTGCTTGATCTCGGCTGCGCGCCCGGATCGTGGCTGCAGGTCGCCGAAAAGCTCGTCGGGCAGCAGGGCCGCGTGATCGGCCTGGACCTCAAGCCCGTCGAGATCGCGCTGGGCTCGCAGACCACCGCGATGGTCGCCGACGCCTTCACCGCCGACCCGGCGATGCTGATGGAACTCGCGGGCGGGCCGTTCGATGTCGTGCTCAGCGATATGGCCCCCAACACCACCGGCCACGGCGATGATCTTCTCTCCGCGCGGCTGTGCCGCCGCGTGATCGAAGTCGCGTACAAGACCCTCCGCCCCGGCGGCGCGCTGGTGATGAAGATCCTCGAGGGCTCGGAGTACCCGGCGGTGCTGAGCGAGACCAAGGACCTGTTTCAGGAAGCGCGGGGGTTCAAGCCGAAGGCGAGCAGGGATGTGTCGCGAGAGATGTTTGTGGTGGGGACAGGGTTCAGGGGCGCGGGGGTGGGCGCGTAGCAGGGACAAAGGGACAGAGGTACAAAGGGACAGAGTGGTGGAGAAGGGACAGAGGGACAACGGGACAGAGGGACTGAGTGAGAAGGCATTGCGCGCGGGGAGCCTCTTGCCTCCGCCAGGTGCATCCACACTTTGTCCCTCTGTCCCTTTGTCCCTTTGTCCCTTCCGCCCATGACTTTCCTCGCGCCCGGAGCCGCGCTTCTCGCCGCCGCCCTCAGCATTCCCGCGCTCATCGCTCTCTACCTTCTCAAACTGCGCCGCCGGCCGGTTCGAGTCAGCTCCACCATGTTCTGGGAGCGGGCGGAGGACGATCTGCAGGTCAATGTGCCGCTGCGGTGGGTGCGGCCGAGTCTGTTGCTGTTGCTGCACCTGATCATCCTGGGGTGTCTGATCGCCGCGGCGGGGCGGCCGGTGGTTGAGGGGCTGGGCGCGGCGGGGTCGGCTCGCACCGTGCTGCTGATCGACACCTCGGCTTCGATGGGCGCGGTGGATCCGGGCGAGACCGCGACGCGGCTGGAGCGGGCGCGGGAACGGGCGGAGGCGATCATCCGCGATGCCCGCCGCGCCGGCGACCGCCGCGAGGTCGCGGTGATCGCCTTCGCCAACGAGGCCCGCACGCTCGCCGCGTTCACCGGCGCGAGCGCCACCGCGCTCGACGCCGTGAACGCCGCATCACAGACCGACCAGCCCGGTCGCCTCGACCGTGCGCTGCAACTCGCCGATGCGCTCATCTCCGATAGCGAGGAAGGCGAGGGCGACGGTGGCACGGACGGCAGCGCCGACACGACCATCGTGCTGCTCAGCGACGGCTCGTTCGCCGATCAGCCGCTCACGGGCGCGGCGGCCGCCGCGGCGGCGCGGACGCGGATGGAACGCATCGGGCCCGCGCTCGATGTCGACAACCCCGCGCCCTTCGTCGACAACATCGGCATCACCGCCATCGCCGCGCGGCGCGACTACGCCGACCCCGGCGCGGTGCGGCTCTTCATCGAACTCACCAACGCGGGGCCTTCGGAAGTCACCGCGCCGATCGCGGTCTCGGTCGATGGCGAGGTCATCTCCCGCCGCGCTGTCCGCATCGACCCCGCAACGCCCGCCGCGGCCGGCGTCGCCGCGGAGACCTTCGAGCTCCGCAATCAGGGCGGCGGTGTGGTGCTGGTGCTCATCGAGCGTGATGATGCGCTCAAGGCCGACAACGCCGCGGCGACGGTGCTCTCCGCCGCGCCGCGGCCGGCGATCCTGCTGGTGCGGCCGGAGGCGGAGGGACGCGATGCATCGTTCCTGATCAGCGAGATCCTCGCGGAGTTGCCGACGCGGCAGGTGCGGATCGTTGACCCGGCGACCTACGAGCGTTTCGCCGCGGCGGGCGAGGTGACCGGGTTTGATCTGGTGATCTTCGACCGTGTTGCGCCGTCCGCGTGGCCGGCCGCGCCGAGCCTGCACTTTGGCGCGTGGCCGGCGACATCGCTGTTGACCGCATCGGGCGAAGCGCGGCAGCGGGTCGTCCTCTGGTCGCGCACGCACCCGGCGATGCGCGATGTGTCGATGGACTCGGTCGTTGTCGAGGGGCCGGCGGAAGTGCGGGTCGGTGAGGAGGTCGAGACGCTCGCCCGCGGCGAACGCGGCCCGCTCATCGCCGCGCTCCAGCAGGGTGGGCACCGGCGCGTGGTCGTCATGTTCGAGCCGGCGCGGTCGACGTGGCCGGTGCAGGTCGGGTTCACGATCTTTCTCGCGAACGCGGTCGAGTACCTGACGCTCCGCGGCGATGCGGAGGTTGGCCGGTCGTTCTCGACGACTGAGCCGGCGCGGCTGCCGCGGCCGCCCGCACGCGACATCACGCTCGCGGGCCCGGTCGAGGTTCGCGCCGAGCAGGGGCGCGAGGCGATCGGTGTGCTGCCGCGCGCGGGCGTGTACATCGGCCGCGTTGCGGACGGTCCCGTCGCGGTCGCGGTGAACATGGTCGATGCGCACGAAACCCTGGCCCGCTCGCCCGAATCACTCCGCATCGGTGGCGCACCGGTCGCGGCCGCCGCGGCGGGCGACGCCCCGCGCGAGGTGTGGTGGTGGTTCGTCGCCGCGGCGGGCGTGTTGTTGATGGTGGAGTGGGTGGTGTACGCGGTACGGATGGGAAGGTGATCGCCTGCCCCGAAGGGGCAGAGTCGGCTCGTCCCCTGCCCCGAAGGGGCAGAGGGATGT
>JBDZUZ010000212.1:0-5034 GCA_040255445.1 Planctomycetaceae bacterium | reverse complement strand
CGCGTCATCGAGGAACGAGACATCGAGGCCCCCGTGATCGTCCGCAAGGGCGACCTGGTCACGATCGAGTGCCTGTCGGGCACGATCCGCCTCAAGACCATCGCCCGCGCGATGGGATCTGCGCGGGACGGCGAGATCTGCGCGTTCCGCGTGAACGGCTCTGATCAGACTTTCCACGCCCGCATGAACGGGCGGGGCCGCGCCGTGACCGTCACGACGGCCCACCCCATGAGCAGCAAAGAGACTCTCGCAGCGGAGGCATCGCGATGAAGCGTTCCCTGTTCCTCGCGGCGGCAGCGTGCGGCCTGTTCACGGCCCCGGCGATGGGCCAGAGCCTGATGCGGCGCCCGGCCAACCAGCCGGTGGTGAACGCCGCGGGCGAGGTCGACCGCAACGCCGGGCTCCGCAACTACAGCCTCATGCTCGTCGAGCCGCCGCGGCCCAAGAGCTTCGAGGTCCACGACAAGATCACGATCATCATCTCCGAGACGAGCCGCCAGAGCAGCTCCTCGACGCTCGACACCAAGAAGGACACCGACCTGAAGGCGGAACTCAACCAGTTCCCCGATCTGGGCGCCCTGCTCAACGGTGTGCTGACCACCGGCGACTCCTCCCCCGTCGTGGGCGTGGATGTCTCCAGCGGCCGGAGCTTCAAGGGTGACGGCAAGTACGAGCGGTCCGACCGCTTCACCGACCGCGTGACGGCGACGATCATCGACGTAAAGCCCAATGGCGTGCTGGTGGTCGAGGCCCGCCGGACGATCCAGAAGGACAAGGAAATCCAGGAGCTGGTCCTTTCTGGCGAGTGCCGCCGCGAGGACGTCACCGGCGAGAACACCGTGCTCTCCAGCCAGCTCGCCGACCTCACCCTTCGCATGATGAACGAGGGCGACCTCAAGAACGCCGCCTCGAAGGGCTTCATCACCCGGTTCTTCGAGTCCATCTTCAACTTCTGACCAGGTTCCGACACCGCCGCGGCGGCCGCCGCGGTCGGCCGTGGCACACGGTTCGCGTAGAGCACAGACGCGGTCGGGGGCGGAGCCCCCGCGCCGCACACCCCCTCTCGGGGGTTCTGACCCTGAAGCAGGATGCCGCCATGTCCAACCGTGCTCTGAGTCTCGTCCTTGTGCTCGTGCTCTGCGTGCTTGCCCTGCCGCGAGCCAAGGCCACGACCGTCAAGGAACTGGTGCGGATCCGCGGCGAGGGCCAGTCCATCCTCCGCGGCGTCGGCCTGGTCGTGGGCCTAAGCGGCACCGGTGATTCGGGCAAGGAGCTCGCCGTCGCCCGCCCGCTCGCATCGATCCTCGACAACAGCGGCAACACGATCGGCAACCTCCGGGAACTCCAGAACAGCAAGTCCGTCGCGCTGGTCCTGGTGACCTGCATCGTGCCCGAGAAGGGCGCCCGGGCCGACGACCGGCTGGACATCACCGTCTCGGTCGTCAACAGCGCTTCGAGCCTCAAAGGCGGGGAGCTCTACATCGCTCCGATGCGGGGCCCGTTCCCCGACAGCCCGGTGTTCGCCGTCGCGCAGGGTCTGGTCGACCTGCAGGACCCCTCCGTCCCGACGCTCGGCCGCGTCCGCGGGGGGGCGAGGATGATCGAGGACATCCTGATGCCCGAGATCGGCGATGTCTTCGACCTCATGATCGAAACCCCCTTCGCCGGCTGGGCCGCCGCGAGCCAGATCGCCTCGGCGATCAACGCCAAGGCGCAGCCACAGGGCCCGCCCGTCGCTTTCGCCGTCGATGAGCGCACGATCCGCGTCACGATCCCGGTCGCCGAGCGCCAGAACCGGGCGGGCTTCCTCGCTGATGTGCTCGCCGCGGAAGTGAACATGGCCCTGCTGGACCTGCCGGCGCAGGTAATCGTGAACCAGCGGACCGGCGCGATCATCTTCACGGGGGATGTCCAGATCAGCCCCGTGGTGATCACGCACAAGGACCTGAACCTCACGACGACCAAGCCGGCGCCGGTGCCCTCCCCCGCGAATCCGATCGTGGAGCGTGACCGCCTGACCGGGCTCAACACCGAGACCCGCCCCAGCGAGGCCGCGAAGCTGACCGACCTCATCGCGGCGTTCAAGCAGCTGGATATCCCGGTCGAGGAGCAGATCGGCGTGCTGCAGATGCTGCACAAGACCGGGAAGCTCCAAGCCAAGCTGATCATCGACTGAGTCACGCCTCGCACCGCCAGAGCTGCGCACGGAGGCACCGCGATGACGAACTTTGAGACGAGCATGTCGGGGTGGCTGGACCCGCGCTTGAGCGGGTCCGGTGGCCTGACAGGCGCCGCGGTTGGCGCCGCGGCGAACACCCCGCCGGGGCTGCATCCACACGACAACGCGGATTCCCCTTTCGCGGCGATCCTGGGCGAGCGGATGAACAGCACATCCGCTGCGGACCAGTCGCGACTGGCCGACATCCGGACCTTCTCGCAGTCACTCGCCCGCCCGGACGCCGATCCAAAGGCATCCGCTGCCCAGCGGGCCCGCGAGGGCGCCGAGCAGTTGGTCGCCGCCGCGTTCCTCACGCCGCTTCTCAAGGACTTCCGCGAGAGCACCTGGGCGGAGGGTCCCTTCAAGGCGACCCGCGGCGAGCGCATGTTCCGCTCGATCGGCGATGCCGAAGTTGCGCGGAAGATGGTCCAGCGCGGCGATTGGCCCCTGGTCGACGCTGTGGCACGCCGTCTGCTAGCCAACACACCGGGCGTGGAGACGCCCGGAGGCCCAACCGGTGACACCAAACCCGCAAGCACCAAAGACAGCCGCGCCACGGATGGCGAGCGGCCCGAAGCAGAGTCAACCGGCGATCCGACCCTTGACGGCCGAATCGCTCTCGACCGAGCTCGCGACGCTGCTCGGGGCTTTGACTTCCGCGTACCGCGACCTGCTGACGCGGATCGCTGAGCAGCGCGATGCGATCCGCCGCGCCGACCCGCGTGCGGTGCAGTTCACCGTCGAGCAGCAGCGCGGCATCATCGAGCGGATCGCTTCGCTCGAGCAGTCCCGGCGCGAACTGGTGGATCGGGCGATCGCGACCTTCCGTCTGGTGAACCCGGTCAAGGGCATGCCCGTGACGCTCGGGGTCGTTGCATCCGCAGCGCCCGCCGCGGACCGCGAGCGTCTGCTGAAGTCAGCCGCGGATCTCCGCGAGCTCATGGCCCGCGCCCAGGACGAGGGCCGGACCGTCGCAACCGCGACCAAGTCGATCCTCACTCATCTGGAAGGGCTCGTTCGGCAGGTCGGGCGTCGGCTCAGCCACGCCGGGACCTATTCGAGCCGTGGCTATGTCGAGGCGGGCGGCGTTGTCGTCTCGGCCGTGGATGTGCGGAGCTAACCCATGAGCCTGACCGGCGCCATCAACATCGGCCGTTCCGCCCTGACCGCGAGCCAGCTCGGCCTGCAGGTCACGGGCAACAACATCGCGAATGTCGGCACCGCCGGCTATTCGCGGCAGATCACCTCGCTGGTACCCACCCGCGGCGACGGCGGCCTCTTCGGCGCGAGCGTCGGGCGGGGCGTGCAGGTCCGCGATGTCCGCCGGCAGATCGATGAGGCGCTGCAGGCGCGGCTCTGGAACGGCACGAGCGATCAGACCGCCGCGACCACGCAGTACAACATCCTGTCGCAGATCGAGACCGCGCTGGGCGAGCTGAACGACAACGACCTCTCCAGCGAAATGTCGGCGTTCTTCCGCGCCTGGTCCGAGCGGGCGAACCAGAGCGACTCGAGCGCATCGGTCGTCCGCCAGGGCGAGAAGCTCGCGGCGTTCATGCAGCGGCTCCGCAGCGACCTTTCCGACCAGCGCTCGCTCGTCGACTCCCAGCTCGGCGCGGGCGTCACGCGGGCCAACCAGCTCATCGAGCAGATCGCCGGCATGAACCGCGCCGTCGCTGATGCCGAAGCGAGCGGGAACACAGCCAACACGCTCCGCGACCAGCGCGATCAGCTCGTGACCGAACTCTCGGCGATGATGGATGTCTCGGTCGTCGATCGCGGGCCCGAGGGGCTTGACGTGCTGGTCGGCTCAACGCCCGTGGTGCTCGGCAGCGTGGCCCGCGGCCTCGAGATGCGCCGCGAGAATGTCGACGGCCAGGTCCGCGTCTCGGTGCGCACCATCGACGGCGGCGCCCAGCTGCGGGTCAACTCCGGTCAGCTCGGCGCCCTGCTCAACGGCCGCACCACCGCGATTGATCAGACCATCGAGCGGCTCGACGACCTCGCCGGGCAACTGATCTTCGAGGTCAACCGCCTGCACTCCACCGGCACGAACGCGATGGGCCTGCGCTCAGCGAGCGGCACGCTCCGCATCGCCGCGGGCGACCGGAGCCTCGCGCTCAACGACCCGGCCAACGCGTCCTTCGCGAACCTGCCCTACGCCGCGAACAACGGCGGCTTCATGGTGCACGTCCGCAACGAGGCCACCGGGGCGACGCAGTCGGTGCGGATCAATGTCGACCTCGACGGCGTGACCGCCGGCGGCATCCCCGGCACCTCCGACGACACCTCGGCCGAGGACATCCGCGCCGCCCTCCAGGCGATCCCGGGGCTGTCCGCCAGCTTCGGCTCCGATGGACGGCTCCAGATCGAGGCCGCCGACGGCTTCGACTTCTCCTTTTCCGATGACAGCTCGGGGGCGCTCGCGGTCCTGGGGGTCAACTCCTACTTCGAGGGGACGCACGCGGGGACGATCTCGGTGCGGAGCGATCTCTCGACCGATCCCAGCCGCCTGACCGTCGGTCGCATCGTCGACGGCACCTTCATCGAGAATGGCACAGCGCTTGCGATCCGCGAGGTGCAGGACACCGGCCTGGCCTCGCTGGGCGGCAGAACGCTCGCCGGGGCCTGGTCCGATGCGGTCGGCGCCATCGGCATGGCGACCGCATCGGCCCGGACCAACTCGCAGGCCGCGACGGTGGTCAAGGACAGTCTCGAAGCACAGCGGGCGTCGGTCAGCGGCGTCAGCCTCGATGAAGAAGCGATCAACCTGATGAATTTCCAGCGGCAGTACCAGGGCGCCGCACGGCTCATCA
>JBDZUZ010000211.1:0-5008 GCA_040255445.1 Planctomycetaceae bacterium | reverse complement strand
GGACTTGAGCGGGCGGACCTTGATGACGTTGCGGGCGGGCTTGGCCTTGAAGGTGGTCTCCTGGCCGGTGAAGGGGTTGATGCCCTTGCGCGCCTTGGTGGCGGGCTTGCGCTGCACCATGACCTTCATCATGCCCGGGACCTTGAACTGGCCCGTGCCGCCCTTCTTGAGGTCGGCCGCGATCATGTCCTGCATCGTCTGGAAGACGCCAGCGACCTGCTTGCGGCTGAGCTCGTTGTGCTCGGCGATCGTGTTGAAGATCTCGGTCTTCTTGCGGGGCGAGGAAGCCCCCGTGATCTTCGCCGGCTTGCTCGCCTTCGCGGCTGGTTTCGCCTTGGTGGCCGTCTTCCCTGCTGCCTTCCCAGTCTTCTTCGCCATCGTGGATCTCCAGAAAAGTGCCGAATCCGCGGCACATGGGCGTGTTTGTACCGGTGCGCAGTGCGTTCAGCAAGTCCGGAAGGGCCAGAACAGGCAGTTTTTTGCGGGTTTTTTGCCGGATCGGGGTCCGGAGCGTACCCGGCGCGGTCTTTGGGCGCGCAACCGACAGGCGCTACACCGAGCCGAAGAGCCCACGCGGCGGCCTGGGCGCGGGCGCATCCGCCACATCCAGATCCATGCGGAAGACCGCGTGATCCGAGACATTCTCCGTGCGTTCAAGCTGCGAATAGACAGCGGTTTGCAGCAATCCGCCCAGCGGCTGGGAGACGAAAGCGCCGTCGAGCCGGAAGCCCCGGCCGCGGTGGCTGAACCAGGTGTACTCGCGTCGGTCTCCCTGCACGGTGCGCCAGGCGTCGACGTACCCGAGCGCGGCGAGGCCACCGATCGAGCGTTCCGCGCCGAAGCGGCCCGATTCGCTGTCGATCCCCCGCCGGCCGGCATTGAAGTCGCCCGTCAGGACGACGGAAGCATCGCGGAGGCCGCGGGCGTGCGCGAGCAGGTCGTGCCAATAGACCTTCTGCTCGGCGCGGATGGTGTCGTCGGGCGCGTGCACCGCGCCGAGGCGGACGCCGCTTCCGGTGTGCACGACCTCGAGCCAGCGTCCGGGCAGCCGTCCGACCGCTGAGCCGGTCGGCTCGATCGGGCCGCGGCTGGCGATGAGCAGGCCGTTCTTCCCCGGCTCGGTCGGGGTGGTGGCGTGGTGCGTCAGCCCGTGGTCGGAGAGCACGCCGCGGATCTGCCCGCCGACACCGGCGCGGAACTCGCTGAGGACGACGACATCGGGCGTGTGCTCAAGGATCGCGAGCGTGATGAGCGGCATGCGGGCGCCGCCGCCGCCGTGCCGGATGTTCCACGCCATGATCCGCACCCGAGCCTCCCTGCCGCGGCGGTTGCCGGCCGCACCGCCGCGGCCCACTCTCCGCTACGGTACCGCCATGTCCAGCCAGAGCCAGCGTGATTCCAGCCCGCTTGTCGTCGTTACGCACCCGGTCCCGGGTGAGGTGGTCGTCCCCGGCGCCCGCGTGGTGCAGGGGACCAGGCCCAAGCTGACGCGAGCGGAGCTGCTCGATTCGGTCCGCGGCGCCGCGGCGGTGGTCTCGATGTTCTTCGACAAGGTCGATAGCGAGTTCCTCGACGCCGCGGGCCCGCAGCTCAAGGGCGTCTGCAACTTCGCGGTGGGGTACGACAACATCGATGTCGCGGAGTGCCGCAGGCGGGGTGTAAAGGTCGCCAACACGCCCGGCGCGGTGACCGAGGGCACGGCCGACCTGGCGTGGGCGCTCATCCTCGCGGTGGCGCGGCGGCTGGTCGAGGCGGACCGCTTCGCGAGGTCACCAGAGTACGGCGAGCGGGGCCCGCTCGGGATTGATGAGTTCCTGGGGATGGACCTGACCGGGCGGACGCTGCTCATCGTGGGCGCCGGCCGGATCGGGTACGCGACCGCGCTGCGGTCGATCGGCTGGGGCATGCGGGTCTTGTACACTGCCCGCTCGCGGCATTTGGACTTCGAACTTGCCCCGCTGGCCGCTCGCCGCGTCACGCTCGAGGAAGGCTTGCGTGAGGCGGATGTCATCAGCGTGCATACGCCGCTGACGCCCGATACACGGCACCTGATCGATGCGAAGGCGATCGCGCTGATGAAGAAGACGGCAATCCTGATCAACACCGCGCGCGGGCCGGTGGTCGATGAGGCCGCGCTCGCGGCCGCCCTCAAGGAGCGGCGGATCTACGGCGCAGGGCTGGACGTCTTCGAGAAGGAGCCGAAGGTGCACCCCGACCTGATCGGGCTCGACAACGTGACCATGACCCCGCACATCGGCAGCGCGGAGACCAAATACCGGCTGATCATGACGGAGATGGTGGGGGCCAACGCCGCAGCGATGCTCAAGGGGGAGCGTCCGCCCAACGAGGTAGTCTGAGACGGCCGGGCGAAAGCGCGGGCAAGGCCCGGTTGGGCCTCAGCGGAGTGACCGGCCGCCGAAGTTCATTTCGAGGTAGAGGGCGACGTAGTCAACGATCGAGCCGGCCTCGGGGATATCGGGGTTGCTGGTCGGGCCCATCGGCTCGAACCGCATGCCCTTGAACCGCATCACCGCCTCATCGATCGAGAGGCCGTGCTGGATCGAGAGGCTGAAGGCCCGGCAGAACGCCTGGCACATGCCGCTCATGGTGGAGCCTTCCTTGGACATCTTCAGGAAGATCTCGCCGGGGCGGCCGTCGGCGTAGAGGCCGATGGTCAGGTACCCCTCGTGGTTCCCGATGCTGAACTTGTGGGTGATCGACTCGCGGGTCCGAGGGAGCGACTGGCGGCAGGCAACCATCGTTTCGGCATCCTTCCTCTCGACGACCCCTGAAGCGGGGTTCGTGTCCGAAGCGTGTCCGGTGACGTCCTGTCGCGGTGTCTGGCCTGCCATGTCCGGAATGTAGACCGGATGGGCGCGGCCCGCCGCGACACCCGGACATCGCTACGCCCGTCCGGGTGCTGGGAATATCGGGCGTGGGGGCGCGTGGGGCGTGAAAAAGGGGATGGAAGGAAGGGACAAAGGGACAGAGGGACAGAGGGACAAAGTGGGGGACAGGTCCGACCGGTCGACGCCGGTGCCTTTCCACTCCGTCCCTTTGTCCCTTTGTCCCTCTGTCCCTCCCCCCTTCCAACCGATACCCTGTACACGGAGAACCCCCGACCACCCATGCCCGAGCCTGTCCAGACAACACCCCAGAGTTCCGCCAACGCGTTCCGCGCGGTGGTGAACGGTGTGTCGTTGCTGCTGCTGGTGGCGATGACGCTCCAGATGGGCGCCGGGGCGATTGATCCGGCGGTCGCGAGCGGGCGGCTGATCCACCCCGACCGCGAGGTCGCGCGGGGGATCGCCGAGGACCTGGTCCGGCGTGTCGAGCGGGTGGCCCGCCGGCAGTCGGAGCAGCCGGTCGCGGTCGAGGCCCGCCCGGCGGTCAGCCGCGGCATCGGCGTGGCCCGCGATCCGATCGCCGCGAGGGTGGTTTTCCTTGATGGTCCGCGGCGGCTCTCGCCGCTGGTGACCAGCCTGCCGCCGCCGCTGGTGTGATCGATCCTTCTGTTTCGGGGTAACGGACCACCGGAGCGCTGATCGCGTCGGTGTTCGTGTTCACCCCGTTCGCCCGGCCATTCGCGGCGCGGGCGATTCGGCGATCCATCACAAGACAGCGCACTCACACGACAGCGCACTCACAAGAGCAGGCGTTCCGCCGCGTCGCAGGCAGGGGCATCACCGCCCGCCGCCGCGCCGGCGCGACCAGACACGGATACACGACCATGGCACAGCAGCAGGGCATCCCGATCATCGGCCCGATCCTGAACAAGATCATCGGCACCCGCAACGAGCGGTTCGTCAAGAAGTACACCCAGCGGGTCCGGGCCATCAACGAGATGGAGCCGCAGATCCGCAAGCTGAGCGATGAGGAGCTGCGGGGCCGGACCGCTTCCTTCCGCGACCGCATCGAGAAGGGCGAGAAGGCCGACGACCTGATGGTCGAGGCCTTCGCCGTCGCCCGCGAGGCGATGGACCGGGCGGTGGGCATCCGCAACATCTTCAACCCGGCGGCGAACTTCGACCCCTCGAAGCTGCCGGCGCCGATGCAGGACCTATACAAGAAGCTCAAGGCCGAGGCCGAGGCGATGCCGACGCTGTTCCCGCGGACGCAGAGCCGCGGCGCCCAGCAGCCGATCAACGGCCCGGCCCCCGAGCCGGATGCGAAAGACGAGTTCCTGGGACATAGCGACCCGGTCCCCGGCTGGCGGCAGATCGACATCCCCGTCGAGATGTACGAGGCGGTGCGCGAGCTCTACCCCGAGAGCCGGCCGCCCTTCCGGGCGCGTCCCTTCGATGTGCAGCTCATCGGCGGCATGGTGCTCACGCAGGGCAAGATCGCCGAGATGAAGACCGGCGAAGGCAAGACGATCGTCGGCCCGCTGGCGACGTATCTCGCGTGCCTCGAGCGGCTGAAGGTGCATGTTGTCACGGTGAACGATTACCTGGTGCAGCGCGACCGCGACTGGACCTTCCCCTTCTTCCGCGCCCTGGGGCTGACGGTCGGCGCGATCCACCCGCAGCACGCGCAGGAGGAGGGGATCAAGCGGCTGATGTATCGCTGTGATGTCGTGTACGGCACGACCTCGGAGTTCGGCTTCGACTACCTGCGCGACAACATGAAGCCCAGCGTCGACCAGCAGGTGCAGAAGTTCCGTCAGTTCGCGATCGTCGACGAGGTGGACTCGACGCTGATCGACGAAGCGCGGACGCCGCTGATCATCTCCGGCCAGGCGCACGATGAGCAGCCGCGGTATGAACTCGCGGACACACTGGCCAAGCACCTGGTCGCCAAGCAGCGGCCCTGGAACGAGGCCAACGAGGAGGTCGAAAAGACCAAGCGGGAGATCAAGGGCCTGGAGGGCGATATCCGTCAGGCCCGCGACAAGTCGATGATCCCGCAGATGCAGCAGAAGCTGGCGGAAGCCAAGGCCAGGCTGCCTCAGCTGGAGGCTGCGCGCGACCGCTTCACCCAGTACTACGAGGTGAAGATGGAGCGCAAG
>JBDZUZ010000210.1:0-5107 GCA_040255445.1 Planctomycetaceae bacterium | reverse complement strand
ATCGGTGTGTCTTTGGGCGCACGCGAGCGCGATGCACGGTCGGCGGAACACGACGCTGGAGACACCGATTGCTCGCGCAATCGGCTCCTCTTCGTGCTCCTTCGTCCGATGTGGATGCGGCGCCGAGCCCTCAACTGTCCCGCCTGGGGGCGGGAAAGTTGAGGCACAGGTGATCAGAGTTCCGCATCGAGCTCGCGTGTGGCGCGCTTGATCCGCGGCAGGATCTTGCCGAGGTTCCTCAGCGCTGCGTAGTTCCGCTTCCACTCCGAGGCCGGGCCCGCGGGCTGGCCCATGTAGATCGCGCCGGCGGGGACATCGTTGCTCACCGCCGCGTACGCCGCGATCTTCGCGCCCGGACCGATCTTCACGTTGTCCGCCACGCCCACCTTGCCGCCCAGCATCACGCCGTCGCCGACGCTCACCGAGCCCGCCAGACCGACATGCCCGCAGATGATGCAGGATCGGCCGACGCGGCAGCCATGCCCGATCTGCACCAGGTTGTCGATCTTCGTGCCCGCGCCGATCACCGTGTCGCCGAACTTGGCGCGATCGACACAGCTGTTCGCGCCGATCTCCACCTGATCACCGATCGACACCGCGCCGATATGCGGGATCTTGATCACGCCGCGTCCATCAGGCCGCGGGTGGTACCCGAAGCCGTCGCCGCCGATCACAACACCCGAGTGCAGGATGCACTCCGCGCCGACCTTGCACCGATCCAGCACCTTCACACCCGGGTGCAGGATCGAGCCCGTGCCGATCGAAACACCGTGCCCCAGCAGCACGCCCGCCTCGAGCCGCACCTTGGGCCCAATCACGCACCGCGGCCCGACGACGCAGTTGGCCCCGACCGAAGCGGACTCATCGATCGTCGCCGTCGCATCGACAACCGCCGAGGCGTGCACGCCGGGCTTGAACTCCGGCCGCCCCGCGAGCACCTCGAGAATGCGGATGAGCGCGAGGTCCGCATCCGGAACGAAGAGCAGCGCCCGGCCGCGGCCGGGTGTGCCGTCCTCGGCCTTGAGGTGCCCATCGAAGGGCACCGCGCTGCTCACCAGCGCAGCGCTCGCGTTGCTCCCCGGCCACGATGCGGCGTACGCCATCGTGCGGATGAAGGTGAGCGCTCCCGCGCCGGCGTGATCGATCGGCTCGATGCGATCAAGAATCACATCGTCCGCGCCGACCAGTTTCGCGCTCAGCACGCGCGCCAGTTCACCGGCGGTGATCGACGAGGGCGGCGAACCGCCGTTGCGGGCCGCCGCGTCGGTGGGGGATGTGGCCGTCGAGTCGGTCAAGCTCGCCTCGCCGCGGCCGGTCACCGCTTCATGTTCGCCTTGTACTCGTTGTTCATGATCGTGAGGAGCCGGTCCGTCACGTCCATGCCGTCCTTGGCAAAGAGGATCCGCTTCGATTCGATGATCGGGTTGATCTCGCGGATCGAGACGCGGTTGGTCGGGATCTGGATCGCGCGGTCATCGAGCAGCACCAGATCGAAGCCCTCCTTCTTGGCGAAGGCCTCGATGCTGGCCTGAATCTTGCCGTAGAGGTCGCGGATAATGTCGCCGTTCTCAAGGTCGATCAGCCGCTGGTAGGCCTTGGCCCGCGCCTCCTGCAGGCTTTCGATCTCGAACTTCTGCGCGAGCTTCTCGGTGCGCTGCTTGGTGGCGTTCTTGGGGATCACATCGTTGAGCTCGGTGTCGATCTGCTTGATCTGCTTGTCGAGCTCGTCGAGCTGCTTCTGGAGCTGATCGCGGCGGACGCCGACCTCGGCGTTCTTCTCGGCCAGTTCGGTCAGGCCGTTGATGAGCTTGGGGAGGTCGATGAGCGCGATGGCTGTCGGGGCCGGGGCCACGGCCGCGCTGGGCGTGGCCGTGGCGAAGGAGTTGATCGCGCCGGCGGCGAGGATCGAGACGCCCAGCACCGCCGCGGCGGCGAGGGGCGAGCGGGACATGCGGGTCGTGGTGGCGTTCATCCGGTGTGTGGTCCTGTGCATCGTGATCGTGACAGAGTCTGTATCCGCGTGTGAAGCCGGCGCGGCGTGCACCGCGGCCGACCATTGTACGACCCCGCCCCCGCCGACCGGTTCCCGGCCCATGGTCCCACCGGCCCCGACCGCCGTCGGGTCCCGCCGCCAGAACCGCCGCCCGGGCCCGCCTGACGTGTTTCCAGTCTGGTTTCTAGTTGAATGGCACGTCGATCGAGAAGGTGAAGACCTGCTCGCGGTCCGTCTCCGCGGCGATCAGCGGGAAGCCAAAGTCGAAGGCCAGCGGCGCGGTCGAGAGCTGGGGCACATACAGCCGCAGCCCCGCGCCGACAGAGACCCGGTAGTCGTCGAGCGAGAGTTCGTCGGTCACCGTGCCCGTGTCGATGAAGCCCACGACCGAGACGACATCCTCGTATACCGGCTGCTCGAGTTCGAGACCCAGGAAGAAGGAGAAGTTACCGCCGACCGGGTCGTTGCCCACCTCGCCCGAGTCGTTCTCGATGCCCACCGGCGAAACGGCGCGGAACGCGAAGCCGCGGAAGCTGCGGCCGCCCAGGTAGAACTTCTCGTAGAACGGCACATCGTCGCCGTCCTGCGGGATCCAGCCGATCTTCGAGTTGAGGTTCAGCACTGTGCGGCGGCCGAAGATGTCCTCCGAGAGCGAGAAGTAGCCGTTGTAGCCCGCGGTGAGCCGCGTGAAGTTCACATCGCTCACGCCGCCGAACTGTTCAACGCCCATCTCGATCACGTTGCCCGCGGTCGGGCGGAACGGGTTGTTGAGCGTCGAGCGGCTCAGGGTCAGGCCGACGCTCGCGAGGTTCTGCCGCTCCTCCCAGTCGTAATAGTCGGTGGGCGCATCCTCGTCGATGTCGCTGAGCGCGACCGATTCAAGCCGGAACGGGATGCTCGCCTGCCAGCGTGACCCGAAGCGGCGGCCGATGCGGAAGGAGCCGCCGTAGCGTTCCTCGTCGTAGGCGCGGTAGAGGCGCTGCCGGTAGTACGCCGAAGCGCCGCCCGAGTAATCGGTCTCAAACAGGTACGGATCGGTGAGCGAGACGCTGAACTGCCGCACGCGGTCGCCGGGGAGCGCGGCGATCGTGAAGGTCTGACCGCCGCCGCGGAACGCATCGCCGCTGAAGAGCTCGCCGAAGGTGTCCGGCGTGTCGGTGATGTCGAAGTTCCGCTGCGTGAGCGAGATCGTCGCGTAAAGGCCGGCATCGGAGCTGACAGCGCCGCCGACGGCGAATTCGCCGGTATTGGTCTCGTCGACCTCAACCAGCACATCGCGGTAGCCGGGGTGCTCGGGGTCCTCGGGCTGGATCGTCACCTTCGCGCTGCCGGGGGCGAAGAGGCGGCTGTTGCGGAGCCGCCGCTCGGTTTCCTCGGCCTCGGTGCGGTCCATCGGCCGGTCGGGCTGGATCGTCACGTTGCGGCGGACGACATCGTCGCGGGTGATCGTGTTGCCGCGGACGATCACCTCGCCCACGCGGAACCGCTCGCCCTCGTCGATCACCAGCAGCACATCGACGACCGGGTTGTCCGGGTCGCGCAGCTCGCGGCGGCGCACCACCGCATCGGTGTAGCCCAGCTTGTGGTACGCCGACTTGAGCAGCGTGACCGACTCATCGAGCTTCTTGAGGCTGTAGACATCGCCGGGCTTGATCGTCATGAGGCCCAGGAGCTGGGGCTCATCGAAGATCTGCGGATCGCCCGGTGCGAAGCTGGTGCGGACATCCCGCAGCGTGTATCGCGGCCCCTCGTCGATCACGAAGGTCACGATCGCCTCGCGGCCGTTGGGCGCGAGCGTCACGACGCTGTCGGCGCGGACATCGAGGTAGCCGCGGTCCTTGTAGAACTCGATGATCGAGGCGACATCGCCCGCGATCTGATCAGGGTCGAGCCGGCCCTTGGAGAGCAGCCAGGCTTCCTTGGTCTTGATCGCCGTGCGGACCTCGCGCCCGGCAAAGGCGAGATTGCCCTCGAAGCGGATGTCGGTGATCTTGGTCCGCTCGCCCTCACGCACCACGAAGAGCACGATCCCCGTCTCGCGGAGCTGCTCCTCATCGACGGTGACCAGGGCGTTGTAGTACCCCTGCGCGCGATAGGACTCCTCGATCCGGCGCGCCGCCCGGTCGAGCTGTGTGGGATCGACGGGGGTGTTCTCCAGCACCGAGACCTGGTTGAGGATCGTGTCGTCGTCGAGCTTCTTGTTGCCCACGACCTGCACGCTCTGCACGATCGGCTGCAGGCTCAACACGTAGATGAGGTCGACCGAGCCGTCCTGGAGCAGCTGCACGCGGGCCTCGACCCGCTGGAACCGCGCCAGCCGGTTCAGCCGCGCGACATCCTCGCTGACCAGCGTGGTGTCGAAGGCCTGGCCGGGCCGCAGGCGGAGCTGGTTGCGGGCCAGGTCTTCGGTCTGAGCATCCAGCGGCAGCTCGCCCTCGACCTTGGCGCTCCGGAACTGCACCGAGCGGATGGGGCGGCCCTCGAATCCTTCGAGCTCTTTGGGAACACCGGGCTGGGCCGCGCCCTGGGCCCGCACCGCGCCGCCCGAGGGCGTTTCGGTCGGAGCCGGTTGGGCCAGGCCGGTCGCTGCGCCGGCGAGCAGGATCAGCGCGGCCGCCACCGGGGCCGGGTTGGGCCGCCAACGGGTACCGCGCTCGCGTGCTGACTCGCGCACAGGGAGCGGACGATACCTCCGCCGGGCCGCACTCACAAACCCGCGGCTCACTTTCCGCGTGCTCCGCTTACCGCGGCTTGCGGTCCCGCCCGCCTCCAGATACAGTCCCGACCCCCGATCGGGCGAATCCCCGGCGCATGGCCGCGCCGCTCCGGATTCATGACGCGGCCGGGTGTGTCGGATGGGAGAGTCTGTGGGCATCAGCAACGACCGAGTCTTCCGCGCCGCCCGGCGTGCCGGGATCGTCGCCATCGGAGCAGCTTCCGCCGCCGCGGGGCTCCTGGCCGCGTTCCGCCTGATGCCCGAGCACATCCCCGCGACCCCCACGGTGGCGCTCCTGGCGCTGACCGGGCTGGTCGTCCTGCCCGGGCTCGCCGTCGGCGCCTGGGCCCTTGACTGCAAGGCGCTTGCGAACGCCGTCACCCGCACCCGCCGGCCGG
>JBDZUZ010000001.1:0-98465 GCA_040255445.1 Planctomycetaceae bacterium | reverse complement strand
CGATGGGCCGATCTTCGCCGAGAAGACCAAGATCCGCGGCATCTGGGCCGACGGCCGCGAGCACGAGATCTCGCGGGCCGCCAACCGCATCGAGGGTGACTGGACTTTCGCGATGGGCGGGACGGAAGCCACGCTCACGATCACCAAGGACTCGGTGAGTGTGAAGCTCCCCAAGCCGCCCGAGGAAGAGAAGCCCGAGGAAGAAAAGCCGGAAGCGGCCAAGCCGGAAGCCGATGCCGCCGCGGCGGATGTCCAGCCCGCCGATGAGAAGGCCGCGGACGAGAACGACAAGAAGGCCGACAAGCCCGCCACCGTCACCATCAAGGCCAAGAAGCAGCGCATCGAAGACAACCGCGCCACCTTCGTCATCGACGGTGATGATCTGCCCAAGGCCTACCGCACAGCGCATCACGACGGGGTCATGACTCTCTCGGTCACGCTGATCGGCGACACGCTCCACGGCCAGGTGCAGTTCCCCGCCGGAGACCGCGCCGACTTCACCGCGACCCGCAAGGCCGCGGACGAGAGCGCGAAGGACGGCGACAGAAAGAAGGATGACGAGAAGAAAGACGAGGCCGACGACGCCATCGCCTCCATCCCCGAAACCTACGGCTACCCCTTTGGCCCCTACGCCCTCACCGAGCAGCCGGCGCAGCCCGACTACCTCGAGCTCCGCGGCGCCACGCTCTGGACCAACACCGACAGCGGCCGCATCGAGAACGCCACCATCATCATCAAGAAGGGGAAGATCGATTACGTCGGCAAGCCCTTCACCGGCAAGCGGCCCGACGGCGCGATCGAGATCGACCTCCCCGCCGGCACGCACATCACACCGGGCATCATCGATGCCCATTCGCACACCGGCATCAGCCGCGGCGTGAACGAAGGCGGGCAGGCGATCACCTCCGAGGTCCGCATCCAGGATGTCCTCGACCCCGACGACATCAGCTGGTACCGCCAGCTCGCCGGCGGCGTCACCGCCGTGCTGCAGCTGCACGGCTCGGCCAACGCGATCGGCGGTCAGTCGCAGACCACCAAGAACCGCTGGGGCGTTGAGAACCCCGAAGACATGCACATGAAGGGCGCGATCGCCGGCATCAAGTTCGCGCTGGGCGAGAACCCCCGCGGCGCGAACTGGAGCAGCGAACGCGGCCGCTACCCGCAGTCACGCATGGGCGTCGAGACGCTGATCCGCGACCGTTTCACCGCGGCGAAGGAATACGCCGCGAAGCACGGCGGCAAGGCCGCGAAGGGAACGCCGACGCAGCGCCGCGACCTGGAGCTCGAGGCCATCGCCGAAATCCTCGCCGGCGAGCGGCTCATCCACTGCCACTCCTACCGGCAGGACGAGATCGTCATGCTCTGCCTGGTCGCCCGCGACTTTGGCTTCAAGATCGGCACCTTCCAGCACATCCTCGAGGGGTACAAGGTCGCCGATTACGTCCGCGACTACTCGGGCGGCGGCTCGGCCTTCTCCGACTGGTGGGCGTACAAGGTGGAAGTCCAGGACGCGATTCCCGGCGGCCCGCCGCTGATGCACGATGTCGGCGCGGTCGTCAGCTACAACTCCGATTCGGATGAACTCGCCCGCCGCCTGAATGTCGAGGCTGCCAAGGCCGTCAAGTACGGCGGCCTGTCGCCGGAAGAAGCCCTCAAGTTCGTCACGCTCAACCCCGCGAAGCAGCTCAAGATCGACAACCGCACTGGTTCGCTCGAGCCCGGCAAGGATGCGGACATCGCCGTGTGGAACGGCAACCCGCTCTCGGGGATGAGCAAGTGCATCGCGACCTATGTCGACGGCCGGCGGCTCTTTTCGACCGAGGACGATGCCGCGCACCGCGAGAAGATCGCGGCGGAGCGGCAGCGGCTCATCCAGAAGATCCTCACCGAGGGCAAGAAGAAGAAAGCCGACGACGAGGGCCGCGAGAAGAGCGAACCGCGCACGCCCGTCGCCGAAGAAGCGCCCCCGGGCGATGACTCGGTGAGCGAGGAGTACCGCCGCATGCGCGAGCAGCTCTACCTCGACATGCTCAACCGCGGCATGAGCCCCGATGCCGCCCGCCCCGGCGAATGCGGCTGCGGGATCCTGCACTGGTGACGCGGCCGCAGACTTCAACTCCGACACAGACGCATCAGCACACGAGCACACCCATGAGCACGAACACACGAATCTCGACACTCATCGCCGCGGCCGGGCTCGCGACGATCACCGGCACCGCCGCAGCGCAGGACCTTGGCCTCAAGGCCCCGCCGCAGTCGGCCCCCATCGCGATCCTCGGCGCCACGATCCACCCGGTCTCCGGCCCCGCGATCGAAGACGGCGTCATCTACTTCACCGATGGCATCATCCGCGGCGTGATGACCCGCGCTGCGTGGGAGGACCTGGTCGCCCGCGCCCGCTGGGCGCAGCCGGTCCAGCTCATCAACGCCGAGGGCAAGCATGTCTACCCCGGCCTTGTTGCGCCCTACACGCAGCTCGGCCTCACCGAGATCTCGTCCGTCCGCCCCACCATCGACACGACGGAAACCGGTAACATCACGCCCGAGGTCCGCGCGGTGATCGCCGCGAACCCGGACTCGACGCTGCTCCCGGTCACCCGCGCCAACGGCGTCCTCACCGCCGGGACCTTCCCCACCGGCGGGCTGGTCCCCGGCCGCGGCTCGGTGATCCGCCTCGACGGCTGGACGATGGAGGATCTCACGATCGCCGATGATGTCGGCGTGGTGCTCCGCTGGCCGAACATGCGGCCGGTCACGGCGTGGTGGATGACCCGCTCGGAGGATGAGCAGCTCAAGGACATCCGCGAGAACCTCGAGCAGATCAGGGAGGTCTTCACCACTGCCAAGGCCTACGCCGCGGCGAAGTCCGCCGATGAGAACGCGCCGACCGACCTCCGCTGGGAGGCGATGCGCGGCGTGTTCTCCGATGGCGATGAGGAGAGCAAGCCCGAGACTAAAGCGAACCAGAAGCCCATCTTCGTCCTCGCGGGTGATGAAGAGCAGATCAACGCCGCGGCGGCCTTCGCCAGCGAGATGGGGCTGAAGATCGTGATCGTGGGTGGGCGCGATGCGGCGCGGTGCGCCGCAGTGCTGAAGGACCAGAACATCCCCGTCATCGTCAACGGCACGCACACCTTTCCGCGCCGCGAGGATGCGGCGTACGACCAGCCCTTCCGCGTGCCCGCGGAGCTGCACGAGGCCGGCATCCTCTTCTCGATCGCCAACGGCGACGACACCGCCCACGAACGCAACCTGCCCTACAGCGCGGCGACCGCGGTGGCCCACGGCCTGCCCGCCGATGCCGCGCTCAAGGCGATCACGCTCGATGCGGCGACGATCTTGGGCGTCGGCGACCGGCTGGGCTCGCTGGAGACCGAGAAGGCCGCGACGCTGCTCATCACCGACGGCTCACCGCTCGAGGTGACGACCCGCATCCACCACGCCTTCATCGACGGCCGCGAGATCGACCTCACGAGCAAGCACGATGTGCTGTACCAGAAGTACAAGGAGCGGTACCGGCAGACGGGGGATCTGCCGCGGGGGAAGGACTGAGTGCTGAGGACTAAGGACTAAGGACTGAGTGGGACACGCTGTATGTGTCCCCACTCGCGCACTCGAGCACTTGACCACTCGAGCACTTTCCCATCACGTGACCACGCGACCACTTGACCACGCGACCACTTCCCCCTCACGCCCCCGCCTTGAACACTCCCGTCGCCTTCACCACCAGCACACCCTCTGCGCTCTTCTCCGCGACGGTCCCGACCACGATCACCTCGTCGAGCGGCGCGAGGCCGGCCTTCTTGAGATCGGTCTTGAGCGCTGTGCCATCCGCGCCGACGACCTGCACGGTGGCGCTGTTGTTCATGATCGATTCGGGCGTCTCGCAGCAGTAATCCCACGGAGTGGGGCAGCCATCCTCGGCGTTGTCGGCGCAGCTGGGGATCGCCGGATCCATCATCACGAAAGTCGCCACGCCCTCGCTCATCGGGCTCGGGCGCCCGCCGATCTTGCCGCGGAGCGCGATCGAGTCGCCCACCTTCGCGCTGCCCTTCGCCGCGGCGACATCAACGACATTGTCCGGACGCGAGAGGAGCATGAACCGCGGCGTATCCGCCGGGTTGGCGGCCGAGCCGCTTGTCGTCGGAACGGGAGGCGTCGCCTCCTTCTTCTCGCAGCCGACCACGCCCAGCGCGAGCGCCCCGCCCGCGACCATCACCATCATCGCCGTCGTTGCACGCTTCATCATCACAGTCTCCTTTCGCTTCCTGTTGCTCTCACCGCGGCGAAGGCCCGCGGCGTTTCGTTCAAACAATTCAAATCGACTTCAAACTCTCCGCGATCCCCAGTCGCAGACACCGCACCGCCGGCGGCAGGACGCCGATCAAGCCGACGGCGATCGCCACGATCAGACCGGAGAGTACCACCGGCGCATCGATCGCGATTGCGAAGGCGCCCATCGAGAACCGCACCGCCACGCCGTCGAGCACGATGAGCCCGATCGCCACCGCGATCAGCCCGCCCGCGAGCGAGGCCAGCAGCGACTCCTGCGTGAGGCTCAGCAGCACAGCCCGGCGGCCGAACCCGAGCGTCCGCAGCATACCCACCTCACGAACCCGCGCGGCGAACGCGGCGTACATCGTGTTCAGCCCGCCCAGCAGCCCCCCCATCGCGATCATCACCGCGGTGCCGATCACCATGATGCGGATCGGCCGGTAGAACGCCGCGATCGATCGGTAGTAGTCGTTCTGCGTGATCGCGGTCAGCTCAAGATCCAGCCGCGATTTGGCGAAGAGATCGACATCATCGAAATTTCCGCCGCGGCTCTGGTCGAGCGTGAGGATCACGCACGAGACAGAGCTCTCCCGCCGCGTCGTCGTCTGGATATCCGTGAGCGGGATCCAGAGCTCGGCGTCCATCACCGTCGCGGGCGCGGTGAAGCGGCCGACGATCCGCCACGCCTGGCCGTCGATCAGCAGTTCCTCACCGACCGCGAGCTTCTCATCGGGCGTGCCCATCCGCGTCGCGGCGAGTTCACCCGCCATCACCTCGAAGCGGCCCGCGGTCGGAAAGCGGCCCTCCACGATCTCGACCTCGGGGTGGACCAGCAGCGCAACGGGCTCGACGCCGCGGATCACCGCCTGCCGCGGCTCGTCGTCGTTCTCGTCGAGCTTCACCGGCAGCGCGGCGTGGATCTCCGGCGAGACCAAGGGGCGGCCGCCCTCTTCGCGGATGCCGCGGATGCTCGCCGCGGCGACGCCCGCCGCCTTCATCGAGATCTGCGAGCGTTCGATCGACTCCTCGCTGCCCGCGCCCAGCAGGATCACGTTCATCGTGAGCCCGCTGGGGTCGCTGAGGCTCTGGTTCATGCCGCGGAGGAAGCCGCCCGCGGCGAGCGCGAGCAGCACCACGAGCGCAGCGCCGGCGACGGTCGCCGCGAGCCGGGCCTTGCCCCGCCACAGGTTGCGATACGCGTACTCGAAGGGCAACCGCTTCATCTGGCTCCTTCAACCGCCGCGACAACCGCGGCGGAGTCGCTCAACTTACACCGCCCGGAAGGTCTGCGCGATGCTCCGCCGCGTCGCCCGCCACGCCGGGAAGAGCGCAGCCCCTACACCCAACACCGCGCACACACCGACACCCATGACCAGCACGATCGGCCGTGCCTCGATCGGGATCGAGGTGCCCTCGACGGACAGGGCGAAGCCGCCGTAATGCGCGAGGGCCACAGCGCCCAGACCGCCGATGATGCCGCCGGTCATCGCGATAAGCAGCCCCTCGGCGACGACCAGCCGCACCAGCAGCCCCTGCGTGTAGCCCAACGCCTGCAGCACCGCGTGCTCGGCGATGCGGTGCTGCAGCGAGAGGATCACCGCGTTGGCGATGAGCGCCCCCACCGCCACCAGACAGCCGATGCCCAGCCAGCCGGCGAAGCGCACGAGCTCCACGACATCCTCCGCGACGCGGCCGATGAACGCCTGCTCGGAGAACGTCGCGGTCGGCTCCTGCGCTGTGGCGAACATCTCGTCGATGCGATCAGCGACGGGGCCGAGCTGCGCTGGGTCATCGACTTTCACATTGAACTGCGTCACCACACCCAGCCCCGAGCGGCCCGCGAGCTGGATGAACTCGAGCGCTGTGAAGGCGGTGTTCTGGTCCTGCGCTTCATCGGAGCGGATCACGCCGGCGACGTACGCGGTGATGCCCGCGGCGTCGAACATCTGCCCGGGCTTCAAACCCCGACGCCTGGCCAGCAGTTCGCCCACGAGCGCGGCATCGGTCCGGCTCTGCCATTCCTCGATCGAGCCCGAGATGAGCTCGAGGCCCTTGCCGCGATCGGCGAGAAACTTGTCCTTGGGCACGCCGCGGAAGGTCACGACATCAAGGCTCGTACGGCAGTTGCTGACGACCACCTTCACGGGAATCGCCGCCCGCACGCCCTCAATCCGCTCGATCCGCGCGACATAGTCCTGCGGCAACTGGCTGGTCGCGGGGCAGAAGCGGTCCTTGCGGTAGACGATCAGGTTGGTTTCCTTCGCCGTCGCGCTGGTCGCCTCACGCACCGCGGCCTGCATCGCCAGCACGGCGGTGAAGAGGAACATCGCCGCGGCGATGCCCGCAACAGTCATCGCGGCGGGCACGCGCCGGCGGAAGACCTGGCGGAAGACCAGCGGGATGAACTTGCCGCGGATCATGAGCGGGCTCCGATCGCGGTACTCTGCTCATCGCCGCGTGCATCCGCGCCCGCGTGATCGCGGCGTTCCTCGCCCACGAGCTTGCCCTTCTCCAGGCGGATCAGCCGGTCCGCGGCCTCCGCCGCGTGCGGGTCGTGCGTCACCATGATCACCGTGCGACTGTGTTCTTCGACGAGCGTGCGCATCAGCGAAAGGATCGCCGCTCCCGATGGCTTGTCGAGATCGCCCGTGGGCTCATCGGCGACGAGCACCGGCTGATCGGCGACGATCGCGCGGGCGATCGCGACTCGCTGCTCCTGCCCGCCCGACATCTGCCGCGGGTAGTGGTCGTGCCGGTCGGCGATGCCGGTGAGCGTGAGGGCCCGCTCGACCTTCGCGTGCCGCTCCTTTCGCGAGAGATCGCGCAGCAGCAGCGGCAGCTCCACGTTCTCGTACGCGGTGAGCACCGGCACGAGGTTGTACAGCTGGAATATGTACCCCACATGCTCGGCCCGCCACTTCGCCAGCGCGGACCCTGAGAGCGAGCCCAGCTCGACGCCGGCGATGTTGATCGCGCCCGCCGTGGGCGAATCGATGCCCGCGATCAGGTTGAGCAGCGTCGTCTTACCACTGCCCGAAGGGCCCATGAGCGCCACGAACTCGCCGCGCTCGACATCCAGATCAACGCCATCGAGCGGGCGGATCTCGACATCGCCCTTCTTGTAGATGCGGGTCACGCCGCGGCAGCGGATGTAACTCATCGTGCACCTCCCGCCGCCGCACTGGCGACCTCACCGCCGCCCTCGATCGTCATCACCACCCGCTCGCCGTCGGCCACGCGATCGCCGCCGACCACGACCAGATCGCCGTGGTGCAGCACGCTCCGGACGATCGCTTCGCCCGCTTCACGCTTCACGACATCAACCGCGACGACCTCGACACGCCCCCGCGCCCCGCGCCGATCGACGACCCGCCTGACACTGGCGGAGCCGTCAGCGCCGATCACAGCGCTCTCCGGCACCCGCGCTTCACTCATCGCCGCGGCGCCGGCGGTGTCCGCAGGAGCCCAGCGGCCGCTCGTCCCGCGCGCAGCATCAGAAGCGCCACCATCCACTCCCACACCAAACCGCACCCGCGCCAGCATCTCCGGCCGCACCACCGGATTGGTCTCCAGCAGCCGCACCTTCACCTCGAGCGTGTTCTTCTGCAGGTCCGCTTCATTGGTGATGCGGATCACCTCGCCCGCCAGCGGCGAGTCGGGCGCGGCCTCCACGATCACCTCGCACGGCTGCCCGATGCGCACCGCGCCCACATCCGCCAGCGGCACATCGACGCGCACCTGCAATTTCGTCGGGTCGTACAGCCAGAAGAGCTGCGCCGATTCGGGGTCATCCATCCCCCGCATCACCTTGTCGCCCGGGTCCTTGAGCCGACGCATCACATAGCCGTCGATCGGCGAGACGATCCGCGTCCACTGCTCCTGCATGAAGAGGTGATCGCGCATCGCCTTGATCGCGAGCATCTCCCCCATCGCCGCCTCGACCGCGACCTTCGCGAGTTCCAGCGCGGCCTTGTCCTCGATCCGCAGTTCCAGGTGTCGCTCCGCCGCGCGGAGTTCCGCACGCAAGCGATCGCGCTTCGCTTCCAGGATCGGCCCGCTCCGCTCGAGCGCAAGCACGCGCGCGGCCTGCGCAGCCTTCGACTTCGCGAGCTTCACAACCTCGAGCTCGCTCGCCGCGCCCGTCTTCTGCGCCTGCTGGCTCCGGGTGAACTCCTCTTCCAGACTGTCGAGCAGGCTCTTCTCGGTATCGATCAGGCTCGGCAGCTGCGCGAGCTCGGCCTCGACCTCCGCGAGCTCCGCCCGCGCTGTCGCGACCGCGCGCTCCGCCTCGATCGGGTTGTCCCACCGCTCCTGCGCTTCGGCCAGCCGCGCCTTCGCGGCCTCGACCTCCGCCCGCGCCCGCACCAGATCGCCCTCCCGCGAAGCGAGCACCATCCGCTGATCCTCGCCCGTCAGGTACGCCAGCCGCTGCCCCACCTCAACGCGATCACCCTCGAGCACCTCAACGCCCCCGACGGTCCCATCGGTCAGCGCGTACACAATCGTCGGGTACGGCTCGGGCTCGACCCACCCCGCCGCCTGCACGATCCTGCCGCCCGCGGCCGGCCCCGCTCGACTCCCGCTCGCCGCGGCCACGTGCTCACCACCGGCGTGCCTCGCCGTGTCGTCAACACCCGCCGGCTGCTCCACCAGCACCACCGGCCGCACCACCACCTCCGCCGCCGGCAGCAGCGCAGCCCGCCCGCTCCACAGCAGGAGCGCGGCGACCGCGATCACCACGATCCCGCCGATCCACCAGTGGCGCTGACTCCGCCCCGGCATCGGCACTGTTCCCTGACCCTGTGACATGTCCTGATTCCTCACCCGAGACGCACCGCGAACGCAACGACACAGCCCAACCCCACGCCGATCCAGCGCGCAGAGTCACGCGGTCACAACGCTCACACTTTGGGAGGATCCATCAGGCCGTCGCCGCAGACCGCGGCCGGCCGCTCACACTCCACCATCACCACCATGCCCCGCGGCAGATCAACGGCCACGCTCGCCGCAGACGACGCCGGAGCCTTCACCGCCGGCGCGATGCACCGGACGCACTCACAGTCGCCGCCGCCACGGTTCTGGTCCTCGTGGTCCGTCCGGCCGTCTGTGTCGTGGTCCAGCGGCCCGCCACAGCAGGCGTCCGCCGCTGCCGCCTCAACGACCAGCTCGACGCCGCAATCACACGCCCCACAGAGCGCGCTGCGAGGAACCACCGAGCCGACAACCAGCCCGGCAAGCACCAGCAACGCTATGAAAACGGCGTTCAGACGCACGTTTGACTATATCGGTGACCCCGGGCCTCTGTTCGCGAGATTCGATCCGGCGAGCCGAATCTGAACCGTCTCTGCCGCTGAATACTTGCAACATGCAAGTAAATGAGCCCACCCCATCCCCGCGTCCGAGAACCCGCCGAGTCACCATCCTGCGGCTCGCATCGCTCGCCGGCCTCACGGCGGTCGCCGCGGCCTGCGGCATCCGCGGCGTCCCGCTCGCCACTCCCTTCACCGACCACGCCTACTCAGAGGCCACCGGCACCGTCGCCATCGGCGTCACCAACGCCACGCTCGACCCGAAGAACCGCGCGGCTTTCGACGACCACACCCGCCGCGTCATCCGCTCGCTCCCGACCCACGACGGCTACCTTGGCCACTCGGTCCGCGGCCGCGTGCTGGGCAACGAGGTCTGGACCATGACCGTGTGGCGCGACCAGGCCGCGCTCGACGCCTTCGTCGCATCGCCGGTGCACCGTACCGCGATCCGCGAAGGACTCGGCGGGGTCAACGAGGCCAGGTTCCTCCGCTTCGACTGGCCCGCCGCCGAGCGCCCGCCATCGTGGCGCGACATCACCGAGCGGCTGCGCAACGTTACACCAATCGATTACGCAGCGAAGCGCACGGCAAGCCAATCCAGTTCGTACCCGCGCTGACCGGCGCCCACAGCGATGAAATCACCGCCCGAGCAGGTACTCATCGTCCAGGTACAGCCTGCCCCCGTCCGCCGCGGTCGTTTCGTAGACAAGCCGCAGCCGCAGGAACTCCCCGCCTGCATCCTCGCCGCCGTCGCTCTCCCGCCATGACTTGAGCCAGTCCGGCCCGCTCAGGGGGACGCGGTAGGTACGCGTAGCGATATCGAACCTCGCCGCGTTCTCATCGGCCTCGAGCATGCCCCGCAGTTCCCAGGACCGCTGCAGCGATTCGATCCCCGGCGAGAGCCCGCCCTCCTGGCGCAGGAGTTCGACCTGCAGCAGGCCCAGGGCCTTGACCGTGTCGCCGTAGCGGTCGCGCGCCTCGAAATGCAGCACGATGATCGGCGCCGGGCCCGAGGTGTCGATGTGCGTGAGCGGATGGACCCGGACGCTGGCGGGCGCGAAGGGGGCGATCGAGGATCCGCCGGCGAGCACCGGCCCCGACCCGGCCTGGGGCCGTTCCTGGCCGCAACCAACCACAACTAGGGCGGTCGCTGCCCCGAGGATCACACCGCATTGGAAGAGCCGCCGCGCCGACATGCCGCGGAGTGTACCCGGCGCGGCCTAGGAGGCCTGCTCCAGGCCCTCCACCGCCGGGCCCGCCAGCCGGCCGCCCGGCCCACCCCTCTGCCCGAAGTTCAGCAGGCCTTCGACCGCCGCGGCCGACCATGGCGCCGTCGGGACACCGGCGTCCCGCCACTGTTCGATGATCTCCTCGGCCCGATGCCGCTCATCGAACGGCACCACCGCGATCACCGGCACGCCGTACTTGGCCGCCTGCCGGGTCTCCACTTCGGCCGCAGCCGCCGCGGCGGGGGAGAGCGATCCGGGAATCAGCAGCACATCCGCCCTGGCGAGCGTGGTCATGGGGTCACCGCTGGGACCACCGTCCCGCGCGCCCACATTCCACCACTTCAGGTCCTCGATCTCGTCGAGCAGCCGCTCGACTGATGCGATGTCCTCGCCCCACGAGGCGCTGACGAACACACGCAGCGTTGCACGAACGAGCATCCTTTCCCCCTTGCCGCGGCCATCACGGGCCGCGGTGGACCTGCTTACCGCTCGGGTGTGCGCGGGGTTGCCGAAAGCCGTCCGCCCACCATCGGTCCGGCCTTTTCACCCATCATGGCCCGAGTAATCCAGTGACGCAGATCCGCCTGCAGCGCAGGGGTAAGCAGCCCGGAACGAACGGACTCACGCGCAAACCGCTGAAAACCTTCGACAAACGCCCCGCGGGCGGACTCCTTCACAACCGCGTCCGACTCGCCGCGGACTTTCAGACGCACCCAGCCGCTGTACGCGGCCTTCCAGGCCGCCGCCAGATTCTCCAATCTCACAACCTCATCCGGCGAGACCCCCATCTCCGCAGCGCGCATGCGAAGCCAGGCCACCACAGCGAGTCGCCACAACTCGAAGTGAGGATCGTCCTCCGGGATTGGGAGGTCGGTCATCGCGCTCTGCCCCCATCCGCCGCGGTTCTCGCGGGGAACACACTCCGTCCGCGAAACAAGGCCGGGCCCGCGGGGCGGGTGTGACAGGGATTCGAGAGAATTTTGGCTGGCCGCGCTAGTTCGACTTTGGGCCAGAAGGGATGCCCTTGAACTCAGGCTGCACCATCGGCGTTTCGCGCGGCGCGAGCGGCCCTTGGCGAAGCCGGGCGACCTGCTCCGGCTGGTTCAGGCCCCGTGGTCCATACAAGACCTCGAGCCCCCGAGCGACAAGCCGCTCGACCGGCCAATGGCGCTGCCGATCGCCGAGCGACTGAAGCACGCGTTCTAGCAGCGCCGCGTCCGCCGCGGGGTCGGCAGCGAGCGGCCGCCCACCGGCATCGTCGGCGAGCACCCTTGTCGCGGTCACGATTCCTCGCACGTACGTGCGGTAGGGATCGCCTTCAGGAAGCCACTGCTCCCATCGATCCGCGACGGGGCCAAACGCCACGAGCGCCTCGTCGTACCGCCGCTCCTGCGCCAGCCAGAAGCCGTGGACGAGCCGCCACTGCTGGGTTTCAAACCAGCCGGCGCCGCCACGCGACTCCAAGTCCGCAACGATCTCGCCCGCGATAGGAAGCTTGAGCCCAGCCGTCTCGCCGGCCTGGTCCGTCGCCGTGAGGAGCTCGCCGTACATCGTCTCGAACATCGTGATCACTGGGAGCCAGTGTTCGCCGAGCCGGCCCTTCTCCGTGCGAAAGGAGAGCAGCATCGAGCGGCTGAACGCCTGAGCCAGCGAGACCTGACTCTCCGCGTCCTTGGCGCGGGCTTCTGCGGCCTCTGTCGCGGCCCGCGCGGCGAGTTCCTCGCGATCAGCGCGGGCGTTTGCGTCGATGCGGCTCGCCGCGGCGACACCGAGCAGCGCCACGACCATGATCCCCACGACCGCCGCGGCGGTCCGCGGCTCGCGGCGGGCGAAGAGCGCGATGCGCCGGCCGGGGCCGGGACGCGTCCACGCGATCACCTCGCGGCGCAGCCAGAGGTCCAGATCGGTCGCGAGCGCTTCCGCCGAGGCGTAACGGTCACGCGGGGTGACCGACATCGCGCGACACTGCACCATCGCGAGATCGCGGTCGACCTCGGGACGGACCGTCGCGGCCGAAGGCGGCCAGCCCGCCGCATCGCCGGCACGGGCGGAGCGCAGCCGCTCCATCGCGTCGTCGGGCGTCTCGCCGTTGGGAACCCTGCCGGTGAGAAGCCAGAACAGCACCGCGCCGACCGCGTAGACATCGGCCGTGCTGGTGATATCGCGCCCGTCGGTCTCGAGTTGCTCGGGGGCCATGAAGCCCAGGTTGCCACGCCGCCCGCGCTCGGTCGACGCATCGACCCCGCGCCGGATCGCGATACCAAAGTCCGTCACCCGCGGCTGGCCGTCGTCGCCGATCAGTACGTTGTCGGGCTTGAGATCACAATGCACAAGCCCCGCGGAGTGAATCGCCTGCACACCCCGCGCGATCCCGATGGCGATCTCGACGGCCTCGCGCACCGAGATCTGACCGGACCGCTTCTCCACCAGCCCGCGCAGCGTCCCGCCCGCGACGTGCTCGAAGACCACGTATTCCTCGTCCTGCGGTGTGACGCCGCGGTCGAGCACTCGCACGACATGGGGGTGCACGATCGAGCGTGCTTTGGTCGCCTCTTCCGCGAGACGGCGGCGGTCGCGTGTGCCGCTGACCGCCTCGGGCAGCACCTTGATCGCGACCCACGCGGGCCGCTGCGGTTCGGAGAGCTGGCGATCGACCGCGAGATACACGGCGCCCTGCGAGCCCGATCCGAGCAGTTCGCGCAGCTCGTAGCGGCCACGCCCATCTTCGAGCACCGGGCCGAAATCCTGCGGGAGCGCCCGCGGCTTGCTCGACTTGAGGCCGCGGCTGAGCCGCTGCGTCGAGACCAGCGCATCGGCCAGGACCGCGGCGGTCCCGATCGCATCAACCAGATCCGGGTGCTGCTGCGCCAACGTCCGCGCGGCCTGATCGCCGGGGACATCGGAGCGAACGAGCGAGAGCAGCGCCATCTCGATCGCGGTGTCGAGCACCTCGGGCCGCTGGCGGATCCCCGGGACCGAGCTCAGGTACCGATCGAGATCAACGGTGTGTCCGCGGCCGATGCGCTCGCGGGCATCGGCATCGATCAGGTCGGCGAGCTCGTCGTCGCTCTCCGTGCCGCACGATGCGACGAAGCGGCCGAAGTCCACATCATCACCCGCCGCGTACGAGCGGCGGAGCAATGCGACGGGGTCCCCTCCGCGCAAACCCACTGCTAGGCCGCCTCCTCCACGAGGCGATCCCGGATCGACTCGCGTATCCGTTGCCATCGCTTCCGGACCGCCTCGGGCGTGAGCTCCATCTCCTCTGCGATCGCGGCGAGCGACAGGCCCGAGAGCCAGAGCGACAGGATCTGGCGTTCACCGCCGGCGGGCAGCTGTGTGAGGATGCGGTCGAGCTCGATTTCCGCGCCCTCGGGCTGGCGCTGATCCGCGTTCTGGAGCCGCGAGGCCAGTTCGTGCGCTAAAGGTGCGTCCTCGCCCTCGACCGAGCGCAGCCTTTGGAAGATCCGCACCTTATCGGCGAGCGAATTCTCTGCAATGCGGAACACCAGCGCCCAGAGCTGGCCTTCGTCCGCCGCCTGCAGGCGTCCGTTGCGGACGTACAGATCCAGCCGACGCGAGATCGTCGAGAGCAGTTCCTCGGAGTCGAACAGGCTCCGCATGGCTCGTCCGAGCTTGTGCCGGTATCGCCGTCGGATCAGCGGGCCCCAACGGTGTACGAACTCGGCCGCGGCGTCGCGGTCGCCGCGCTGCATCCGCTCGATCAGCGACTGCAGCGCAGCGGGTGATGCCACCCCTGACTCCGCCGGGATCCCCCCCCGCAGAACCGGTGCATCCGTCTTGACCATCGCCCACCTGCTCGAAAGAGAAAAAAAACCTCCAGTTGCGGTCACACCCGCTCCCAATCCGTGGCCTGTCCATGAGACCCGAGTACTGCGACCACCCCCTCCCCGGGGGTAGCACTCGGGCCTGGAGGCCAGAATGGGACAGACACAGCATAAGAGATCGGAGCCCGACGCAACAAGCGGAACCCCCGGAATGTGCTTCCGGCGGTCAATTGCCGCGGTTATCGCGGCGGCCGCACTCCTGCCAGTATCGGCTCTCGGTGCAGCTCCGGCGGCCACCTTCGGCCCGATGACCCTCGCGGTGTCCGAGTCCGGCGGGCTCAATCGGACGGTCGCACCGCTCGGCGGCGTGATGCGCGGCGAAGACTGGATCCAGGAGTTCAATCAGATCCTCGCGATGCTCTGCATGGTGGTGCAGTGCGAAGCCGCATCGGGCAGCCCCGCCGCGGAGGCCGCACTCTGCGCATCCGTCGACAGCCACTGCCGCACCTACGAGACAAACGGGCTTCGCGAAAACCTCGGCCCGGTCGAGGTCGGCAGTGTGCTCGCCGCACTTCCGCGCCTCATCGAACTCACCAAGTGCGACCCTGGCGTCCTCGGCGAACACCGCCGCGAGCGCCTCCTGAACGTTGTTTTCGACATGGAGGCAGAACTGATACAGATGAACTGATCTCGCCGTCCGCAAGACGCGGCGAGCGCACATACACAGACCGGCTTCTGGCGGCGCTTCTCTCCGGACTCCCCCGGCGCTGTCACAGCCGGTCTCTCTCGCGGTCAGGGGGTGGGGGTTGGATCGCCACGCCCACAGGCTGATCGGCCCCCGCTCCCCTGGCCCATTCTCGCAGATGCATCATTCCCGCCATATCCGCCGCCGGCCTCCCCACCGGCGCGGCCATCGGTGACCCCGCCCACACTCTGACCCGTCGCACGCTCGCTCCGCGTGCGCTGCACCCACGCATCGAGCCGCTCGACCGCCGCGCACAGCCGTTGCTGCCCGGCCTCCACCAGCGCGAGCACGCGCGTGCTCTCCCGCACCAGCGTGACCAGCGCATCGAGCTGCGCCCGCTCAGCGCGGATCCGCTCGACCAGCTCCGCGGCCTCGCGCTCCCGCGCGACCGCAGCGCGGCGCTCGCTCAGCCACAGCCACCCGATCAGCCCCGCTGTTCCGAATTGTGTCAGGCCCGCGAGCATCTCGGCCTCCATCACTCCACCCTCCTCGCATTCAGATGAATCCGCGGAACACCGCGCGGTACGCCACCGACCACACGCGGCCACGCTCCACGCGATCGCCCTCCTCGAAGCCGATGAAGCTCATGTCGGCCCACGACCGGCCGCCCTCATCGATCAGCGTGCCCGCAACCGGCGGGCTTGTGAGCTGCACTGCGATCGCATCACGCCGCGACCACAACTGCGAGAGCGTCGAGCCCGTCAGCCGCCCGCGCACAACCACATCAACCTCGATCGGTCCGGTCGGTGTCGACCCCGACCCGGGCGCGCCCAGCACGTAGTTGGGCACCACCCGCTCGCCCCGCGGCCCCACCGCGAAGCGGTGCGGACCCGATCCGAAGAGATCCACGCCCTTGTAACTGCTCATCGCACCCTCCTTCTCGCTCCCCACCGCCCGCCCGCGCTCTCAGGGGTTCACCCGCACCACGCTCACCGGATCCGTCCCGCCCCCACCCCCCCCGGCAGCGCTCACCGCGATCAGCTCGATCGTCCGCAGCGCCCCTCTTCGCACCGACAGCTCGTGCGCGACACCCGTCACCACACACCGGGCCCGCAGCTCGTACGCCTCGCCATCCGAGCCCGCCGGCGTGGTCCGCGCTGTCAACTCCTGCTCATCACCAAGCGCCGGCGCCCGCAGCCCGCCGGCGCCGACTTCCTGCACGATCCGCACCACCGTCTTGCGCTCCGGCACATCCGCGAAGACCGGGTGCGGCCCCTGATCGCCCCACTCGGCGATCACCCTCGTCCCAACGCGATCGATCGCCAGCACCGTCACATCCGTCCACACCTCACCCCCAAACCGCACCATCCTCGGATTCAAGAGCAACACGCACGCACCCCCTCCCCATTCAGATCACCCACGACAATCGAACCGCAACATGTGAGCTGTGAGCTGTGAGTTGTGAGCTGTCAGCTGTCTCCCATGTCCACTCTCCGCTTTACGCTTTCCGCTTTCCGCTTTCCAACTCACCCCCGCCGCAGCTCACCCTCCCGCGCCCGCCGCCGCTGGTCCACCACACCATCCCCGTCCGCATCCACCTCGATCACCACCCGCGCTGCCTCCTGCTTCGCACGCTCAGCGAACCACTCCGCCCGCCGCGTCCACGGGTGCTCAACGCCGCCCGCCGCCCCCGCCGCCCGCGCGATCAGCTCCAGCGCAGTCAGCGCCACCAGGTCATCCGCCTCGCCGCCGTTGACAACCCGCGATACATCAACACCGATCAGCCGCGACACACTCGCCGCGGCGAGCGCCACCTGCGGCACAAAGCTCATCACCCACGCATCCGCGCTCGCGGCGTCACCCGGCGGCCGCACCGTCTCCTCGCCCCTCGCCCGCACCAGCGAGACCCGCAGGTCCTCCTCGCCGCGGACCTGCACGATCTCGAGCGGCACATCGCCGACGACGATCACCTGCCCCGCCTGCACCGCCGCGGTCACGAAGTCCACGCTCGCATCGGCCATCAGCAGGATGTCGCCGGTGATCGTCGCTTTCCCGCGCGTCAGGATCTGCCCCGCCCACGCCACCTCGCGGAAGAGCGCCGGCTCCCACCACAAGAGATCCCGGTCCATCACCGCCATCGTCTCCCCCTCCCCTCTCAGGCGCATCACCGCCGACACATCCAAAGATCACCCAAAGCCCCGGCGCACCCTCCGATGCGCCGGGACGCGCGCTGCCCGGGCCCCCTCCGCCCGCGGCGGCGACTCATCTCAACACCACACCGCCAGAACCCACACCGTCGCTTCTCACGCCGTCAGCCCACGCAGCACGCCGTGCGCCGCCTCGTTGCGCAGCTCCAGCGTGTACTCGCCCAGCAGCTGCCCGCTCATCGAATCACCCGTCGCCGCCAGCTCCTTGTAGTGGAAGCTGCGCCCCTGGAGCGGCATCACCTCGATCCGCGAACTGTCCAGCAGCAGCACCGCATCCGTCGGCGCCCACCGCGACATCACGATGCGGCAGACCCCAAAGTCGCTCTCGTAGACGCTCACCATGTTGCGGAACGTCGCATCCGCGGCCTCGTACCGTCGCGACCCGACGCCCAGGAAGTTGTTGATCCGCCGCTTCTGCACGCCGTTGACGACCAGCGTGTCGACGCGGCCGGCCGAGCCTTCCCACACACGCCGCAGCGCGGCGTTGAGCAGCTCCTCATTCAGCTCCGCCCCGCCGCCACCGCCGGCGGGGATCCCGCCCTGACCTGGCGTCAGCACATTGGTCGTCACCAGCTTGACGATGCCGTTCATCGAACGCCGCACCGTCGTTGAGCCCTCCGGGCTGCTCGCCGGGCCCGTGCCGTTGATCACGGTGTTCTCGAGATCGCGGATCAGCTCGCGCAGCCGCTGCTGCTTCTGGAACTCGAGCTCATCATCGACACCGTGCGACCGCACCGCCTGCATCGTGCCGCTGACCTCCACCGTCGATGCGAAGATCTGCGTGTAGTTCTGCCGGCGTGCGCGGCTCGTGAACCGCGCCGGGGCCGCTTCATCGCCCTCGAGCGCCGCGTTGCCGAAGATCGTCAGCTTCATGCCGTTGGTCAGCGTGACGCCCGCTGTGCCGCCGTACTTGCGCACGACGGTCAGCACGTTGCCCGCGACCGCCGTGACCAGCATCGTCTCCGCCGAGGTGCCCGGGCGGACCTGATCACCCACCTGGAACCGCCCGCCGTTGAACACCGTGATCGATGTCGCATCCAGGCCGTTGGGCGAGAACGTCGCCTGGTTGATCGAGTCGGTGTTGGGCAGGAGCGAATCCTCCACCCACTCGTGCACCGTGCTCCACGCCGCCCGCCGCGGATCGCCCAGGTGATCCAGCAGCGGTGTCTCGTACGGGCTGATGATCCCGATCACATCCGAAACATCATCAACCAGCTCGGGCAGCCCTGCGCCCGCTCCGAACGTCGCCTTCCCAGTAAACGCCATGCTCTTCTCCCTCTCTCGCCGCGGCCGCGGCGGAACCACGCACCACCAACCGCACACACACCCGCGCCCGCCACCGCGGCGGGCACGCCACCCTCACCGCATCACTTCGCGCGACCGATCTCGATCACCACTCCCAGCTCATCGCCCGCGCCGCGCCCGCAGATACCGCATCAGCACCCGCGGATCGCCGCTCGCCCGCGCATCTGCCGCGAGCCGCGCCGCCGCATCCGCGCCCTCCACCTCCCCCGCGGCCCCCATCACCGCCGCATCAACCGCGCTCCGCGGCGCTGATTCGAACAGCCAGGGCCGCTTCCGCCGCATCTCCCCCGCCGCGGCCGCGATCTCCGCCGCGGGTCGACCCTTCACCGCCTCGCGCAGCAGCACCCGCGCTGCCTCCAGGTCGATGGGACGCTGCCGCACCAGCTCAGCATCGATCGCCCGATCGCGCTCGAGCTCCTCGATCCGCGCCCGCGATGCTTCCAGCTCCGCACGCGCTGTCTCGTCCCACGAGCGCCCCTCCGCCGCACGCCCCGCGCCGGCCCGATCAGCCGCATCACCCCCACCACTACCCTCACCTGCTCCATCACTCATCCCGCACCTCCCGCTTTGCGCACTCACACCACTCCCGCATCGCCCGGCCCGTAGCCGAGCTCCGCCAGCACCCGCTCCCTGGGCACACCCAGTTCCGCCTTGCCCCGCGCTGCGATCACGCGCTCGGCGTCATCGACCGGCAGCGGATCAGGCCACTCCAGCCGCACACCGCGGTCCGCTTCTTCCGTGATCAACACACCCATCTGATCCAGCGCCCGCAGCACCAGCCGCGACATCCGCTCGATCCCGCCGCCATAGCTCACACGCTTCCGCGCGGTCCGGCCCAGCAGGCCCATCAGCGTGATCTTGAGTGCCGTAGCGCTCGTCAGATTCCCCAGCTTCGCCCGCACGACACCGCTCGCCAGCGGCGGCACGCCGCTCAGCTTGTCGAGTGCTTCGCGCACTTCCTGAATGTGCCGGTCCTCGCTCGGACTCGCGGCATCGCCGCCGAATTCCTCCACCGCTCCATCGGGGTTGTCCGTCATCCAGATCCGCCCCGGACCCACCTCGGCCTTCTCGAAGCCGTCGATGCACCGCGCCAGGTACATCTTGAAGCTCTGCAGCGTGACGCGGCTGGCGCGATCGCTCAGGCGCGTGTTCAGCTCGTCCTGCAGCGGGATCAGCGGCTCGACCTCGCCCAGCCCCGAGTAGCTCAGCGGCTGCGACAGGTTCTGGATGTGTACGACCGGCGGCGCTTCACCCCGCGGCGTCACCGCGCCCTCCCACACCAGCTCGCCCGCGACATAGACCTGCCGCCAGCGCCCGGAGAGGATCTCGATGATCTCCCGCTTCTTCCGCCGCGGCCCCGTCGGGCCTTGCTCGATTTCGCCGGTTTCCTCGCGTGTCCGCAGGATGTAGGCCTTTAGCTCGCGATAGTCCGCGGTCGACAGCACCGCGATCCCCCGCCGCGGCTCGACGATCTCGATGCGCAGCGGCGTGCGCGTCCGCAGGATCTCTTCGATGGTCTCGACCGGCGTTGCGGCCCCGCCGGATGAACGCATCTCCCGCGGCCATTCCCCCGCACGCAGCACCAGATCGACATGACCGAACACATGGCCGAGGAGCGCGGCGTCCTGCATCAGACCGATGCCGCCCGAGGACTCCCACACCGCGTCCAGCACCCGCTCGATCGTCCGCCGCAGCCCCTCCTCCCGCGCTGTGCTGACGATCCGCACCGGCTTGCCGAACATGAAGTCCACCATCGCGTGCACCCGCCAGGCGATGTCGTTCTCGATCACGACCTCGCGCCGGTCGCCGCGCCCCTCCGGCCCACCCGTTACCCGATCCGGCAGCCCCGCCTCCTGAGCCAGCCGGTACCACCGACCCGAACGCGACCCGCGCATCGCGTTGCGGTAGTAACTCCACCACCGCTCCAGCCGCGGCATGTCCCGATCCAGATGCGTTGAGAGGAGCGACTCGACCAGCCCCTCGCTCAGCCCCGCATCCTCGAACGCCCGCAGCCGGTAGCCCATCGCTTCTCTCCCCACTCGCCTCGCACGCTTCACAGGTCGCGGCCCTATCCCGCCGCGGCTCACACCCTCCTCCCGCCCCGGCTGCTTCTGTGCGCGCGCACCCGGCCGCCGCGAAGGGCGGTGATGCGCAAACCCTGCCGACACCGCCGCGGACCACCGGCCGCGATTCCTGCGAATCAGGCCGCCACGCGTCCGCCGGCGCGCGCAATCTGCACCATGCCGCGGGAATCACAGATTTCACGCTTCAATACCACCGCCGCCCGCTCGTATATTGCCTGTGGAGGGCTGAACACATGGGACGGGAACTGCGACTGGGCTTCGCCATGGGCGGCGGCGTTTCGCTGGGAACCTTCAACGGCGCAGCGCTGGCCGAAGCGCTCAAACTCGCGCTGCTCTTCGGCGGGTACTACGAAGACCCCGACAACCCCACCTCGTGGAAGCGCTACGACCGCGTCGTCGTCGATGTCTTCAGCGGCGCTTCGGCGGGCGCGATGTCGCTGGGCATCATGCTCCGCTCCCTCGCCGCGCGCCGGCCCGATCAGGTGCAGCGCGCTACCAGGACACTCCTCGAGCAGTTCCCCACCGCCGCGGCCTTCTGCCGCGACAACGACCCGCAGCGCTGGCAGGATCTCACCGCCGCGCAGGTGCTCCAGGACTCGCAGGAAGACATCTGGTGCAAGGAGATCACGCTCAAGGCCATGCTCGCCCTCACGGACGGCTCGCCGGACGATCTCGTCAACCAGTGCTCGCTCCTCGACCGCCGCGCTGTCGATGCCCTCGCCCGCAAACACCTCGCGTGGCCCGACGGCATCGACCTCTCGCAGCGCCGCCTGCTGGGCACCCGCGTCCTCTTCGCCTGCACGCTTTCGAACCTCAGCCCGCTCCGCGCCGATGCACGCAGCGATCTGCGCTCCGCCGAGGCCGGCTTCGTCGGCCTCATCGAGGGGCTCACGTCATACGTCCACGCCGAGGTCCGCGTCTTCGACCTCACCTTCGCGACCATCCCCGAGAGCAAGCTCAGCGAGCTGGGCGATCACGAATCCCACCCATCGCGCTGGGTCCGCTACCACGCCGGGCCGCGCCACGCCGGCAGCATCGGCACACTGACGACCCCGAGCGCCTGGCGCACCATGGCCGCGACCTCTGTCGCGTCCGGCGCCTTCCCCTTCGCCTTCGAGCCCGTCGTCCTCAACCGCAAGTGGTTCGAGTTCGGCGAGCTCTGGCCCCGCCACTTCTTCGACTCCAGCGGCAAGCGCATCGTCGATGAGTACCCGTTCTCATACGTCGACGGCGGCGCTTTCAACAACGAGCCGATCCGCGAGGCCTTCCGCCTCGCATCCTTCATCGACGGCCAGACCGTCGACCCCGATGGCTCACCGCGCACCGCCGACTTCGACCGCCGCATCATCTTCGTTGATCCCAATGTCGATCCCTCCGAGCCCTCCTTCCGCGCGCCCTTCCACAACCGCTTCCGCACCGATGAGGCCGCCTCGCTCGACCTCCTCTCGGGCACACGCATCAAGCCCGCCTACTCCCTCGACCGGCTGCTGGGCCTGCTCGGACCGCTCGTCGGTGCAATCCTCAACGAGGCCCGCGTCGTCGAGGCCGACAAGATCGGCTCGGTCCGTTCCAAGTTCGATGCCCGCGATGAGGTCCGCGACATCATCTCCAGGCTCGATGTCACCGCCGGCGACGATGCAGCCCGCAGCTTCTCTCGCCTCGCCGAACTCTGCACCGACAAACTCGACAGGATCCGCAGGAACGCGGCGATCCCCGCCACCGGCGTCTCTCTCGCCGGCGAGCTCCGCCGCGTCATCCTCGAGGAGACCCGCCTCGCCGAGGACGACACCGGCATGGAGCACCGCGGCCTCGCGCGCCTCGCCGAAAGCCACAACGGCGATGCGGCCCGCGCTGTCGAGGCCTTCCTCGCGCTCGACCCCGCAACCCAGGCACAGCACCCGCACGCCCGCCTCTGGCTCCGCGCCCTGCTCTATGTCACGCTCGATATCTCAATGGGCCTCACATCGAAGTGGCGCGATGCCATGCTCATCTGCATCTTCCCGGTCGAGTGGCAGAACGGCCAGCCCCGCGCGGTCATCGACCTCCCCGGCGGCCGCATGCAGGGCTTCGCGGGCTTCACCTCCGAGGTCAACCGCATGTACGAGGCTAAGGTCGCCCGCCGCTGCGCCCGCGAGTTCCTCCTGAGCGCCGGCCTCATCCGCTCCGATGCGCCCGAGGTCGAGGTCCTCCCATTCTCCGGCGAGGTCGAGTCGCTCTTCGAGAAGGAAGTCGAGGTCGGCGTCGGCGAGTTGGGCCGCCGAGTCGAGCAGTTCATCCGCAACAACAACGTCATCGATGTCCTCCCCGGGCTCGATGCACTCCTCAGCCGCGGCATCGGCAAAGCCGCGCGAAAAGCGATCACGAAGCAGCGCGCCGGCCACCCGCCCAGCGAGACCTTCCTCATCCAGATCCGCGTGCCCGACCGCCGATTCGAGCTCGATGGTGTCGGCGTCCGCGCGAACGATGCACCCACCGTCGAAGACCTCGGTGACGACAGTTGGGCGATCTACACCCTCGCGACCTGGACCCAATCATCAGGCCAATGGTCCGGCCCGCACGTGCACGACAAAGACGGCGTCGTCCATCTCCGCGTCGACCGCCCCGGGCTCATCGGCAACCTCGGCGATTCGTCCTTCGCCCGCATCATCATGCCCAGCCCGGCCCATGTCGCCGCAGCGCGCAATCTCCCCAACCCGGGCTTCACCCTCGAGGTCAAAGCCGAAGACCGCAACCGCACCATCGCCGCCGACCGCTGGAAGGCCGACCCCGGCGTCAACCCGCTCGATGAGAGCATCTTCTAGACCCGCAACCGTCATCACATCACGCGGAACGCACACCCGCCGCGGCCAGTATCCTGTGCCGGAAGCATGCTGTGCACGCACTGCCGCTACCCGCTCTGGAACCTGACCGCGCGGGCGTGCCCCGAGTGCGGCCGCTCGTTCTCGGCGCACGACTACCGGTTCGACTCCACAGTCCGATGGCGATGCCCCGCCTGCGAAGCTCCCAGCCCGATCCCGATCAACGATGCCGACACCTCCCCCGCGTGCTCGGCCTGCAACGCCGTCTTCCGGCTTGATGATGTCGCGCTCGTCCCGCCCGATGCACGCCACATCGCCCCGCTCCTCAACGACAACAGCCCGTGGCACGCCAACGTCCGCGACCGCTGGGGAGACTCGATCGCCCTCGCACTCGAATCCCCCGCCCGGCTGATCTGCACGACGCACGACACCGCCCCGCTCGCGACCGCGCTCTGGTTCCACCTGCGCAATGTCCTCATGTTCTGCCTGCTCTGCCAAGTCACGCTCTGGTTTGTCCTACTCGCCGCCGGCTCCCTTGCGCGCATGGCCATGTATCTCTTCGCCTCCCTTCTCGCCGCGCTGCTCGGCGCATTCGCCGCCCCGCTGCTGGTCGCCGCGCTCGCACACGCGATCATGCAGCCGCGCACCCACCGGCTCCGGCCCCTCCGCATCACCATCTACGCCGCGGCATACAGCTCCGCGGCCCTCGCCGTCGCCGTGGCCCCCATCGTCGGCATCCCCGCCGCCGCCATCTACTACCTGTACATCCTCAAACGAACGCTCGCCGCCGGGCACGGCGTCAGCGAATGCACCGCCGGCGCCGCGGTCTTCACCGCCGCCGCCATCGTGTTCGCCGCGGCCGCCCTCATCCTGGCCACCATCTTCCGCGCCGCCGCGTGATCCCCACTACGCTGTACCGATCCCCGCGGGAGAGCCCAATGTCCTCACGACGCGACGACGGCACCGGCCTCATCGACATCGACCCATGGCTCCAGCCCTGGGAGAACTCGCTCCGCCACCGCACCGCGCGCTACCGCGGCCGCCTCCGCGACCTCGAGTCCATCACCGGTTCGCTCGAATCCTTCGCCCAGGGCCACCACTACTTCGGGTTCATCCGCGGCACGCACAAAGGCGCATCGGGCCTCTGGTACCGCGAGTGGGCCCCCGGCGCCGAGCACCTCGCGCTCGTCGGCGACTTCAACAACTGGGACCGCAGCACCCACGCGATGACCCGCGACACCTGGGGCGTGTGGTCGCTCTTCATCCCCGATGGCAAGCCCCAACCGACGCACAACTCGCGGCTCAAGGTCCATGTCAGCGCCGGACACAACAGCGCCGACCGCATCCCCGCCTACATCCGCCGCGTCAGCTTCAACGCCGACGGCTCGCACGCCTCCGGCGTCTATTGGGACCCGCCCGAGCCCTACCGCTGGAAGCACGCCGCGCCGCCGCTCGTCGAGTTCCCCCGCATCTACGAGGCCCATGTCGGCATGTCCTCGCGCGAGGAGAAGGTCTCGACCTTCCCCGAGTTCACCCGCGATGTCCTGCCCCGCATCAAGGCCGCCGGCTACGACTGCATCCAGCTCATGGCCGTCGCCGAGCACCCCTACTACGCCTCCTTCGGCTATCACGTCTCCAACTTCTTCGCCGTCTCCAGCCGCTTCGGCACGCCCGATGAACTCAAGGCCCTTATCGATGAAGCCCACGGCATGGGCATCCGCGTCATCATCGATCTGGTCCACTCGCACTCGGTCAAGAACACCCTCGAAGGCCTCAACCGCTTCGACGGCACCGACCACCAGTACTTCCATGCCGGCGGCCGCGGCGAGCACCCCCTCTGGGACTCGATGCTCTTTGATTACGGCAAGACCGAGGTCCTCCGCTTCCTGCTCTCCAACTGCCGCTACTGGCTCGAGGAGTACCGCGTCGACGGCTTCCGCTTCGACGGCGTCACCAGCATGCTCTACAAGCACCACGGCGTGGGACACACCTTCGCCAGCTACGACGACTACTTCGGCAACAGCATCGATGAGGACGCCGTCTCCTACCTGCAGCTCGCCAACACCCTGATCCACCGGCTGCGGCCCGATGCGCTCACCGTCGCCGAAGATGTCTCGGGCATGCCCGGCCTCGCGCAGCCCGTCGAGATCGGCGGCATCGGTTTCGACTTCCGCCTCGCCATGGGCGTGCCCGACATGTGGATCAAGACGCTCAAGGAGCGCCGCGACGAGGACTGGAACCTCGGCCACATCTACCACACCCTCACCAACCGCCGCCACGACGAGAAGCACATCGGCTACGCCGAGTCACACGACCAGGCCCTCGTCGGCGACAAGACCCTCGCCTTCTGGCTCATGGACGCGGCGATGTACCACGACATGAGCGTGCACAGCCGGTCAATCCAGATCGACCGCGGCATCGCCCTGCACAAGATCATCCGCCTCCTCACCTTCGCCCTCGCCGGACAGGGCTGGCTCAACTTCATGGGCAACGAGTTCGGCCACCCCGAGTGGATCGACTTCCCCCGCGAGGGCAATAACTACTCCTATTGGCACGCCCGCCGGCAGTGGAACCTCGCCGACGACGACAACCTCCGGTACAAACACCTCGCCGCATTCGACCGCGCCATGCTCGCGCTCCAGTCACGCTTCGACCTCTTCCGCACCCAGTGGCCCCACCAGATCATGGTGCACGAAGAGGACAAGGTCCTCGCCTTCCACCGCGGCCCCCTCGTCTTCGTGATCAACCTCCACCCCACCCGCTCCCACGACGGGCTCCGCATCGGCGTGCCCACACGCTCGGATCACATCGCCGCCCTCGACTCGGACCACCCCGACTTCGGCGGGCACGCGCGCACCAGGCCCCATGCAGACTTCCCGCTCCAGGCCCGGCCCGACCGCGGCATGGACCAGTCGGTGCAGGTATATCTCCCGACCCGCTCGGCACTCGTCCTCGCGCCACGCGGCCTGGCGCCTGCGGATGACCGCGGCGCTTAGATCGGCCGCAATACCACCGCGCCGGGTGTGATGTATCCCCCGCCGGTGCTAAGCATTTGTCCCAGATCAGTATCCCCTACCCCGCGTGAAAACGCTGCGCAAGGCATCGCGCGTTTTGTGATGTGAACTCGCGGCGGAAAACACCCGACTGCAATGCACGTCCGCAACTGCACACCGCAGACGCAACGCACAGAAAGGACGCAACACATGGAAGTCGGGAGCAAACCCGCCGCCCCGAGGGGAGGTAAATACCTCACCTTCGCCCTCGGACCCGAGGGCTACGGCATCGAGATCCTCAAAGTCCGCGAGATCATCAAGTTCATGGACATCACCGCCGTGCCCCACACGCCGGCCTATGTCCGCGGCGTGATCAACCTCCGCGGCCAGGTCATCGCCGTCGTCGACCTCCGCGCCAAGTTCGGCATGGAGACCGCCCAGCGCACCGACGAGACCTGCATCATCGTCGTCGAGATCAAGGCCGGCGGAAGAAAGCTCTCGACCGGCATCGTCGTCGACCGCGTCGCCGAGGTCCTCACCATCAACGAGGACTGCATCGAGGATGCGCCGACCTTCGGCGCCGCCGTCGACACAGCCTTCATCCTCGGCATGGGCAAGATCGGCGACAGCGTCAAGATCCTGCTCGACATCAACAAGGTCCTCGGCGATACCGAACTGGCCCAGCTCGCCGCCGTCGCCGCCTGACCGCCGCACAATCAATCACACCCCTCACCCCGGCACGCGACCCGCGCCAAAGCGCCCCGCGTGCGCACCCAGACAGGACACAAGCCATGAAGCTCACAATCGGCCGCCGCGTCACCCTCGGATTTGTCGTCTGCACCGCCCTCACCGCGACGCTCGGCGGCTACGCCGCGTTCAACTTCTCCACCGTCAGCAATGGTGTCGATGTGATCGTCGAGGACGCCATGCCCGGTATCGCGATCAGCGGTGTGATCAAGAACATCTCCCTCGACAACTTCTGCTCCGCGATCCGGCACGTCAATACCGAGAGTGTCGAGGAGATGAACGGCTTCGATAAGCGCCTCGAGGAGAACAAGGAAACGCTGAACAAGGCCCTCGCCGACTACGAGAAGACCATCACCACGCCGGAGGACCGCGCCGCCTTTGATCGCGTCGTCGCCGCCCGGAAGCCCTGGGTCGATTCGCTCAACGCCCTCCTGCCCGTCAGCCGCGCGAACGACAAGGCGCAGGCGGACATCATGATCAACGGCCCGATGAGCGCGGCCTACCGCACCCTCTCCGAAGCCGCCGATGCCCTCGCCTCTCTGAACGAGAACCGCGGCCGGACCGCGGGCGCATCCCTCCAGGCGACGGCGGAGAACACACAGACCGGCGTCTACATCGCCATCGCGACCGCTCTCGCCGTTTCGGGCGTCTTCGCCACACTGATCGTCCGCGGCACCAACAAGACCCTCACCCGCATGGCCAACACCCTCGGCGAAGGCGCGGGTCAGGTCGCCTCCGCCGCGGGCCAGGTCTCCGGCTCGTCCCAGTCCCTCGCTCAGGGCGCTTCCGAGCAGGCCGCGGCGCTCGAAGAGACCACCTCGGCTCTCCAGGAGATGTCGAGCATGACCCGCAAGAACGCCGAGGCCGCCGGCCAGGCGACCGATCTCGCCGCCGAAGCCAAGTCCTCCGCCGACAAGGGCAACTCCGCCATGCACCGCATGAGCGAGGCCATTAACTCGATCCAGAAGTCCGCGCAGGACACCGCCAAGATCATCAAGGTCATCGACGAGATCGCCTTCCAGACCAACCTTCTCGCCCTCAACGCCGCCGTCGAGGCCGCTCGCGCCGGCGAGGCCGGCAAGGGATTCGCCGTCGTCGCCGAAGAAGTCCGCAACCTGGCGATGCGTTCCGCCGAAGCGGCCAAGAACACCGCCAGCCTCATCGAGGAGTCGGTGCAGGCCTCGCGCAACGGCGTCGCGATCTCCACCGATGTCGGCAACACCCTCACCGAGATCAACACCTCGGTCGCCAAGGTCAACGACCTCATCTCCGAGATCGCCCGTTCCAGTCAGGAGCAGTCCCGCGGCATCGATCAGGTCAACCAGGCCGTCACACAGATGGACCAGGTGACGCAGTCCTCGGCCGCCAACGCCGAAGAGTCCGCCGCCGCCGCGGAGGAACTCTCCAGCCAGGCCGCGCAGCTCAATGTCGTGGTCGATGAACTGCAGGAACTCGTCAGCGGGGCCCGCCGCAACGCCGCCAACTACAACACCGCCACCCGCGCTGCGACGAAGCCGGCCGCCACCAAGGCCTTCCACCTCCCGGCCCCCGCCGCCCGCACCAACAACACCAGCGACTTCGCCGAGTTCCGCAACGCCGCCTGACCGCGGCCCCATGCCCCCCTTTTACGCCGCGTCGCATCTCCGATGCACGCGGCGTTTTCATACCCGCACCCCGCGCAGAGACGACAGCCATGCACCCCGCCTTCGCCGCACTCGCACTCACCACAAGCCTGCTCGTCGATGCGCACGCATCGTCGCCGCAACCAGCGCCCCCTCACCCAGAGCATCTCGCCGCGGCGGTGGCTCCCTCCGCCGCCGAACCCGCCGACACCACCGCGACAGACAGCGCGACAGACAACGCGAACACCACCGACCGCCTCTCCTTCGACATCTGCCTCACCTTGGTCTCTGACTACTACTTCCGCGGCATCGTGCAGCGGGCCGACACCGCCAACCTGCAGACCAACGCCCAGGCGGGCTTCGTCCTCATCAACAACGATGCGATCACACTGACCGCAGTCGCCGGCTCCTGGTCGAACTTCTCCGATGACACGGCGCCCGCCGCGGGCGCCGGGCCCCGCGAGCACTGGTACGAGCACGACACCTTCGCCGGCGCCACACTCGCCGCGGGACCGGTGACACTCTCCGCCATCTACACCTGGTACAACAGCCCCGCCGCGGACTTCAAGGAGTCCGAAGACCTTACCATCACCGTCGCCTACGACGACAGCGATCACTGGAGTCTCGACAACGGCTTCGCCATCAACCCGTCGCTCGCGTTCGCCGTCGAAACCCGCAACGGCGCCTCCGGGCCCGACAGCGGCGTCTGGCTCGGCCTCGGTGTCGCGCCCGGCTTCACGCTCACGAGCTCCGGCGCCGGCCCGATCGATATCGCCTTCCCGATCGCAGTCGGCCTGAGCATCGACGACTACTACCAGCGCTCCGACGGGTCATCGGACACGCTCGGGTTCCTCTCCGCCGGAGCAGCGCTCACACTCGGTCTCCCCGAGGCCCTCGGCGCCGCCGCTCCCACGGTCACACTTAGCGCCACGCTGCTCTCGCTCCACGGTGTCGCCCGGGAACTCAACAACGGCGGCAGCACCGAAATCATCCTCGCCGCCACGACCTCCTGGTCGTTCTGATCACGCTCACCCCGCGACCGCGCCCTCCCGCGTCACCACACCCGCCTCCGCCAGCTTCGCCTCCGCCGAATGCGCCGGGTCGGTCAAGCGACCCAGAATCACGTACACCGCCGGTGTAATGAACAGCGTCAAGAGCGCCGAGAACGACATCCCGCCCACCACGACCCAGCCGATCGCCCGGCGACCCTCCGCGCCGGCCCCGCTCGCCAGCACCAGCGGCACCGCGCCCAGGATCGTCGAGATCGCCGTCATCAGGATCGGCCGAAGACGGATCACCGACGCCTCCACCGCCGCTTCGCGAAGCTCCTTTCCCTCGCGCCGCAACTGGTTCGCGAACTCCACCATCAGAATCCCGTTCTTGGCCGTCAGACCGATCATCATCACCAGACCGATCTGCGTGTAGATGTTGAGCGAATCGCCGCTCGCCCAGATCGCCGTCAGCCCGCCCGCCGCGGCCAGCGGCACGGTGATCAGGATCGTCACCGGATCCGCGAAGCTCTCGAACTGCGCCGCCAGGACCAGGTACACCAGCACCAGCGCAAGCCCGAAGGTGACATAGAGCGTCGCGCTCGACTCGATGTACTCGAGCGACGGCCCCAGAAAGTTGAGCTGCGCCCGGTCCGGCAGGATCGCCGCCGCCCGCTCCTGCACCATGTCAAGCGCATCGCCGAGCGAACTGTCCGGCGCGACCGACGCCGTCAGCTGCACTGACGGCAGCCGGTTTATCCGCTTGAGCTCACGCACCACGCCCGTTTCCTCCAGCGTGATCAGATTGCTCAGCGGCACCAGGGCGCCCGGTCCGTCGCCCCCGCCAGCCCCCACACCCGACGATCCCCGCAGGTACACCTTCTCAAAGTCCGCCGGCCCCGAACGATCCGGCGCATCGGCCCGCAGGATCACCTCGTACAGCTCGCCGCGATCGAAGTAATCCGTCACCTCCAGCCCGCCGAAGAACGTCTGCAGCGCAACGCCGATGTCCGAGATATCCACACCGACATTCGACGCCTTCGCCCGGTCCACGTTCACCGTGATCCGCGGCTGCGTCGGGTCGTAGTCGCTCTTGAGGTTCATGATCGCCGGATCGCCCTTCGCCGCATCGAAGAGCTCCTGACTCCACCGCTGCGCCGATTCGAAATCCGGCCCGCCCACCGCAACCTGCACCGGCTGCGTCGCCGAGCGCACACCCAGGCTCGGCCGGTTCACCGGGAAGACCACCGCGCCCGGCAGCGCTGCCAGCCGCGGGAACAGGTCCCGCACCGCCTGCTGCTGCGACACATCCCGCTCCGACCAGTCCGGCATCCGCGCGATCACCACGCCGCGGCTGACCGACCGCCCGCCGCCGCCGAACCCCGGAACGATCGAGATCGTCCGGTTCACGATCTCCTCTTCCGGGTCGTACGCCCGGATCTCCTCCAGCACGCGGTCGACCTGCGATGCCGTGTACTCGATTGATGCGCCCTCCGGCGACTCGATGAAGATTAGGAACGAACCCTGATCCTCCGTCGGGGCGACCTCGCCCGGCAGCCGCACCAGCAACCAGCCCGCGTACGCCACCACACCAGCCGTCACGACCGGGAAAACCCAGCGCGCTGCGATCGACCACCCCACGGCCCTTGCGTAGAGCGCCGACACCGCCGCGAGCGCACGCCCCACCGGGCCCTTCCGCTTCTTCCCGCCCGTCCCGTCCTTCTTCTTCCCCGCCTTCAGCACCTTCGCGCAGATCACCGGCCCCAGCGTGAGAGCGACGAAGCTCGAGAACGCCACCGATACCGCGATCGTGATCGCGAACTCCGTGAACAACCGGCCGACACGCCCGGTCAGGAACGCGATCGGCACGAACACCGCTACCAGCACCACCGTGGTCGCGATCACCGCAAAGCCCACCTGCCGCGATCCCTTGAAGGCCGCCTCCAGCGGGGACTCCCCGCCGCGGATCCGCCGCTCGATGTTCTCGAGCACCACGATCGCATCATCGACCAGGAGCCCGATGGCCAGCACGCCCGCCAGCAGCGTGAGCACATTGATCGAGAACCCCAGCGCGTAGAGCACCGTCATCGTCGCCGTCAGCGCCACCGGGATCGAGACGATCGGCAGCAGCGATGCCCGCACCGAACCGGTGAACACCAGAATCACCGCCACCACGAGCCCGATCGCGATCGTCAGGCTCACCACCACCTCGCGGATCGACGCCTTGATGAAGAGCGACGAGTCGAAGGACATACTCAGCGTCACCGCCTCGGGGAAGGTCGGCTCCAGCCGCGCCAGCTCGCGCTTCACGTTCTCCGCCACCTCGACGGTGTTGGCATCGCTCTGGCGGATGATCCCCAGCCCCACCGCCGCCTTGCCGTTCACCAGGAAGTAGTTCCGCTCCTCCTCCGCGCCGAGCTCGATCCGGGCGATATCACCCAGCCGCACCCGCGCCCCGCCGTCATCGCGGATCACCAGGTCCCGGAACTCCTCCGGCGTCGACAGCCGCGAGGTGATCCGCAGCGAGAACTCCCGCGCCTTGCTCTCCAGCCGGCCCGCGGGTACCTCGACATTCTCCGCCCGCAGCCGCGACACGATGTCGGGCACCGTGATCGCCCGCGCCGCCATCTCTTCAGGATTCAGCCAGATCCGCACCGCCTGCCGTCGCTCCCCGCCGATCCGGATCGACGCAACACCATCAACGATCGCGAGGTTCTCCGCCAGCACGCGGTCCGCGTAATCCGTCAGTTGCAATCGGTCCCATGTCTCGCTCGTCAGCGAGATCCACATGATCGGCTGCGAGTCCGCGCTCGCCTTGCTCACCACCGGATCATCGATCCCATCGGGCAGCTGGCTCCGCACCCGCGCCACCCGGTCGCGGACATCCGCCGCCGCCAGGTCAAGATCGCGCGACAGCTCGAACTCCACATCGATATTGCTCGACGCCTCGCTGCTGGTCGCATCGATCAGCCGAATCCCCTCGACGCCGCTGAGCTGATCGATGATCCGCTTGGTGATATCCGCATCGACGACCTCCGGCGGTGCGCCGCGGTAGGTCGTCGAGATCGACACCACCGGCGGGTCGACGTCCGGGTACTGCCGCACCTCCAGCCGCCCCGCCGACGCCAGCCCCAGCACCACTAGCACCAGGCTCGCGACCGTCGCCAGCACCGGCCGCTTCACGCTCGTATCAGTAAGGAACACGCATCAGCCCCCGGCCCGCTCGGATCCGGCAGGCTCAGCACCGTCTGTCTCCGCCACGTCCTCGCGCCCGTCGCGCTCCCACTCGATCCCCAGCCGCGCGGCCAGTTCATCCGCTCCGGCCTCGACCCGCGCCCCATCGGGAACCTTGTTCAGGTTCGACGTCACCACCACCTCGCCGCCGGACAAGCCATCAACAATGACCGCGAGGCCCGGCAGCCGCTGCCCGATCTCGACGCGCCGCCGCACCGCCGCGCCCTCCTCGATGACCGCAACCTCCGCGCGGTTACCCTCCACCCGCACCGCCGTCTCCGGCACCACCACCGCCGAACGCAGCGCGCCCACGGTCACCCGCACATCGACGAACAGCCCCGGCCGCAGGCGCCCCTCGGGATTCCCGATCCGCGCCACCACCGGCACCGTCCGCGTCCGCTCATCCAGCGTCGGACCAATCACCGTCACCCCGCCCTCGAAGGTCTCCTCCCCGAACGCCCGCGAGCTCACCACAACCTCCTGCCCCTCCTCGAGCCGTCCGAGCTCCACCGCCGGAAGATTGAACACCACATCGACCGGATCGACCGCGGTCAGCGTCGTCACCGCATCGCCCGACGACAGCACCGCGCCCGGGCTCACCAGCCGCCGACCGACGCGGCCGTCGAACGGCGCGCGGACCACATGATCCTCCAGCCGCAGCCGCCGCTGCTGGTACAGCGCCTCGGCCTCCGCGAGCGCGACCTTCGCATCATCGATCTCGAATGTGCTCGCCCCGCCCGCCGACCGCGCCTCCTGCAGGCTCGTCAGCCGCAGCTTCGCGCGATCCCGCACGGCCCGCGCCGACTCCGCCTCGGATGCCGCGATCGCATCATCCAGCCGCACCAGCACATCGCCGACTTCGACGGCAGCACCCTCGGTGAAAGGCACCTCCACGACCATTCCATCGATCTCCGGCGCGATGGTCACCCGGTCGATCGCCGCGATGCTCCCCACCGACCGCACCACCCGCGGCACGTCCCGCACCTGTGCTGTCACCGCGGTGACCTTGATCGGCGGCGCCTCCTCCTTCGGCGCCGCGGCCGCCGCGCCCTCGCCGCACGCGGGCACCCCCGCCGCGACCGCCGCCGACAGGGCCAAAGCCGCGAGCACGCGGCCCATCCGCCGCGCCTTCCTGCCACCAGTTTCAATCAGTTCCCGGCCATCGCGGTTCCCGCGCATCACACATCCTCCGGCCCACGACGACCCCACCACGACCCCACGAACCCCCGTCACGATGGCCCCCGGCGATCACACCCGCGATCTCAAATCCCGGTAGGCCGGACTTCGGCCTTACAACCGCGCCGGATGCGTCCCACGACTACGCCCCTCGCACGGCTCCGGATCACGCCGGCCGTACAAACAAGACATGAACGACCATTCATAGAAGCGCCCTTGCCGCGGCGCTGATTATCGCTGCAAGGTCTGAAATCCCCTTCATCCCACCCGACGGTTTCGCTAGTCTCGGAGCACCCCGCCGCACCGCCGCGGCGGGCACAAGGGAGAGGCACATGACCAACCGAATCGTCGCCGTCGCGGCCGCCGCCGCACTCACCGCGCCCGCGCTCACCACCCTCGCCGCCCCGGTCGAGGTCACGATCCGCGGCGTGGTCGAGTCCAACGTCATCCGCGGCTCGCATCAGGTCGTCCAGACCAACGACCCGGTGGTGACGACTTTCCGCGTCGATACCAACAACTTCGTCGACAGCCCCGGCTTCCCTACCCGCGGCTACGCCATCGACCTGGCCACGTTCTCCATGACCGTCGGCGGCGCCGCCGTGAGCATCGCCGACCCCCAGCCCTTCGGCCCCGCGTACTTCATCCTCCGCAACAACGACCCCGCCGTCGACGGCTTCTTCATCTCACGCAACATCGATGTCCCGCAACCGATCACGGTGAACATCCCCGGCCTCACCGCCGACCACGAGTTCGATTTCCTGGTCTCGTACCCCGACACCACGATCCCATCGCTCGACATCGCCGACGCCGCTGGGGATTACGACTTCACCGGCATCTCGCTGTTCAACTGGACCATCGGCCGCTTCGGCAACCCCGGCGCGCTCTACACCTACGAAACCATGACAATCGAGGTGATCCCCGCGCCGGCAACGCTGCTCGTAGCGCCGCTGTTCCTCATCCGCCGCCGGCGCCATCGCTGATCGACGTAACTCTCTTCCAGAGGAGTACGCCGTGCGCACGCTCGCTCTCTGTATCGCAAGCCTCGGGCTGACCGGTGCTGCACGCGCTGATCTCGTCCGCGTCGACATCCGCGGCAGCGTCATCTCCAACTCGCTCGGTGCTTCGCACAGCACCGTGCAGCCCGGCGATCCGGTGCACCTGCGCTTCCAGGTTGACTCGTCGATCTACACCCCCGGCGCCGACCGCCGCGCCTACCCGATCGACCTCTCGACGGCGACCATGGAGGTCGGTTCGTTCGGACTCGTCATCCTCGGCGACCTTTCTCCAGCAACGCCGTACTTCGTGCTTGCCGACACCGCGCTCTTCGACACATTCGCCCTGACCTCATCGCCGGCCGCGATCGACCCGATCCCCATCCTAATACCCGGACTCACGGGTCCACAGGCGATGACCTTCACCGTCACAACCGCCGCCGGCCCACTCGCCTCCACCGACATCACCGCGGCGGCCGGCACCTTCACCTTCCCCAACCCGGTCACGATGCAGTGGACCATCAACGCCAACGGCCCCGAATCCGCGGCGTACCGGCTCGACTCCATCACGATCGCGGTCGTGCCGGCGCCGGCAACGATCGTGCTGCTCGCCCTCCCACTCCTGCGCCGCCTCCGCCGCTGAAGTCGCTTTGTCTCCCCCACTTCGTGCCTTCGTGCCTCCCTGCCTTCCCCTCTGTCCCTTTGTCCCTCTGTCCCTTCGTCCCTACATTCCCCCCATGGCCAAACGCGCCGCCACTTCCGCCCACGCCCTCTCCGCCGACGACCGCATCGTCGCCCTCATCGGCGCCGATGCCTACATGCGCGAGGGGTACACCAACCGGCTCCGCGACATGCTCGTCAAGGCCAGGGGCGAGGTCGATGTTGTGCGGTTCGATGGTGAGGCGACATCCGCGGCGGACATCCTTGATGAGTGCCGCAGCTTCGGGCTGATGGCCTCGCACAAGCTCGTCGTCGTCGACAACGCCGATCAGTTCGTGAAGGAGGGCAACCGCCCGCTCGTCGAGCGCTACGCCGCGGCCCCCAGCGACGGCGCGACGCTGGTGCTGCGGTCGACGAAGTGGAACAAGGGCAATCTGGACAAGGCGATCGAGGCGGTCGGCGGGTTTGTCTCCTGCGATCCGCTCGGGCCCGACAAGCTGCCGGCGTGGTGTGTGAAGGTGGCGCGGGACCGGCAGAACGCGACGCTCGAACCCGAGGCGGCGTACCTCCTGGTCGACCGCATCGGCGCGGACATGTCGCGGCTGGCGAGCGAGGTCGCCAAGCTCGCCGCCGCGGCGGGCGAGGGGAACCCGATCACGCCCGAGCTGGTTGCGCAGTTCGTCGGCCTCTCGCGCGAGGAGAAGGTCTGGGGCATCCAGTCGACGATCGCGCAGGGCACCACCGAGCAGGCGCTGGGGCACCTGCGCTACGTGCTCGACGTGTCTCGCGAACCGACGGTGCTGGTGAGTTGGGCGCTGGTGGACCTGGCGCGGAAGACCGCCGCGGCCTCCGCCGCGATGGCGGCGGGGGCGAACCCGGGGGATATCGGCAAGTCGCTCAAGCTCTGGGGCGATAGCGCCCGGGCTATTACGGACACCGCTCGGCGCACCAAACCGCGGGCTGCGCTCGAAGTCTTCCGCCGCGCTGTTGAGGCGGATGTGCGCCAGAAGACGGGGCTTGGCGATCCGGAACGCACGCTCGAGCGGCTGGTCGTGCAGATGACGATGTCACGGTGAGGGAGTGCCACAGGCTCGTGGCTCTGCACGAGCCTGTGGGTTGTGCGCGGCAATTGCAGCGACCTGCGTCGGGTACCGTTCCCCACAGGCTGGTTCAAAGCAACCAGCCTGTGGCACGGCAGCCGGCCTGTGGCGCGACTCAGCAGCCGACCTGCCAGCGTTCGAAGAAGTAGGCGATGTCGTCGCCGTCGGTCCCGCCGGACTGGTCGATGTCGGCGTTGCCCGTTTGCCAATCTGTGAAGAACGCGGCGATGTCGTCGCCGTCGATGCCGCCGGACTCGTCCCAGTCTGATGGGCACTCATCGTTGATCTCGAAGCGCACATCGACATCGCGGTTGCACGACTCGATCGCCGAGGTCAGCGAGGCGTCGTAGACGAAGCGGTAGGTCCCCGGCGGCAGGATGCCGCGGCGATCGAACTCGCGCAGGTCCGGCGCCATCGTGGATGTCACGACAACGTGGCCGTCGGAGCGCACGAGGGAGAACTCGATGCGCTCGAACTCCGCGCTCCCGCCCGCCTCCTCCGTGTCGACACGCACGCGGAACGGTGTCTCGATGTTGATCTGCACGGTGCAATCGATCACCACATCGGCGTTGCCGAAGATCGTGCCCGCGCCGGGCACATCGCCGCCGTTGCTCTGGAGGCGCGCCCGGCCACGCACGCCCAGCTCCTGATCGAAGGTGCAGGAGATCGAGGCGACGCTGATGTTGGTGCCGCTGACACCGCCGATGGTGAAGGGCACCTGGCGGTCGAGGGTGGCGACGAAGGGCGCAAAGCCGGTCGCCGCGGCGGATTCACTCACGCCGTCGGCATCGGTAAGCACCGCGATCTCGCTCTGCTGCACGAGGTACTCGGCGGTGGGCTGGCCCGCCGCGGCCGAGGCGGCGGCCAGCATCGCGAGGCCCGCCGCGGTACAGAGTCTGATGGGTGTGATCTGCATGGTGTTCCCCTGTCCTGTCCGGCCCGTGGGCAGGCGATCCCGCGTGGGCTCCATCCTTCTATGCGATGTGCCCTGCCTGATTCTGCCACGAATCGATGCGCACACAAGTCCTTTCACCCCAACGAACTACGAAAAAGCCCCCGCGGCGGGCCGCGGGGGCTGGTGGGAGCCTCTCAGTTCCACCCGTGCGGGCGGGGGTCAGGCGTGGATCACGCGGCCTTCGGAGGCGAGCGCCGCTTCGTGGATCGCTTCGTGCATCGTCGGGTGGGCGTGCATGGTGACGATGAGTTCTTCGGTCGTGGCTTCGAGGCGGCGGGCGAGGGTGAGCTCGGCGATGAGCTCGGTGGCCTGATCGCCCAGGATGTGAGCGCCCAGGATCTCGCCGCGGGGCAGGCCGCGGATGATCTTGACGAGGCCCTCGTTGTGCGCGGTGGCGATGGCCTTGCCGTGCGCGTTGAGGCCGTAGGAACCGACGGCGTAGTCCTCGCCCTTCTTGAGGCCCTGCGCGATCAGCGCCTGCTCGGTGAAGCCAACTGAGGCGACCTGCGGGATGCAGTAGGTGCAGCCGGGGATGGTGGTGTAGTTGATCGGGATGGGCTCGTGGTGGGCCTTCTTGGCGCGCCAGGCGATGCGCTCGACGCAGATGATCGCTTCTTCGCTCGCGACGTGCGCGAGCCAGGGCGGGCCGATGACATCGCCGACGGCGTAGATGCCCGGGAGGTTGGTCTTGTAGTCGATCGCCTCATCGCGGGTCTTGCCGGGCTGGTAGTCGGTCACGATGTGGTCGCGCTCGATCTTGAGGCCCAGTGAGGAATCGCAGAGACCATCGGTGCGGCCCTTGACGCCCACGGCGAGGAGGACGCGGTCGGCTTCGAGTGTCTGCTTCTTGCTGTCGTCGGCCTTGCCGTCCTTCCAGGGGGCGACGGTGACCTTGACGCCGCTCTTGGTCTTCTCGACGGCGGTGGTCGTCGTCGAGGTCATGAGCTTCATGCCCGCCTTCTTGTACATGCGCTCGAGCGCGGCGGAGATGTCCTTGTCCTCGACCGGGAGGATGTTGGGCATCATCTCGACGACGGTGACCTCGGTCCCCATCGAGTTGTAGAAGTAGGCGAACTCCATGCCGATCGCGCCGGCGCCGATGACGATGAGCTTCTTGGGCTGCTCTTTGTTGTACATCGCCTCGCGGGCGCCCCAGATCCTGTCGCCGTCGAACCTGGCGAAGGGGAGGTCGCGGGCGACGGAGCCGGTGGCGACGAGGATGTTGTCGGCGGTGATGGTGTCGGTGGTCTTGCCGGGCTTGGCGGGCGCGCTGGTGAGCTCTTCCTGGACTTCGCAGTCCTGGATCTCGACCTTGCATTTCTTGCCCGGGCCGCCCGCCGCGACGATCTTGGCGTTGCCGCGGATGTGCTCGATCTTGTTCTTCTTGAGGAGGAACTCGATGCCCTTGTTGAGCTTGCCGGCGACATCGCGGGAGCGGCCGATGATGCGGTCCCAGTCGAGGGCGACCTCGCCGCCGATCTTGAGGCCCCAGAAGTTCTGGTGTTCCTTTTCCTTGATCTTCTCGACGAGCTCGGCGTTGGCGAGGAGGCTCTTGGAGGGGATGCAGCCCCAGTTGAGGCAGACGCCGCCGAGCTTGGCGCGCTCGACGCAGGCGACTTTCATGCCCAGCTGCGCAGCGCGGATGGCGCCGACATAGCCGGCGGGCCCGCCGCCGATGACGATGAGGTCGAAGTGCCGGGTTTCAGCCACGATTCAGCCTTTCTCTCGACTGGGATAGACCCCCGGTGGGGGTGGGTGGTTGGCAAAGGGTGGGAGTATAGGTGGCGGGCGGGTGGGGTTGATTCCGGTGGCATCAGGGTCTGCTTTGAGACCCTGATGGGGTTCGGGGCGGCACCAGCGGGGGCTCTCTCTTTGATGCCGGCCGTGCTATCGGGGTCTGGCCAGATGGGATTGGCACAAGGTCCGCACGCGACCGACTGGGCTGGGTGTGCAACGCGCGAGGCGGGTCCGGGAGGCACCGAGATCCGCCCGGGTTTGGTTGTCTGCGTGAACTGGCGTCGATGGTCGGGCTGATCTCGGTGGCACATCGTCGGAAGTGTGCAACGCGCGAGGTGGGCTTGGGAAGCACCGATGTCCGCCTTGGCGAGGGCTTGTGCGTGATGTGGGGCTGGAGTTGGGCGGACATCGGTGCCACCTGACGGGCGTGGGAATGACAACGCCGCGCCCGGGTGGGGCGCGGCGTTGTGGTGAGCACGTCGGTGTTCCGCATCGGCAGAATGCCGATGCCACCGCTTAGCAGCCGGCCTGCCAGTGGTTGAAGAAGACGGTGATGTCGTCGCCGTCGGTGCCGCCGGACTGGTCGATGTCGGCGTTGCCGGCCTGCCAGTCTGTGAAGAAAGCGCCGATGTCGTCGCCGTCGACGCCGCCGGACTGGTCCCAGTCGGCGGGGCAGCCGGGGGTGGCCATCGGGCGGATGAGCAGGGCGATGGGGCCGTCGATGGAGTCGGCGTTCGCCGCGATCATGCGGGTGTTGCTGATGTCGTAGGCGTCGATCACCGTGCCGGGCAGGCCGCTGGTGACGTCGTTGAGGTCGAGGGTCTGTTCGCCGTCGAAGAAGTAGCCGCGGAAGATGATGAGGGGCGGGGTGCTCTGGACGAAGGAGACACCGACCATCTCGCCGGCCTCGTTGATGTCGTAGCCGTAGCTCTCGGCCATGCCGTCCAGGAGCGGAATCAATGTCCAGCCGCTGCCGGGGGTCATGTAGGCCGCGCGGAACGCGCCGCCGGTGGTGTTGTTGGCGATGTAGCCGCCGATGACGCCCGCGGTGTTGATGTTGTGGCCCTGGGCGAGCGAGAAACTGAAGGCCGGGGTGATGTCTTCCTGGCGGCCGTTGACGGTGACGAAGCCGTGCTCGGGTCCGCCGAGGACGCGGTAGGCGAAGCCGACGACCTGGCCGCTGTCGGAGATGCCCAGCGCCTGCGAGTACGCGAGGTTGCCGGTGTAGTCGAGTGTGCCGACATCGGTCATCACGCCGTTCTCCCAGATGAACGCGTGGTAGGGCTGGCCGGCGGTGGCGTAGCCGACGATCTGGCCGGCGTTGTTGATGCGGGTGGCCCAGCCGAAGCCGGAGTTATCGCCGTTGAGTGTGCCCAGGTCCTCGATCTGCCAGACGCCCTGGCCGTCCTTGAACCAGCGGACCGCGCGGTCGACGCCCGCGGCGTTCTTGGCGCGGCCGACCACCACGCCCGCGTTGTTCACACTGAACGCCGTCGAGACCTCGCCGCCGAGCGTGCCCAGGTCGGTCATCACGCCGTTCTCCCAGACGAAGGCGTGGAAGGTGCCATCGGGAAGGTCCGAAGCGCCGACGACGACGCCGGTGTCGTTGACCCCGAACGCGGAGGAACCGGGGCCGCCGAGGGTGCCGAGCTGCACGGCCTCGAACTGCTGGGCGAGGGCGGGGGCGGCGGCAGCGCAGGCGGCGGCGACGAGGACAGCGGTGCGAAGCATGATGGACTCCTGCGGATGTGCGTTCGCCGGCCTCGGGCTCGGGCGCGGGGTTGCGCCTGGGGTGGTGAGCCAGCGCGCCCGGTGGGCGCGCGGCCGGCATGGTCGAAGGTACGCGGCGGGAGGAGGGATGTCCCGAGATGTGCTGAGAACAGGGGTGTGCGGTTGGTTGTCGGCGGTGTTCTCGGGCGTTGGGGGGCGCGGCTTGCCACACGTGCGCGTGAGGACGCCGCGCCCGGTGGGGCGCGGCGTTGATGAGTGCACTTGCCGGTCCGCATCGGCAGGATGCCGACGCCACTGCGCTCAGCAGCCGAATTCCCAGCGTGGGAGGAAGCGGGCGAGATCGTCGCCGTCGGTCCCGCCCGAGCCGTCGAAGTCGGCGATGCCCGCCTGCCAGTCGCGGAGGAACGCGGCGAGGTCGTCGCCATCGACCGCGCCCGAGCCGTCCCAGTCGGCGGCGCAGTCGCCGACGGTGATACGGACCTGATCGATCGCGGTGGCGCCGCGGTCATCGGTGACACGGAGGTTGATGAGGTGGTTGCCCAGCGGAAGTCGCGCTGTCGTCAGCGGATCCGTGAACTCGCCGAGCAGCTGCGCGCCCTGCATCCAGCGGTAGGCGACGATCGTGCCGTCGGGGTCGGTGCTGCGCGAAGCATCGAGCGTGACATCGGCGAAGCCGTCGTTGTCGTCATCGGTGACGACCAGATCGGGCCCGGCATCGGCGATCGGCGGCGTGTTGGGGACATTCCCGGACCAGCCGGCGACGGGTCCCGCGAGGAGGTACTCGGTCGCGACGTTCTGACCGAAGAGGAAGTAGTAGTAGATTCGCCCCGGCTCGACATTCGCGTCGCGGAGCATCGTCTGGCTTCGAAAGTGACCCAGCTCACCGACGTGCTGAAGATCTGCGCCGCCCGGGTCGAGGCTGCGGCGCACGACGAACTTGTGAACCGCCGGCACCTCCGGCCAGTTGATCTCGATGAACGAACCGAACTGACCCTGCGTGGCGTCGATCGCGAAGACCGCGGGGATCGGTCGAAGTGTGAGCTGGTAGAGCTGGGGCGCGAAGGTCACGAAGGGCTCGACAACGATGTGCGCGCCGGACCCCGGGCCGATGAGGAAATGCGGGTGGGTGGCGGGCTGCCCATCCGTGCTATGCGCTGTCCAGTACGTCAGATTCCGGTCCGGCACGGTCTCGCTCAGCGCTGACAGATGCATGCCCGATGTCCGCTGCCCGTCGATCGTCCAGCCGCCGCCGTCGCACTGGCCATCGGGTTGCAGGCCCTCGCTCGCGTAGACACTGCCGACGGGCGTGATGGTCATCTCAACGACTGTCGGGCGTGTCACGCGGATCAGGAAATGGTCTTGATCTCTCCAGTCCCTGATCGACAGCGTCGCTGTGTTCGCGGGGCGCGGCGTGGGCACCTCGGGCACTCCGATCGTTCGCTCGGTGGTCAGGACACCCAGCGACGCCCTTTGCTCACGCGTGTTGTTGGGCTCGTAGATGTCGCCGTAGAGCTCGTGCATGCCGCGGACATCGTCCTGCTGCGGGCCGTCGAAGGGGAGTGTGCGCACCGGCTCCATCAGCTTGGTCGCGTTCTGCGGGCAGGCGTGATCGAGGCCGAGGGCGTGGCCGATCTCGTGCATCACGATGGTGCGCAGGAAGCGGTTCTCGGCGGGCCAGAAGGCCCAATCCTCGGCGACATCGAGCACGATGTCGCCGTTGCCCGGCAGCACCGCGTATCCCGTCACACCGCCGGCACCGTCGATGGGTTTCATGGCGATGCGGATGTCGCCGCGGGCGGCGTTCCCCGTTTGGCCCCATGGAGCGCCGTCGTCCCAGTCGTTGGCGCCGGCACGGATACGGACGAATGTGACGCCGGTGAGACGCGACCAGCGTTCGAAGCTCTGTTCGATGCGCGAGATCCACTGGGCGCGTCCGCCGGAGCCGAAGGCCTGGTCCATCCGCGCGAAGAGCGAGCTGGGCGCGGCGCCGAACGCGTCATCAACGACGACGCCGTCGGGGGCGAGGCTCCAAGTGAGCACGATGGGTGTGCCCATCTCGCCCGGCCAGCGCTGGGTGAGGGTGAAATTGGACTGCCCCGCGCGGGCTTCCTCGACCAGCCGCATGACCTGGGGCGGGGGCGGGCGGTCGGGGTCGAAACAGAAGGCGATCGGGGCGGCGTGGTTGGGCTGGCCGGGTTCGGGGCGTTGCCAGTTGAAGGAGCGGGGCGGCGGCATCTCGGCCACCGAAAGCCCCGTGGCGGCGTGAGCCGATGTGGGCAGCGCGGAGGGCTGGGCGAGGGTGAGTGCGAGGCAGGCGGCCGCGATCAGCATGAGGAACTCCCGGGCACGGGGTGTGCCGCGGGAGTCATCGGGCCGGTGGGTACATGGGGGTGCAGAAATGGGGGTGGGGGGGTCGTCGGTCTGGAGACCGCGGTCCCTGGAAAGGAAAACGCCGCGCCCGGAGGGGGCGCGGCGTTTGGGGTGCGGTGCTTTGTCGTCGCGGGCGGTCCGCATCGGCAGAATGCCGATGCCACGGGGGTCTGCTACGGGATTCAGCAGCCGGCCTGCCAGCGGGCGAAGAAGAAGGTGATGTCGTCGCCGTCGGTGCCGCCGGAGTTGTCGATGTCGGCGTTGCCGACCTGCCAATCCGCGAAGAACGCGGCGATGTCGTCGCCGTCGACGCCGCCCGAGCCGTCCCAGTCCGCCGGGCAGGACCCGGCCTCGACCGTCACGACCAGCGTGTCGTCGTCGGTGTCACCGTCATTGTCGGTCACGGTGAGGATGATGTTGTGCACACCGACGGAGAGCGTGACCTGCGCCGTCGGCGAAGCGCCGTTGGCGAGGACGGTGGGGCCTTCCATCCAGCGGTAGTTGACGATGGTGCCATCGGGGTCGCTGCTGCCCGAGCCGTCGAGGGTGACGAGCTCGGAGCCGTTGCCGTCGTTGTCGGTGACTGAGAAGTCGAGACCGGCGTTGGCGACCGGCGGCTCGTTGGCCGGGACCGCGGCGAAGCCCGATTCGGGGCCGGCGAACTGGCGGAGCTGGAAGTCGCCCTGGTGCGCTTCGAGCGTGTAGTAGTAGGTCTGGCCGGGGATGACGTCGGTGTCTTCGTAGAAGGTGGTCGTGACGTTGGCGATGGGGCTCGCATCGGAGCCATCGGGGAGGACGCCGCGGTTGACGCGGTAGATCGCGGCATCGGGCACGGCGGACCAGTCGATGCGGACCTTGTCGGTGAAGACGCCGTCGGAAGCGAAGGCGAAGAGGGGGGCGAGCTGGGGCGTGACCGTCAGCTTGTAGAGCTGGGTCTCGTTGAAGTTCTGGTTGCTGTCGACGCGGATGTATGCATCGCCCGCGGCGATGAGCAGGCTCGTCACCGTCTCGGCTTCGCCCGCGCCGGTCGAAGCGGCGGTGCGGAGGATGTTGGACCCGTTGGCCGCGTAGACCGTGAGGCGGAGGTTGGCGATCGAGAGGGCCTGGGTGACGTTGCCGCTGTTCTGGCAGGAGCCGTTGGCGTTCTGATCAACATCGGTGTAGGTGGTGCCGACGGGCGCTGCGGTGATCGTGAAGAGCCGCGGCGTGGGCGAGGAGAAGACGAACCAGTCCTGGTCCTGCGGCCGGTCGAGGCTGAAGGTCGCGGCGGCGGCGGGCGTGGGGCTGGGGACGTTGCCGAAGACCTGCGAGGTCGTGACCGAGCCGAGCGCGGTCGCGACGCCCGAGGAGTTGTTGGGCTCGTTCACATCGCCGTAGTTCTCGTGCACGCCGCGGATGTCGTCCTGCTGCAGGCCGTCGAACGAGGATGTGTAGAACGGCTCCATCAACTTGGTCTGCTGGATGGGGCAGACATGCGAGAAGCCCAGGCCGTGCCCGTGCTCGTGCATGATGATGTTGCGGAGGAAGCGGTAGGAGTTGGCCGAGCTCGCCCAGTTCTCGGAGGAGTCGAGCACCATGTCGCCGTTGGTGGGGAAGCTGTTGTACGCGAGGACGCCGCTGCCGCCGTCGAGGGGCTTCATGGCGATGCGGATGTCGCCGCGGACCGAGCTGCGGCCCGCGCCCCACGAGGCGCCGTCGTCCCAGGGGTTCGCGCCCGACTGGACGCGGACATAGCGGACGCCGGAGATCTCGGAGTAGCGGTTGAAGGACGCCTCGAACTGCGCGATCCACACAGCGCGGTTGGCCGCGCCGAAGAGCTGGTCCATCCGCGAGAAGAGGTTGCTCTGGCTGTTGGAGAAGTTGTCGTTGATCTGGACACCGTCTGGCACGAAGCTCCAGGTGAGCGTGATGGGTGTGCCGGGGTTGGAGCTCCAACTGGCGTTGGCGTTGTAGCGGCCGGCGTAGCCGCGGATCGCGGCCTCGACCATCTGCATGACTTCCTGCGAGGGGGGCTGCGAGGGGTCGAAGCAGTACATCACCGGGATGGCGCCGCCGTCGCCGCCCTCGACGGGCCGCTGCCAGTCGAAGCTGTAGTTGGGGAGGGGGCGGACCTCGAGGCCGGGGACGCCGGTCGCCCAGGCGGCGCCGATGGCGCGGCGTGGGGCGGGGTGTTCGGCCGCGGTCGCCGCGGCCGTCAATGCGATCACCGAAAGACCTGCCACGCACACGCGGAGCTTGTTCATCTTGACTCCCGAATCTGGTGGCCCGCACGCGGATGGGCCGGGCGGGGGCCGCACAGACGGCCGCGACGGCGGATCACACGAACTGACCGGACAACAACCCTCTGCCGTTTTCTCGGACCGAGCAGGTTCTGACCCAGAAAGCTCGGACCGAGAAAGCGAAACCCCGCGGCGTCGGGGGAACAACAACTCGACGCCGGCACAATCGACCGACCCGCTTGGCGGGATCATCACGGTGCGAACGCACCGGGAAGAAGATACAGCACGGGGCCGATTGGATCGACCCGAACATTCATTCGTGCCCGGGCTTTGGGGTGTTTCCTTGGGGCGGGGGGTTTTTGGAGGTCCGGGAACTGGGGGAGGGGGTTTCAGCAGCGACCGAGCTGCCAGTACCAGACAAATAGTGTGAGGTCGTCGCCGTCGACACCGGCGGAGCGGTCGACATCGGCGCAGGGTCCCCCCTGTTGCCACTCCTCCAGAAACGCGAAGAGATCATCCATATCGACACCGCCGCTCTCATCGAAGTCCCCCCAGCACCAGGTGCACACGGGGGCGAGTTGGAGGACGAGTGTGGGCACGCTGATCGTGGCCATCGGGGTGTGCGGGTGAAGAGTGGAGATCTGGAAGCGCACCGTGGGATTGCCGTAGGTGACGTAGTGACGGACGCGGGCGGTAATGTCGAATTGCAGCTGAACTCGCCCTGGCTTGTCGATCCAGATCGACGAGAAGGGGGGTCCCCCTACGAGCACGGTGTTATCGCTCTGCGTGAGGATGCCATCTGCGGTATCGATGTCGACGCGGAAGAAATGCGGGAAGATTCCGACCGTGTCGAGCGTCTCTAACTCCGCGTAGATCGTGGCATCGAGCAGGAAGAGATCGACGGGGTTGGGAAATACGAACTCGGCGGTGCACGCGGCAATGACATTGGGCAGATAGCCAGCGTGCATCCGATCGGGCATCGCGGTGTACGCACCATTCGGAGCCCGTTCCCAGGTGTAGTACACCTCCGGTGCGTACGTCTGCCCATACGACGCCGTCGTCGACAGAGCAGCGAAGAGGGGCAACCAACGGAGCAGGTACATATTGCGAACTCCGGAATGAGCGTCCGCTCAACACGAACACAACTGAAAGCAATGCCAGAACGCTGCGATGTCTTCAACATCGATGCCGCCAGAGCGGTCGAAGTCCGCGCAGGGCTCGCCCATTTCCCAGTCCCTGATATACGCGGCGATATCGTCGCCATCGACGCCGCCGGACTGGTCCCAGTCGAGCGGGCACGGCGGGCAGTGGGCGGAGGCCGGGAGCGGGACCGTCGCGGCGCTCGGTGCGGATGCGAGGATGCAGACGGTCAGTGTTGTGATCATGGAGACACTCCTGTTCCCGTTACTGATTCAGCTGCAGCACCAGCGGACGTAGAAGAACTCGATGTCGTCACCATCAACGCCGGCGGATTGATCCACATCGGCGCAGGGCTTCCCTTCCTGCCAATCCGCGAAGAACGCCGCGATGTCGTCGCCGTCCACCCCGCCGGACTGGTCGTAGTCGGCGACATAGTCGGGACAGGACGCTTCGGTCTCGATCATGCTGTTGCCCGTAAAGGCAAACAGGAACTCGCCGCTCGCGTTCTCGGGGACCTGCCGGACGAGGATGCCCAGGCGTCTGCGGCCGCTGGCGATCAGATCTGCAACGAACGCGCCGACATCGACCCGCACGGAGAGGGTGCTGGTCGTGAGCGGGAACTCGAAGGTTCGAGTGGCGAACCCGGTCTGGTGGAAATCGTCGAGCGTGAGAACGCCGTCCGCATCGTAGAACACCAGCTCGAACCGCTCGACGACCGCGCCGAACTGGTTGGTGCGATAAGCGCGGAAGGCGAGATGTGCGAAGCGGTGTCCATCCGGCGCCAGAGTCGGCAGGTCGAATTCGTTGGCGAATCGCCACTCCAACGGCGCGAAGGGATCGATGCTGGTATATGCGTACCCAAGGTGGATCCGATCGGGTACGCCATCGCGCGGGTCGTCGGCGATGACGCCAAAGACCTGGGCGGATGCACCGGAAGCAATGGCGAGGGAGATCAACGCGGCTGTTCTGGTCCGGAGGGGCATCATCGGGGGCCTTTCAGCACGAACAGGACTCCCAGCACTGCAGGAACCTGTACAGATCCATGAGGTCGATACCGCCCGACCGGTCGAAATCAGTGCACGGCGCCCCAGACTGCCACGCCACGAGGTATTCGCCGATGTCGTAGACATCCACGCCGCCGCTCCCGTCCCAGTCGATCGGGCACACCGGGCAGGAGCCTGGCGTCTCGAGCATGAACCCGTAGGCAGCGAGCAAGCCCCACGGGCCGGGCAGGTCATTGACCAGCGACATCCGCACGCCGATGCTGATGACGCCGGCGTCGATGAGCGGAGCAACCTCGGGGAAGACATCGATCCGGACATCGTGGCCGAGGATCGGCGACTGACCGGCGCTCTCGAACACAAAGGTCGCGAGCGCCGGCCGAGCGAAGTCTTCAAGGGTGATGGCGCCATCCGCCTCGTACAGCTCAAACCGCAAGGCACGAAGGTCGTGCGAGTGTGGACCGAGTTCGCACACGATGTGCGTCCACCGGATTCCGCTGCTCGGTCCCGCCGGGAGCTCGGCCTCGGTGCATAGACGCGTCTCCCGATCGCCGCGGAGCTCAAGGGTTCTCCCGCCGAGGTCGACAAGATCCGGCACGCCGTCGCGGCCGGCGTCGGTGATGGTGGCGGAGACCTGGGCGTGGGCGGCGCTGCAGCACAGGGCGATCAGGCTCAAGCCGGCGATGAGCACATGCACCATTATGAGCCTCCCTCCGTGGGTAACCGCCACATCGAAACTCTCAGCAAGGCACGTGGCCGATCAGCCAACTGTCGAAGAACACCCGGATGTCATCACCGTCCACACCGCCCGAGCGGTCGACATCCGCGCACGGTGCGCCCATCTGCCAGTCGTAGAAGAACGCAGCAATGTCGAAACCATCGACACCGCCGGACAGGTCATAGTCGGCGATGCAGGGTGGGCAGAAGTCCTGCGCACCGGTAAGCGGCGCGAAGACGGTCATGGCGAGTACCGCGAGGATGCGGTGCATAGTTGGCTCTTCCTCTCTCGCTTGTCGCCTATGGACGAGGTGCGGTCTTCAGCATGCTTCAGCAGCACGAATGCTGCCACATATAGAGGAAGTAGCCCAGATCGTCGACATCGACACCGCCCGAGCCGTCGAAGTCGGCGCAGCGGTGGCCTTCCTGCCAGTCCCAGATGAATGCGGAGATGTCGTCCCCGTCGATGCCGCCGGACTGGTCGTAGTCGCCCGGGCAGTTGACCGGGCAGGGACGCTCGTAGGTGAACCACGAGCTGGCATCGATCACCGTCGCCGCCGTCGGGGCTTCGCTCACGAGGCTGATGCGGACGCCGATGACATCCTCGTTGCGCTCCTGCGCGGCGATGAATGCCGCGGTGAGGTCGATCTCGAAGGTCTCGAAGTACGGGGCCCAGTTCGGGAATGACCGGGTTGTCTCCGCGACGGCGGCGGCCTCGAAGTCCGCGACGGAGACGGCACCATCGGCGCTGTAGGCCGCGAAGCGGAAGCCGCCCGTCTCGACCAGGTTCGAGGATCCGGCGATGGTCACCCACACACGGGCCTGTTCGACACGCCCCTCGTGGTGGTACGGGTTGCGAAACTCGGCCATGACGCTCTGCTCGAACCCGCCGCGGGTGGCGAGGGTGAGCGAGCCGCCGAGCATGTCGCCGCGGCCGTCGTTGTCGGTGTCGCGCACCGAGAAGATCGCTTCGGGGGGGATGCCGGAGGCCGCGGCGAGGGAGGCCGTCAGCGGAGCGGCGAGGGTCAGTGCGAGGGTTGCGAGTGTGCGTTGCATGCGTGTGTCCCTTCCTTGCGGCGGCGCGGGGCCGCCGTGTAGTTCTACCAGCAATGCTGACCGCCGAACGTATAGATCCAGTCCCAAAGGTCGTGCATATCCACCGCGCCGGACCGGTCGAAGTCGGTGCAGGGATGGCCGCGGGACCAGTCGGTGACGAAGGCCCACAGGTCCTCGGAGGTCTTCCACTCCCCATCGCGGTTGTAGTCGAAGATGCAGCGAGGGCATTCAAGGGTGACAACAACCCGGGCATCGGCCCGCGTGCAGTACGGCCCCGGAGTCGGCGTTGTGAAGCGCACTCCGAGATGCGTGTACCCATCGCGCTGGAACTGCGGGATGATCCCTGTTATCTCGGTGAGCAGAGAGAGTGTGCTCACTTCCGGGCTTCTGGCGAAGTCCGCGACCAGCAGCCCAGGCCTCGCAGCATCTGCTGGAGAAGCGACGCCGTCGGCCGGATAGATCTCTACGACAACGCTGTAGGGATCCTCCGGCGGCCAGCTCCGTGATGCGTGGGCGGCCACATCGATGAAGAAGCCGCCGTGCGAGAGGATCTCGGTGATGCTGAACTCGGCGCAGTGCGCTGTGTACTCCCAGGATGCCGATCGCACACACTCGCCCTGTACATCGTCGAAGACGCCGTCGAAGGGCGCGAGATCGCGGGGATAGAACTCCACCACGGGTTCGATCGTGACTTGGCCCTGAGGCCCGGCATAGGCGGCTGCGCCGGTGAGCGCGAGGGTCGCTGTGGCCGTTGCAAACATGCGGTGCATAAAGATACTCCGGTTCTCACCAAAGGCAGTGCTGCGCTCCAAACTGGTCCAGCCAATCTTCATAATCAGCGAAGTCGACGTTTCCTGATCGATCCACATCGGCGCAGGGGTTGCCGCGGGTCCAGTCGGCGATGAACGCGGCGATGTCCTCGATCGTCTCCCACTGCCCATCGCGGTTGTAGTCGTAGACGCACCACGGGCAGTCCCAGGTGACTCGCAGCTCCGGCCAGACGCCCGCGCAGGACTCGCTCTCGACGTTGGTCGTCAGCCGCACGCCGAGGTGCGTGTAGCCCGCGGCGTGGTACGCGGCGATGGCCGGGGCCACATCGACATAGAGCTTCCCCGTCAGCCAGAGGGCGGTCGCCAGCATCCCCACTTCTTCGCCCGGGGTCGTGGCGTCGTCGAGCGATGCGATGCCGTCCGCCGGATAGATCTCCACGGTTACCCAGACCGGATCGTTCAAGGGCGTGTGCTGCCGGCTGTTGACATCAAGGTCGACGAAGATCCCGCCGATCTCTTCGAGCCGCTCGATGGGGTACTCGTAGCAGCCAACGCTGCGGACGGTGGACGACCGCCGCACGCAATTGCCTTGCAGGTCGTCGGGCACACCGTCGAAAGGCGGCAGATCGCGCGCGTAGAAGCTGACATCGGGGCTGATCACTGCCGGGTAGTCCCACGCGCCCGCCGACGCCGCGGCGGCGGCGATGAGGGTCATGATGGCGGCGATTCGTCTTTGCATCAGGCAACTCCGAAGTTCGATCAGCACCTCTCCCAGCAGTCGAAGAATGAGACGACGTCGTCGCCGTCTAATCCGCCTGAGCCATCGACATCAGCGCAGGGCGCCCCCAGAACCCAGTCGCTCAGAAATGCGCCGATGTCGTCACCATCCACGCCGCCGGAATTGTCATAGTCGGCTCTGAATTCGGGGCATCTGTATCCGATGCGCGGGAGCGTGTGCTGCGGGAGGCAGTCGCCGAGATCGGTGATCTCGCGGACTTCGAAGCCGATGTAGGGCGCACCCGCCGCGACCGCCGCGGCGAGAGGATCGACCGCGTACGCCCACACAGCGGCGACGCGGGGAAGGTGGCCGGGCCTGTAGTTGAACGCCTCGAGCGGTGTACGTGCGGCGTGCGCATCGGCCAGAGAAGCGACGCCGTCGGCGATGTACCAGGAGACGGCGTACTCCTGCTGCGGGTCCGTGCCCTGCGCGCCTTGGAAGTCGGCGAATAGAACCGGGTTGTAGATGAGCATCCCCTCCAGCGGCGCCACGGCGAACTCGGCACGGAGGACGGTGCGCTGGGTTGGGCTCGACCCGACGCAGTCGCTGGAGCCGAGGCGTTCGAAGGTGCCGTCGGCGCCGTCGTCGACGAGGGTGTAGACCACGACCGGCTGCTGCGCGTGCGCGGCCCCGCACACCGCACCAACGGCGACCAGCGCCACAAGCGAGAGTAACTGGTTCAACACCCGCATCAGCACGCCCCCGATTGCCAGTAATGGAAAAAGGTGACGAGGTCACCACCGTCGACGCCTCCGGAGTCATCCACATCCGCGCACGCCGCGCCCCGCTCCCACTCGACAAAGAACGCGTTGATGTCCTCGCCATCCACAGCGCCGCTCTGGTCGTAGTCACCGAGACACGGGGAACACGGCTGGAGCATCCACGGCCGGAAGGTGTGCAGACTGATGCAGCCGTTGGCCTGCTCGCTTGCGCTGATCTCGAGGCCCAGGTGCGTGGCGCCGTCTGCGACAAGTTCGCTGTACACCGCTTCGACGTCCGCCCAGACGGCCACCCACGCGCCCTGGGGCGCCCAGAACCACGTGTCGATCAGCGGCGGAAGCTCGGACCGGACGGCGGTCGCATCGGCCGGGGTCGCGAGGCCGTCGGCCCTGTACCAGCGGATGCGGACCTCGGGCACCACCCACGACTGCGAGGGCACCGCGGCGAAGGGGATCCACAAACCGTGGAATGGGTCGGGGTAGAGCTCGCGTAAGTCGAACTCGGCGCAGCGGATCACCTGCTCAATCGGCGTTGTCCGCAGGCAGTCGTCGTCCGTGACCGACCAGTCGCCCGTGCGCCCGAAGTCGATGAGGTTGTACTCGGTCGGCGGAGGCCCCGCGACCGCCGCGTTGGCGGCGATCATGACAGCGGCAGCGGTGACGAGTCTGTTCAGCATGCATCACTCTCAGCGGACAGGGCGCCGAACACACGGGCCCGCGTTCGAGAATGCTCCCGCGAGACCGCCGGCGAAACCGCCAGCGCCGCTGGTCTGCCCGCGACCGGGGGGCTTGTGCTGGACTGTCTGTCCCGCTTCAGCAATGCTGCCTCCCAAGCACATCGTAAAACATCTCGATGTCACCGATATCGATCCCGCCGGAGCCATCAATGTCCGCGCACGGATCACCTTGATACCAGGCCTCGACGAACTGGACAAAGTCCCAGCCGTCGGGGTATCCGTTCTCGTCCCAGTCCCATGTACACACGGGGCAGATGCGACCGATGTCGAGGAAGATACTGACATCCTCCGCGGCCCAATTCATCCCGACCGTTTCCAGTCGCAGACCGAGGTGTGTGATCCCCGCCGCGAGCGCATCGCGGATGATCAGCGACACATCGATCATGAACCATTCGCCGGGCGGATGACCCAGCGTCGGCACCTGGATCTCGCAGCAGTGTTGTGTGTCGGCGAAGAAATCATCGAGGCTTGCGACACCGTCGGCCTCGTAGACCGAGACCCGGATGACCCGATTCGGCACACCGGATCTCTCCGGGCGAACGAAGCCCTGAATCCGCGCGTACGGCTCCGGATCACCGGTGTAGCCGCGCAGGTCGAACTCGTAGAACCCGACCACGAAGAACTGGTCTGACTGCGTGATGTGCGTGCCATCCGAGAATGCGAGCGGTCCCTGCCGCATGAACCCATCGAACACGAAGAATCGAATCGGGGTCTGGGCGTGCGCGACGGCGGATGTGACCGCCGCGGCGACGAGCATCAGGACTCTGGCACAGTCGATCACAAGCAGGCCCCCCCGTGCCAGTATTCGAAGAAGAGCGAGAAGTCAGTACCGTCCACGGCGCCGGAGCGGTCGATATCGGCACAGGGAGCGCCCCGCTCCCACTCGACCAGGAAGACCCCGATGTCGTCACCGTCGACACCGCCGCTCTGGTCGTAGTCGCTGATGCACGGGGGGCATGGTTCGCCGAAGTAGTAGTACCCCAACTGCGAACTGAAGCACTCGACCGCATCGCCCGCTGCGCCGAACTGAATTCCCACGTGCGACCCGCCCTCGGCCTGGATCTGGCGATACGCTGGCTCGACATCGACCCAGATGGAGAGGACCGCATACTGATCGCGCCCCGCCCAGGTGTCGACCGAGTGCGTGAGCTCGTACCGCGGCGCCGCGGCATCGGCGGTGGTCGCCAGCCCATCGGCGCGGTACCAGTGGATCCGCACCGCGGGGACAACCCACGGCTCGACGGGCGACATGCTGAAGGCAACCCATCGCCCTGTAAATCTGCGGTGCGGCAAGGCTCCGAGCACGAACTCGGTACAGCGGATCACCTGCTCGGTCGCCGTCGTCCGCAGGCAGTTGTCGTCCGTGACCGACCAGTCGCCCGTGCGCCCGAAGTCGATGAGGTTGTACTCCGTTGGCGGAGGCCCCGCGGCCGCCGCGTTGGCGGCGATCATGACAGCAGCAGTTGCGATGAGTCGATTCAGCATGCGTCACTCGTACCAGCTACAGAATCAGCATCGACACAGAGCGGGAGGTTGCAAGGCAGAAAGGTGTGCGGCCGACCCTCAAGGAGCGCAGTTGGCCCGCGGGAACAGATCCATGAAGTACGCCAGGTCGTCCATGTCGACCAGCCCGGAGCGATCAAGATCGGCGCAGGGGTGGCCGAGGTTGAAATGCTCGAGGAACAGCACGAGATCGTCGCCGGTCACCGGGCCGTTGCGGTCGAAGTCGAGCGGGCACGCGGGGCAGGAGAGCGTCACCACGATTCGACCGCCGGCGACCGCGCAGCCGGTCATCGTGACAAGCGGCGTGAATCGGAAGCCGATGTGCGAGTACCCCGCATCACGCAGCCCCGGGAGCAGGACAGCAAGGTCGATGGTGTGTGATCCGGCGAATTGCGGCCCGGATGCCTCGATAGTCGCGGTCTGCACCGCCGGGCGGAACGCATCGTCGAGCGTGATGTCGCCATCGCCGCCGTAGATGTCGAGGCGGAAGCGCAGCGGCCCATCGGGCGCGCCGTGGCTCATGCCCACCGAGCCCGTCCACGCCGCGTAGATACCCTCCGCCGCGAGCACCGACTCGATGCTGAACTCTTCGCACTGAATCGACCGCACCAGCGGGGTATCGGTGAGGCACCAGGAGTTGATCCTGTCCGGCACACCGTCGAAGGGTTGGAACTCAACCAGTCGCGCCTCGGCATCAGCCTGCAGCGCGATCTCCCACCAATCCGAAGCGGATGACTGCAGCGCAGCGCACGCGATGGCCATGAAACCACAAACTCTGTGAAGCGCCCGCATGTAGCCCGATCTCCTGCGCTGTCCGACACCCACGGCGGACCAGAATGGCCCGTCCGTCCACCACACCCCCAAGCCCCCACCCCGGGGCACCCGGCGATCAGTCTACCAGACCCCGGGGAAGGGGTTGCATGAAAAGCGCCGCGGCCCGGGGGCCGCGGCGTGGGTGGGAACTTAGAACCTGGCCGGGGCAGGCGGGGACGCCCTGATCACAACCCGGGCGCAGGCGGGGACGCCCGCACCATAATCTCATGGGCAGGCGAGGACGCCTGCACCACAATCGATCAGTTGCAGCCGCCCGCTTCCCAGCGGACGAAGAAGAACGGGATGTCGTCGCCATCGACGCCGCCGGAGCCGTCGACATCGCCGCAGGCGGCGCCGGCCTGCCAGGCTTCGAAGAAGGCCGTGATGTCGTCGCCGTCGACGCCGCCGGACTGGTCGAAGTCGGCCGCGCACACCGGGCAGGCCGGGCCGCCGGTCTCGACGCTGAGGATGGTGTCGGCGCTGAGGATGCTGGGGAAGAGGTTCGCCGAGGTGCCGGTCACCTTCAGGCCCGCGTGCGTGGCGCCGGCGTTGACCAGGTTCTGCAGCGCGGCGGTGACATCGAAGCTGAACTCGAGCGGGGGCGTCGGGGCGGGCCAGGAAGCATCGCCGACGACCTCCTGCGCGATCTGGTAGTCGGAGAGATCACGGACGCCGTTGGCGTTGTAGAGGCCGAACTCGAAGGTGCGGGGGAAGGTGCCGCCGGCGTTGTTGTTGGCGATGGTGCCGGTGATCGTCGCGGAGGCGATGGTCTGCCCGGCGAGCGACGAGATGTCGTACTCGAGCATGGCGCGGTCGGCGCGGGTGCTCTGGGTGCGGAGCAGGCCGGTGAAGCTGTTGAAGGTGTCGCCGTTGCCGTCGAGCGGCTGGTCGAGCACCGAGAAGGCCACAACGGGGTTGAGGTCGATCGCCGCGGCGGGGAAGGCGGCGCCGGCCGCGATGGCGGCGGCGAGAACGAGCTTGCGTGTGACGGTCATGAGACTCTCCTCTGGGCCGCGGGGAGGCGGCGGTTTCGGGATCGTTTCGCGGAACGGAAGAACCGTGCGACCGTGGCACGGGACACAGGAACACGTGATCCGGCCGATCAGCAGCCGGCCTGCCAGCGGCCGAAGAAGTACGCGATGTCGTCGCCGTCGACTCCGCCCGAGCCGTCGATGTCGCCGGCGCCGATCTGCCAGTCGGCGAAGAACGCGGTGATGTCATCGCCGTCGACGCCGCCGGAGTTGTCGTAATCCGCGGGGCAGGTGGGGCAGGCGTTGACGAGCTCGGGGCGGAGGTTGATCACCGTGGCGACCATCTTGTCGAGCTGCTGCTGGCTGAAGAAGTCGCGGCACGTTTTCCGCGAGTAGGACATGAAGTTGCGCGGGTCGGCGGCGAAGCCGGAGGTTGCAGCGCAGTTCTCGCCCGCGCCCGAGTAGACGCAGGAGCTGGAGACATTGCCCGTGCCCAGCACGGGATCGGCGGGCGTATCGCAGAGCCGGTCGCCGGCGGTGGCGCAGTTGGAGCCGTTGGGGTGCTCGCAGCCGAAGCTGGTCTCGTGCGTGTGGTAGAGGTTGAAGTAGTGGCCCACCTCGTGCGGCAGCGTCGATGCATTCGTCGGCAGCGCTGTGCACGAGTTGTTCATCACGATGCCCTGCGTGCTCGATGTCGTGAACGACGAGATGCCGCAGAGGCCGCCGCCCTCGTTGCGCAGGCCTTCGACGAACCATATGTTGATCGTGTCGGGCACGGGGTTGGTGCGGCGGAGCGCGTTGATCGCCGCGGAGGTGGTGATGCCCGAATACATCGCATCATCATCGATGTAGATCGTCGGGCCGGGCTTGCAGAAGCGGATGCCCGCGGGGGCGTACGCGAGATCGAGGTCGATCATCGCCTGCGCCTGGCGGTCAACGGGCAGGCCGCCCGTGCCGTTGGAGCGGCGGAGGACATGGAACGTCACCGGCACGGAGATCATCGACCGCTGGCCGTAGGGGCGGGCGAAGGCGCCCGCGGCCTCGAGGGCGAGATGCTGGGCGATTTCGGCATCTGTGAGCTCGGTCGCGCACTCCTGCATCTCGACCTCAGCAATGGCCCGCGGCGCGATAGCGGCGGGGCCGCCATCAGGCCCACCGAAGGCAAGCTGGGCGGACAGACCGATCGCGGCGGCGATCACGGCCGTGGACATCTCGGGCATCGGGGCGATTCCTCCAGAAGCGGAAGTGCCCCCAATGTACCGGAGGCGAGATTCGCCGCAAGCGTGTTTCGCGCAGAGACGGAACGAAAACCGCCGCGGCACAGGCCGCGGCGGGGGTGGGCTGGGGGTTCTTCTATCGGATCCGCGGGCCGAAGGGCCCGCACAGCGCCGCGATCAGCAGCCGCCCGCTTCCCAGCGGACAAAGAAGAACGGGATGTCGTCGCCATCGACGCCGCCCGAGCCATCGACATCGCCGCAGGCTTCTCCAGCTTGCCACGCGGCGAAGAACGCGGTGATGTCATCACCATCAACGCCGCCGGACTGGTCGAAGTCGGCCGCGCACGCCGGACAGGCCGGCCCGCCCAGGAGCGAGGGGGCGTACGCACCGCCGCCGGTGGGATCGATGCGGCCCAGGGTCGCGAGCGTGCGCTCGGGGTAGGGGCTCGGAATGGTGCGCACCTCGCGCGTTGCGAGGTTGTATCGGCGGTGCAGACCGTTGTTGCCCTCGATCGAGGTCGTGTTGTCGGAATCCTGGGAATCCGACAGCAGGAGCAGGAATCCGCCCCCGGCGCCGAGGCCATCGACATCCGTCACGCCCGCGGGGTACGGGGCGACGAGCGTGAGGCCCGCCGCGAGGTCGCCGGCATCCATCGAGTAAATGTTCCGGCCGCCGGTGTCGTCGTCATCGGACAGATAGATCCGGTCGGTGTCGGCGTCGTAGTCGATGCCACCGATGGCGTAGTTGCTGCTGGAGGTGGGTTCGTACTCGAAGGCGACCTCGGCAAAGCCGTCGGTCAGGCTGATACGCCAGAGGCCCTCGGTACCCGTGGAGCCACCAAGCACACGGGTGGCGTAGAGGATGCGGCGGGTGGTGTCGAAGGCGAGCCCATCGATCACGGGCCCGGGGACGACCGAGCCGCCGTTGTCGCGCGAGGTCGAGAAGAGCAGCGTGGCGACCACGTTCTCGGGGTCGGTGTAGTCGAGCGCGTAGATGTCGGACTTGGTGCCGTTGGTCGTTGAGGCGTACAAGATGCGGTTGGCATCATCCGCGGCGAGCCCGGTGAATCCCGGCGCGGTGGCGGGGAGGCCCGCGGCGATCGGGTCGAAGATCGCCGTCGAAACCCCGGTCCCTGTATCGACCGAGTAGACCGTCGTCGGCCCCTCGCTGAACACGGGGCGGGTGATGCTGGTGACGAACTGGGCGTTGGCCGCGGCGGTGATCGCGGTGAGGCCCGCCATGGCGGCGAGCAGAGCTGCGGGGTTCCTGAACATGCTTCTTCCTCCTCTGTTGGGGGTGACGGGGAGGAAGTTCGGGCGCGGGCGGAGATTGGATCCACGCTGCGCGAGCGACCGGCGCGGAATGAACGCGGGTTCAGATGGAGTGCATGACAGATGGGTGCTGGCGGGGACGCCCGCACCACAACCTGTCAGCAGCCCGCCTGCCACGCGGCGAAGAAGACCGGGATGTCGTCGCCGTCGATCCCGCCCGACTGGTCGACATCGGCCTCGGGCAGCCCCTGCTGCCACGCCTCGAAGAACGCGGTCACATCGTCGCCATCGACACCGCCGGACTGATCGAAGTCCGCCAGGCACGGGGCGCCTGGCGTGACATCGCCGGTCACGACCACCGCGTACCCCTGCGGGCCGGCGTTCACCGCGTTGCCCACGATGCGAACCGTCCAGCGGCCCGCGGCGGGCGCGGCGATGTGGACCTGCTCGAGGTTGTTGATCGAGTCGGGCGTGCCGTTCCGCGATGAGTACCCGCCGGCGAAGTTGTTGCCGTAGTAGACATCGCCGTTGGGCGCGGTGAGCACGAGGTTGAGATCATTGACGGGTGTGAAGCTCGCGTTGACCTGCGCTGCGCGGTCGTGCCAGGCGAGAGTGACGCGGAGGTCCTGCGACGCCGAGGCGTTCTCGATCAGGATGACATCGTCGTCGCCGGTTGAGAGCGCATCGGGCGAGGCGTTGCGGACATCGCGCACCACGAGCTTGCGGGTGTCGCCGGGGAAGTAGAGCGCACGGTCGGCGATCACGCGGCCCCAGCCCTCGCGCGTGCCGGGGTATCCGGTCACGGAGGTGAGATCCGATGCGCTGTTCGCGATCGTCGCCTTGAGCAGCGGGCCCGAGGGCGTGAAGGCATCCGCCGGGTTGGCGACACCGCCGGGGTAGTAACCGTCGACGAAGTACTCCCGGATTAGCGTCGCGACGCCCGACACCGCGGGCGCCGCCATCGAGGTGCCCGACTGGGGCGTGGTGCCGCAGCCGCCATCACCGGCGGAGGATGATGTGTTGCAGCCGGGCGCGGTCACCTCGGGCTTGCGGCGGCCGTCGGCCGTCGGCCCCGCGCCGCCGCTGCACATTGTCTCGGGGGCGGTCGAAGCGCCGGAGGCAGCGACCGCCAGGCAGTTCTTCGCGTTCTCGGGGTTGCCGATCACGCTCATGTTCGAAACCGAGAACACGACCAGGTTGTCGTCGTTGTTGAAGCTCAGCGTGTCGATCGCGACGCACGCGCCGTCGTAAGCCGTGAAGAAGTCGGCGCCCCAGGAGTTGTTGTGGACGAAAGCGCCCTGCGAGCGGTGTAGATCGAGCTTGCCGAAGACGGATGCCTCGCTGGGATCGGGCCAGGTGTTGAAGACCAGCTTGGCCTTGTACGCCACGCCGCGGTTGTTGTCGGCGATGCCCGCATCACCCAGCGCGGTCGCGGCCACGTGCGTGCCGTGCAGGTCGTAGCTGACGAAAGTGTTGTACGCGAGGATCTTGCGGTGGGTAGGGCCGATGGGGTTGACCAAGTCGCGGAACGCGCAGTGCGTCGTCGAGACCCAGCCGTCGATCACGCCGATGATCTGACCCTCGCCCTCGAGGCGGCGGTCGTACAGCGGCGTGAGCCCCGTGACACCGCTCTGCACCATGGCGCGGACGGCGGTGTTCGAGCGCGCGGCGTACTCGGGGATCGGCTCGGCGTACTGCAGATCCTTCCACGACTCGAGCTGCGCCACCGCCGCGGCGGGCATCTCGACGACGAACGACCAGCGTCCGTCGACCGGCTCCATGCCGCGGATCTGCGCAGCGGCGATCGGGCCGATGCGGTCGCGGGCGGGCTCCATGCGTTCGCCCGCGAAGAGCCAGAGCCGTGCGAGCACATTCCCCCGAGCCGCGATGTCCTGCCGCTCGGGCGTTGACCAGTTGAAGTGATTCGGGCCGGCGAAGAGCACGGGGTCGACCCGCCACGCGTCTTCGTAGCGCACAACGCGGGTGACAAACCCCAGCCCACGCAGCTTCGCCCCGGTGCTGCCGGAGAGATCCGCGATCAGACTGTTCGTGGGGAGATACCCAAGATCACGCACGCCCGCCGCGGCGAGCGCTGCGCGGCGCTCGGCCGAGAGCGGACCGTCGAGCTCGATGACATACCGCTCGGAGGCATCGAAAGTGCCAGCATCGAAAGTGGTGGCAGCGCGGAGCAGGTCGGGAAGCTCGGCGAGGCGGACCTCGCCGGTGCGGAGCTGCAGCGAGCCCGGCCGCGCGGTGATCACACCGACCGCATCATCGGCGTGCACGCCGCCGGCGAGCGCGGCCAGCGTCGCCGCGAAGGCGGCGTGTGCGATGCGGCGAGATCGGCGCGGACCACGGCCCTGCATGACAACTCACTCCCGGATTTGCGGTCTCGGATAAAACGCTCTCGCCGCGGGCCCAGAACGGGCGGCGGACACGATCGAACACACCCCGCATCCGCCGAGCCCGCCAACCCCTCGTTGGACGAACACCCGCCCGGCTTTCGCGGCCAGTTGTCGGTACGCCCCGCCCGCCGGGCGAGTTTCACCCGGCGGGCGAAAGCATGACCATGACAAGCCGCGACAGGCCGCGGCAGGCCGCGGCAGGCCGCGGCGGGCCGTTACGCCGCCGCGCGCACAGGCTCGAACGGCTGGTGCGATGCGACCGGGATGTCCAGAATCCGCGCGATCGTGAGCCGCCAGGGCGCGATCATCGGGGCGCCCAGCGCCGCCATCGCCTCGGGCTGGCCCGTCGCCAGCGTCAGCCGGTCGGACAAGCCCGTCTTGCGGAGAAGCTTCTTCGCCTGCTCGCTCAGGCCGGTAATCACCAGATCCCCGCCGACGAACCGGCACCGCTCCGTCGCATCGCACACCGCCCGCAGGAAGGCGCACGAGAACGACTCGATCTTCGACGCGTCCAGGACCATCCGTCCATTCAGCACCGGGATCAGGTCCAGCAGCAGTTCCCGCAGTCGCTCGGCCTGGCGGGGCTGGATGCTGGGGCCGCGCAGGGCGGCGATCCCGATCCCGCTGGTGCGGCGATAGCTGAAGAGTGATTCGGGCTGGAGCCGCGACGATTCGGCGAACGGTTCGGTGAGCGTCAGCATGGAGTTCCTCGCGCTTGAGTGTGCATCGCCCGCCGGGCAGAACGCCCGAGGGGCCGGGTTCACCATGCGAAACGCCGCGGCGATCGGCCAGCCATGGGAGAGGCAGTGTCATCGCGGCCGATCGGCCGGGCGGGTGTGGGCAAGAACTTCCGGATGCGCTGCGCGGTTACAGGGCCAGCAAGCCGGGAGATGGGCGGGTGGGAACCTCTGCAGCATCCGTGCGTTTGAACAGACGCCCCCGGGCCGATAAGAACATGGGCTTGAGGAGATGGGCCCCGACAAGACCGGGCCCTGGCAGCACGGAGACGACATGAGTCAGCCGCTGATCGAGATCAAGAACCTGACCAAGCGGTACGGCTCCGCCGCGGCGGGCATCCTCGCCGTCGACGGTATCAATATGAATGTGCGGGCCGGGGATGTGCTCGGGTTCCTCGGGCCCAACGGGGCGGGGAAGAGCACGACGATGAAGATGGTCGCCGGCTACCTGGCCCCGACCGCCGGCTCGGCCAAGGTCTGCGGGCACGATGTGCAGCAGGACCCGATCGCGGTGAAGGAGCGGCTTGGCTACCTGCCGGAGGGGGCGCCGCTCTACCCGGACATGACGCCCGAGAGTTTCCTTGGCTTTGTGGCGCGGGTGCGGGGGCTGCGGGGCGGCGAGAAGACCGCGGCGATCGGGCGGGCGATCGAGCGGACCAACCTAGAGGGCGTGCTCCGCCAGCCGATCGATACCCTGAGCAAGGGATACAAGCGGCGGGTGGGGCTGGCTCAGGCGATCCTCCACGAGCCGGATGTCCTCATATTGGATGAGCCGACCGACGGTCTCGACCCCAACCAGAAGCACGAGGTGCGCGGGCTGATTCGGGAGCTCGCCGCGGCAAAGGGCAAGGCGGTCGTGCTCTCGACGCACATCCTCGAAGAGGTCGAGGCGGTGTGCACGCGGGCGGTGATCATCGCGGGCGGGCGGATCGTGGCGGACAGCACGCCCAGCGCGCTGCTGGCCAGGTCGAAGTATCACAACGCGGTGACGGTGGCACTCTGCCCGCCGGCGGGCACGATGATCTTCGATGAGTTGCGGTCGATCGCGGGTGTGCGCGAGGTCGAGGATGGGGGCGCAACGCAGACGCCCGAGGGTGTCGAGGTGCGCTGCACGGTGATTCCCGAGGCCGGTGTTGAGATCGCGCCGCGGATCAGTGACCTGGTGAGCAAGCGCGGGTGGCGGACGAACATGATGCGGGTGGAGTCGGGGCGGCTGGACGATGTGTTCCGGACGCTGACGACGCACAAAGCGACCGGCGGCGCGAAGAGTGGCAAGGGCGCGCAGGACGCCGCGGCGTAAGCGGGATCGCGCACGGAGGAGTACAACGCATCATGCGTGGATGGTCAGCGATCTTCAGACGCGAACTGGCGGGCTACTTCGTCACGCCGGTGGCGTACGTCTTCATCGTGATCTTTCTGGTGCTCGCGGGTGTGTTCACCTGGCAGGTGGGCGGGCTCTTCAACCGTGATCAGGCGGATCTGCGGCCGTTTTTCTCCTTCCACCCGTGGCTGTATCTCTTCCTGATCCCCGCGCTCTCGATGCGGCTGTGGGCCGAGGAGCGGCGGCAGGGGACGCTCGAACTGCTGATGACGCTGCCGGTCGGCAAGGGCGGCGCGGTCGTCGGCAAGTATCTCGCCGCGTGGGTCTTCGCCGGGCTCGCGCTCGCGCTGACCTTCCCGGTGTGGATCACGATCAACTACCTGGGCGACCCGGACAACGGCGCGATCCTCGCCGCGTACATCGGGAGTTTCCTGATGGCGGGGGGGTTCCTCGCGATCGGGGCGTGCGTCTCCGCGATGACCCGGAGCCAGATCATCGCGTTCATTGTGACCGTAGTCGCCTGCTTCGCGTTCCTGCTCGCGGGGCTGCCGGTGGTGCTCGATGTCTTCAGCGGCTGGGCGCCGCGGCCGATCGTCGAGACGATCAGCTCGTTTAGTTTCCTCACGCGGTTCGACATGATCAGCAAGGGCGTGATCGATGCGCGGGACCTGATCTTCTTCGGCTCGCTGATCGGGGCGTGCCTGGCGCTCAACTACATCGTGCTGGAGGCCCGCAAGGATGGCTGACCTCGCACCGCAACTCCTCGTGCACGCAGCTCCGGCCGCCGCGGCGATGGAGGTGATCCGATGAACCGCCGCTTTACCGCCGTCTTCGCCGCGCTGCTCGTTCTCGCGCTCTTCATCGCGGTCAACATGATCGCCGCGGCATCGCTCCGCTCGGCCCGCATCGATGTCACCGATTCGGGCGTCTTCACGCTCACGCAGGGATCGAAGGCGATCGCGCGATCGCCGGAAGAACCCGTGAAGCTCACGCTCTATTACTCGGCCAAGCTCGCCACCGGCCGACCCGCGCTCGAGTCGTACGCCAAGCGTGTCCGCGAGCTGCTCGAGGAGTACGCACGCGTGTCGGGCGGGAAAGTCATCGTCGAGGTCAAGGACCCCGAACCGTTCTCGCAGACCGAGGATGAAGCAACGCAGGCCGGCCTCACCGGCGTGCCGGTCGGCAACGGCCAGTCGATCTACTTCGGCCTCGTGGGCGCCAACTCCACCGACGGCCGCGAGATCATCGCGTTCTTCGATCCCGAGCAGGAACGCTTCCTCGAGTACGAACTCTCGCGGATGATCCACACGCTCGCGAACCCGAAGAAGCCGGTGATCGGGCTGATCTCCTCCCTGCCGATCATGGGTGGGATGACGCTCGACCCGCGAACGCGTCAGCCGGTGCAGACCCCGCCCTGGCAGATCGCCGCGCAGCTCGGGTTGCTCTTCGAGATCCGCCAGCTCGGCAGCGCGGTCGATGCGATCCCAGATGATGTCGATGTCCTCTTGCTCGTGCACCCCAAGGCGCTCGAGCCCAGGACCTACTACGCGATCGATCAGTTCGTGATGCGCGGCGGTCGCGTCGTTGCTTTCTTCGACCCCGTCGCCGAGACAGATCAGCCCGGGCAGCCTGTGGCGCTCCGCGCCAGCGACCCCGGCCCGCTGCTCGACTCCTGGGGTGTCACGATCGACCTCACGACGATCGCGGGTGACCGCTACTTCGCAACCCGCATCCTGACCGGCCCGGCCAACAACCCCGAGCCGGTGCCCTATGTCGCGTGGCCGACCATCACCGAAGAGGGGCTCAACGACGACGACGCCATCACCGGCAACCTCTCGCGGGTCACGCTGGCGAGCGCGGGCGTGGTCCGCGCTGCGGGCCGCGACGGCGTCACCGTCACGCCGCTCATGACCACGACGCCGGATTCGCAATTGATCCCGCAGGAAGCGCTGGGCCTCGAGCCCAACCCAAAGAAGCTGCTGCTCGAGTTCATGCCGACGACCGAGAAGCTCCCGCTCGCGGTCCGCATCCAGGGCACGCTCACATCCGCCTTCCCAGATGGCCCGCCGGCCAACGACGAAGCCGCCGCGGGCCCGCTCGCCCCGCCCGAGGGCCACCTGCGCGAGAGCGCGGAGCCCGCCAACATCATCCTCATCGCCGATGCCGATCTGCTCGCCGACGGCTTCTGGCTCCGCGAGACGATGTTCGGCCTCCGCAAAATCGCCGACAACGACTCACTCATCGCCAACGCGGTCGAGAACCTCGCAGGCTCATCGGATCTCATCAGCATCCGCGCGCGGCAGGCGACCACCCGGCCCTTCACCATCGTCGCCGACATGATGCGCGATGCCGAGACGCAGTATCTCGCCGAGCAGCAACTCCTCGAGGAGAAACTGCAACGGGCCGAGACGCGGCTCCGCGAGCTCCAGCAGGCCCGCGGCCAGGACAACTCGCTCGTCCTCTCCCCCGAGCAGCAGGCGGAGATCGAGCAGTTCCGCGCCGAGTACACAGAGACCCGCCGTCAGCTCCGCGAGGTGAAGCTCAACCTCCGCCGCGATGTCGAGCGGCTGGGCACGCAGCTCACACTCATCAACGTCGCCGTGGTCCCCGCCATCGTCACGGTCTTCGCCCTCGCGCTCGCGGGCATCCGCGCCCTGCGGCGGCGCACCGCGCGGGCGGCCGCGGCCTGACTTCGTCTCGCCTCGCTTCATCGGAGTACACGCCCGTGCGCACACGCACGATCATCATCCTGACCGGCATCACCGCACTCGCGATCGCGGGCGCGATGGTCGTCTCGACCCGCCCGGCATCCACCAGCAACAACCCCGCCGCGACCAATGGGACCGCGCCCACCTCCGATTCCAACCTCTTCCTCCCCGCGATCGCGCCCGCGGCGGACCGCATTGACCGGATCGAGATCGAGAGCGCCGGGCAACGCACCGTGCTGGTCAAGCGCGATGAAGCGTGGATCGTCGACAACCGCGCGGGGTATCCCGCCGTGATGGACCGCATCGCCGGGCTCGTTGCGGGCCTGGGCAGCGCGGCGACGATCGAACCGCGTACCTCGCAGCCCGATCTCTACGATCGCATCGGTGTCGGCGAGCCCGGGCCCGATCAGCCCGTTGCGACGCGGGTCCGCATCGCCGCGGCGGACACACCGCTCGCTGATGTCATCCTCGGCGCCGCCGGCCCCGCGACCAGCGACCCGACACTCCCGCCGATGCGCTATGCGCGGCGGAGCGGTGAAGACCGCGCCTACTTGATCGCAACCACCGCAGCGCCGCAGGCCGATCCGATGGCCTGGCTCAACCGCATCGCGCTGGAGATCAGGCCAGAGCGCATCGCCCGCGTGCGGATCGAGACGCCCGATGGCGCTGCGATCCGCGTCTCACGCGACACTCCCGCGGATACCTTCGCGCTCGCCGGCCTCGCCGAAGGCGAAGCCCCCGATGCCGGCGCCGTCGCCCGCGCTGGCAACGCGCTGGGCTTCATCAGCGCGGACAACATCCAACCCGCCGCGGATCTTGATTGGTCGAACGCCCGCAGCGCAACCTTCGCGACCTTCGACGGATTGGTGATCTCCTTCGAGCTCGCCGAGCACGAAGGCGTGACCTGGGCGAAGCTCGCCGCGGCGGTCGATCCCGCCGCGCTCACCGAGCCCGAACCGGCGACCCCCCAGCCTGCGACCGATGATGCGCGGACGCCGATCCCTGACCAGACCACCCGCGCCAACGAACCGCTCGATATCTCCGCGCCGCCCGCGGTCGAGCCGAGCGATGTGGTGCCGCCGACCGACCGGATGACGCAAGACCCGGCCCCAACAGAAGCGAACACACCCGAACCGATCGAACTCGCCGCAACCCGAGATGAAGCCGCGCGGCTCAACGCGCAGTGGCAGGGCTGGGCCTACGCGCTCGCGGAGTTCAAGGCGCGGCAGCTCGCGCTCTCACGCTCGGAGTATCTCGCGAAGTAGCTGAGGCGCACTGCGCGCAGCAGCCGCAGGACATAGGTCCTATAGGACTTATAGGTCCCATAGGACCTATGCCTTGCAAATCACTGGCGCGGAAGACCAAGGCGCTCGCGCACCGCCGCCACCGCAACCCCGCGCACCGCCACCGTCTTCTCCCGGTTCGTCGCGCCGCTCACCACCTCGACATCCCGCGCGGCCACGCCGAGCGCCCCCGCGAGCAGTGCGCACACAGCCTTGTTCGCCCGCCCATCCTCCGGCGGTGCGCTCACCTTAATCTTCAGCCGATCGCCGTACGGCCCCACGATCTCATCGCGCCGGCTGCCGGGCACGACCTTGAGATCGATGCGTACGCCGTTCTCCGCCGCGGTGATCACAATCGCGACCTCCGAATCGATCCTCGGCGGCCAGGCAACTCGCTCAGACTTCCGCCGGCGCGCCCGCCACGTCGACCACCTTCTTCGTCCGCCCCCGCTTCCGCGGCGAGAAGATCGCCGTGCTCTGCTTAAGCCCCGCGCCCAGCCGGATCGGCCCCTCCTGGATCCGCTTGAAGGCGCTCGTCGCGTTCGCCTTCGAATACTCGCAACCGATGAACCGCCGCTTGAGCGCGTGCGCCATCACGCCGGTCGTGCCGCTCCCCAGGAAGGGATCCAGCACCAGCTCGCCCTCGTTCGAGCAGGCGCGGATCACGCGCTCGAGGTACACCTCGGGCAGCTGGTTGTCGTGATTCGCGCGGCGTTCCTTGTTGTTGCCCTGGATGCGGCCCCAGTACTTGCCGTACCAGACATCCAAGGGCACTCGCTCGCCCGGCGGCATGCCATCGGCCTTGTCCATCGTCCGCGGATCGAAGTAGGTCGTCGCGCGGTCGCTGGGTTCGAGGATCTCCGCAGCGTTCCACGTCCGGTCCGCCGTCCCCTCGGGCCCGGGCTTCACGAAGTACAGCGCGTGCACCTTGCTGTTGATGAACCGCGCGGTCGTGTTCTGCCCGAAGCGGTAGTGCCAGATGCACCAGTTGATCATCGTGAGCCCGATGCTCTTGAGGTGCACCACGATCTCCGCGGCCGTGTCATCGGGGATGTTCACCCAGAACGCCCCGCCGGGCTTGAGCCCCTGGGCGCACAGATCCAGCCACTGCCGCGTGAAGCCCAGATACTCCTCCCGCGGCATGCCGTCGTCCCACTCGTCGTACGCGCGGTTCCAGTTGAAGGGCGGATCGGCGAAGACCAGGTCGATCGACCCCGCCGCGATCTCGGGCATCGCGGCGAGCTTCTCGCGACAGTCGCCGATGTAGACGCGCACATCCGCGGGACCGTCGATCTTCAGGTCGGGCCGGAGCCCTGGCTGCACGGCCTGCGCAGCCTGCACGGCCTGCTTGGCGGGGCGCGCGGATGGGGCGCGAGTGGTCTTAGGCATCGAGTCGGACTCCTTCGCGGTGGCGGCTCGCGCGCAACACGCCGCGCCGCCGATGGATGCAGAATAGCGCAAGCCCGCCGCCCGCGCCACAACCGCGCACAGCCGACAGAAAATCACACCCGCGGCCGGCCGCGTTCCCTCGGGCCCACCACCCCCAGCCCAGACGCCCTCGCGGCCCCTCAGGCCGCGCCGACCCCCCGACCTAACTCCCCACCCCCCGGACAGTTGCCGCGACCTAGAATGTCCTTTGCGGCGGGCCCCGCAGCGACCTTCGCTCGCCCTCCACGGCCCCACCGCCTCAGGAACACGCATGCCCGAAGACACGACTCCCGACCACACCGGGTCGGCAACCATGGACCAGAACCCCAACCAGCCCGATACCGATCCCACCGACACCAACGGCGAGTCCCCGGCCGATGCCGAGGCGGCTCACCAGCCCCCCGCTGTCAAGCCCGAGGTCCGTCACACGCCCCCGACGCTCGACGACGCCGCGGCCAAGGCCCACCGCGAGATCTTCTCGCAGGACAAGGTCTTCGCCGACCTGGGCCTCCGCAGCAGCGTGCTCAAGGGCGCGACCGAGGCCGGCTTCGAGAAGCCCACCAGCATCCAGGCCAGCCTGATCCCCGCCGCGCTCACCGGACGCGATGTGCTGGGCCAGGCCAAGACCGGCACCGGCAAGACCGCCGCGTTCGGCCTGCCGCTGCTGCACATGTGCAACAAGGATGCGCCCTTCCAGGCCCTCGTCCTGGCGCCGACGCGCGAGCTCGCCCAGCAGATCTCCGAAGAGATCAACGAGCTGGGCAAGTTCACGCCCATCCGCGCCATCACCGTCTACGGCGGGCAGGCGATCCACACGCAGGCCAAGGCCCTGGCCAAGGGCGCGCAGATCGTCGTCGGCACGCCCGGCCGCATCATGGACATGGTGCAGCGCGGCCACCTGCACTTCAACAACATCCGCTTCGCCGTGCTCGATGAAGTCGACCGCATGCTCGACATCGGCTTCCGCGAGGACATCCGCCGCATCCTCGAGATGACCCCGCCGCAGCGGCAGACGATCTTCGTCTCGGCGACCATCTCGCCCGATATCGAGAAGCTCGCACGCAAGTACATGGTCGACCCCGAGAAGATCGTGGTCACCGCGGGCTCGCTCACCGCCAGCCTCGTCACGCAGTTCTACCTGCCGGTCAACCCGTGGGACAAGAAGCGTCTGCTGGTCCACCTGCTCACGCACGAGGAGCCCGCGCTCACGCTGATCTTCTGCCGCCTCAAGCGCACCGTCGATGAACTGGCGCGGCTGCTCAACCAGAAGGGCATCGAGGCCCACGCGATGCACGGCGATATGCCCCAGGGCAAGCGCAACAGCACGATGGCCAAACTCCGCGGCGGCAACCTCTCGGTGCTCATCGCCAGCGATGTCGCCAGCCGCGGCATCGACGCCGACGGCATCAGCCACGTCATCAACTACGACCTGCCCGACGATGTCGAGCTCTATGTCCACCGCATCGGCCGCACGGCGCGGGCCGGCCGCGGCGGCGTTGCGTGGAGCCTCGTCACGCCCGAGCAGGGCGAGCTGCTGACCAGCATCGAGATGCTGATCAACGCCGAGATCCCCAAGCTCGACTACCCCGACTTCCAGCCCAGCCCGCCGCCGCACGGCGTTGAGGCGGTCAAGGTCCGCAAGCAGCGCGATGAGAGCGCCAGCGACGAGCCGGTGAAGTCCCAGCGCCTCGCGACACCCGAGCCGCCCAAGGTCGAGGAGAAGGTCGATGCGACCAAGTTCCCCGGCGGGATCGTGCCGACCAAACTGCCGCCCAAGCGGATGCAGGGTCGGGTGAAGGGGCGGGGGCGGTAAGGGCCCCTCAGCGTCACACGCAGTTGCTGATCACGGGCTCGCGGGGCGATCACGCCCCGCGATGCCCATCGGTGTTGCGCTGAACTGGTACACCCGCCAGACTGGGTAGCGGTTGACCCACGGGATCTCCGCCGCGGCGAGCGATTCCCCATGCCCATCGATGAAAGCGACGCTGCCGCGGCGGCGCGACCCCTCGGTGCTGTAATGAAAGAGGGAAGCGGAGTCGCCGCCTTTGGCCCCCGGCCAGTTGTGGCGGATGCGCCACTCGTACAGCATTGCTTTGTCGGCGGGGAAGGCGACATCTTCGAGGCGGGCGAGACGCTCGCCGGTCTGCGACCGCCAGGAACTCTCGGGCAACGCAGGATCCAGGTATCTGGAGTCCATGTAGAGCGATGCGCTGGGCGCGAAATCCGAAACAGTCCAAGGGTCAACCGCGAGATCGCTTGGCGTCGCCGGACACATGAGCTCACCGGGGCTCAAGTTTGAACCGCTGTAGTCGCGCCACATCTGCGACCGAAGCAGGTAGGTCGGAATGCTCGTCCACGCGACCTGGGTGCTCGGAACCTCCGATGGCCCGTTTGCCACATCCAGTGCAACCGCAGGCACCCGGCCGCTGTGGTCGGCGGCGTACCGATGCATCTGCTGGGCAATCGACCGCTGGGTTGTCAGACACCGCAGCTCGACCGCTGTCCCGCGGGTGTGCCGGATGCCGAAGGTCGCGAGGCCGATGAGCACCGCGATCACGGCGACCGTGACCAGCAGCTCAATCAGCGTGAAGCCGGACACCACGGACGGCCGCCGCATCGGACTTCTCCCGGAATTCGAGCCCGGACCCCAACGTGCTTCGCAACGACGCTCCGGGGGTTCCTGGTCAGGCCAGAGAATACGACTTGTCGCCCGGGAATGCGTATGTAAGCTGTCAGCACGGGAGCGGTCCCGATCGGAGGTGGCGCTCCTTGCAGGCGGCGAAGGACAACATCCGCCAGCAACATCCGTGGCCGGGAGAGGTACCGTGCTGCCGCACCGTCCCTGCTACCACCGTGCTTCTGGCCGTGCTCCTCGCTCTTCTTTCCAGTTTCGCCCCACCGGCGCGGGCGGATGAGCTCGCGGCGAGGGACGCCATTGCAGCATGGGCCGCGCGGCATACACAGATTCCGGCAATCCGAACCCGCTGGCAGCACGAGAACCCGATCGATCAGCGGGGCCGCCCCGAAACGGACACTGTCGCGGCATGGCCGGACGGCGTCCGTGAGACAGTCGTCACAGGGCCGGCGAGCGGACGGCAACAACGCGGTGCGGCCTTTCCGGATCCGTGGTCGCCGCGGACCGAAAGCGTGTCGGTCTTCTCGATCGCAAACGGCGTCGTGCAGTTGTATCCGGCGCAATACATGTTCGATCAATCCGCAACCCGGTGGGACATCCGCGAGCATGGCATCGCGTTCGTCGATCGGTCGGAGTGGTTCCTTGCTCGTACGGTCGCGGATGGCAGCATCGCGGTCCGCGAGGCGCGGGTCGTTGGGTCAGAGGTACACGCCGACACCGGGGCGATCCGCTTCACTCTCGCGCCGGCCGGGCCATCAGACTGGGTGCTTGTATCGTGCACGCGCACATCACCTACCGGGGAGCGGACCGTCGCGTATTCGGGGTGGCGTCGCGTGCCGGGCCCGGTGTACTGGGTTCCTGCCTCGTGCAGCATCGAATACAGCGGGCCCGATGGCGCGATCACGCGCGATACGCGCTCGCACATCGCTACCGTCGCGTACCCGGCTGCGCCCGCGGGCATGTTCGACATCGATCTCCGCGATGCGCTGACACCGGATCGGAGCCGCGGCGTTGCCCGGGATGCATCAGGATCGGTCATCGCGACACTCCCGGGAAGGACGCGTCGATCATCCGGTGGGCTGATCGCGGCAGCGGTGGGAACGGCCCTGCTCTGCGGCTGCGGGTATTGGCTATACGCGAGAAAGCGCAGGAGCGCGTAGGACCCCGCACTGGCAACTGCGTGTGGATGGCAGCGTTCCTGTCACCCACCGCGGCCTACGGGCTGGGTCCGCCACGCCGAAACTCCGCGGAACCTCGCCAGAATTTGCTTCCGATCCGGGGTTCTCATGGTATCGTGCCCAGTCATCGCCACGGCCGCGCTGTGTTCCTGTTAGCTGTCTTCGCGAAAGGGCCGTTCATGCGCACCTCGTCACACATTTTCACCATCTCATCGCTGCTCGCCATCTGCGCCGGAACCACATCCGCCCAGAACTGGACCAACTCCGGCGGCAACCAGGGCCGCAACGGACTGAACAACGTGCTCGGCCCCACCGCCCCAACGCTCCGCTGGTCCGGCGGGCGATCGTCCATCATCGCGTGGCAGCCCGTCACCGCGGGGAACCGCATGTTCGTCGTCCGCCAGACCGGCTTCCCGCCCGGCGGCGAGCCCAACGGCTCGCCGGTCGTCGCGTACAACATCGAGACCGGCGCGGAACTCTGGGCAGCGAACATCCCCTTCGACACCGGCGACTGGACCACCTGGATCGCGGGCGTCAGCAACGGCAAGGTCTACGCCAGCCGCGGCGGCAACGGCGCGAGCGTCTCGGCGCCGCTCTACGCGCTCGATGCGGCGACCGGCGGCGTGGTCTGGACCACGCCCATCGAGATCAACGCCGGCGCGTACGACGGTGTGGTCTTCGCCGATGACGGCGACCCGGTCATCGCGAGCTTCCGCACCATCTGGCGCATCAACGCCGATGACGGCGCGGTGGTCTGGACCGCCCCGCGCACCGCTTCGGTCAGCGGCAACTGCGGCGGCGCGATCGGCAACGGCGGGGTGTACATCGTCGACGCCGTGCCCGGCGGCAACGCGGTCAAGAAGTTCGACCTCGCCACCGGCGCGTTCCTCTATCAGAGCGCCACGATCCCCGGCTTCACGATCCAGAACACGCCGATGGTCGCGCCCGATGGGACGATCTACCTCTCGCGCACGCAGAACAACGTGGCGGTCGATTTCTTCTACGCCTTCACGGACACCGGATCGGCGATCACCGAGCGGTGGAACGTCCCCGCGGGCTGGAGCACGGGCTCGGAGTTCGGCGTCATGCCCGATGGTTCGGTGCTCATGATGGGTCCGGGCGACTCGACCGGCCGCGTGATCGAAAGGCGGGCCGCGGCGGACGGCGCGCTGATCGCCAGCAGCGAGCCGATCCCCGCCGACTTCCTGACGCCGCGCTTCGCGATCGACAGCCGCGGCACGATCTACTTCTCCAACGGCGCCTTCAGCAACGGCCGGCTGTTCTCGTTCGATGGCCAGCTCAACGAGCTCTGGTCCGCCCCCGTCACCAACATCAACATCGGCGGCCCCGCCCTCGCCGCGGACGGCACACTGATCGTCGTCGGCAACAGCACGCAGGTGCGGGCGTATTACACCGAGCCCCAGGGCGGCTGCCCGGTGTGCGCTGCGGATTACGATGAGTCCGGCGGCGTCGATGGCGACGACATCGCCGCCTTCTTCGCCGACTGGCAGAGCGGCGCCGACTGCGGCGATGTGGACGGCTCGGGCGGCATCGACGGCGACGACATCCCGTTCTTCTTCGAACGCTGGCAGGCGGGGGGCTGCTGAAGCTGTGGTGCAGGCCTGAAGGCCTGCACTCAGCCGCAATCAGCCCAAACCTGACCAACCCTTCACACCCGCGACGGATCCCCGGCGTCGGCGTATCCGTACCAGTCACACCGCAGCGCGCTGTCGCCGCGGCGGTATCCATCGGGCCGCGTCCCGCCGCATCCACACCCCGGTGCGGCGGCCCGGCCCCTCGTTCACACTCAGAGGAGAGGTTCTTGATCATCACCCCATCGACCGCACGTATTACCGGACGCACGAACCGCAACATCACCCGCACCCTCGCCGCCGCCCTCGCTCTCGCCGCGGGCTCGGCCGCGTTCGCCCAGCCCATCGAGGTCATCCTCGCCAGCAGCGGCCACACCGCCGGCGCGAAGAGCGACCTGCCCGGGAACCCCGGCATCAAGATCAACAACTTTGGCAAGATCAACCGCAGCCCCACCACCGGGCACTGGGCCGTTGTCGCCACCACCACCGCGACGCCCGCGACCGCCGACCAGTTCTTCATCATCGGCCAGGGCCTCACGGCCGAGACCGAGGCCCAGGAAGGCGTCACCGAGTTCGAGCCGGGGCTCACGCTCAACTTCAGCACCAACATCCCGGTGCCGCGGATCAACGATGCGACCAACTGGGCCGTCGCGACCATCGCCACCGGCCAGACCGACGACTTCGTCGTGCGGCACATCAGCAATGAGTTCGAGGTGGTGGCCCGCACCGGCCAGCCCTCGCCGCTCGACCCGGGCGCCCAGTGGGGCGCGAACATGTCCGCGGCGGGCATCAGCGACAACGGCACGGCGACCTTCCAGTCCGGCATCTTCGGCGGGCCGGGGTGGGATCAGGTCGCGGTCATCAACAACGGCGCCACCCTCGCCGTCGGCACCGCGCTCTTCACGCCCACCGGACAGGCCGGCGGCGCGACCGACCCCTGGTTCAGCTTCGTGCGCGATTCCTTCTCGACCGATGCCGCCGCGGCGAACTGGATCATCAAGGGCAAGGTCTTCACGCTCGACACCACGCGCGACGATGTCGTCGCGGTCAACAACGCGGTGGTGATCCAGGAGGGTGTCGAGATCGCCGGCAGCGGGTTGGGCCCGGTGACCTCGATCGGCGATGTGCTGATGGAGAGTAACGGCGACTGGTACGCCGCGGGCTCGAGCGGCGGCATCGACTGGGTCGTCAGGAACGGCGCGATCATCGCGCAGGAAGGCCAGGAGATCGCCCCCGGCGCGGGCGACAACTGGACCAGCTTCATCGATTTCAAGGGCGACCACACCGGCAACTTCATCGTGATGGGCAACACCAACAACGCCCTGGGCACGCTCAACTCCGCGGTGGTCTACAACGGCCAGAGCGTGATCGTCCGCGAGAGCGACGGTGTGGACCTGAACAACGACGGCCAGGCCAACGACGGGCTCTACATCGGCCGCCTCCGCGACCGCTGCACGCTCCCGGGTGATGGCTTCTTCTACTTCGCCGCGGGCCTCAAGGCCGACCCCAACTCGACCTCGACGCTCGGCGCGAACGCGTCGCTGGTGCGCGTCGCGGTCGGCGGCGGCAACCCCTGCCCGCCGTGCGCTGCGGACTACGACCAGTCCGGCGGCGTCGACGGCGACGACATCGCGGCGTTCTTCGCCGACTGGCAGGCGGGCGCGGCCTGCGGCGATGTGGACGGCTCGGGCGGCGTCGATGGCGACGACATCCCGTTCTTCTTTGATCGCTGGCAGGCGGGCGGCTGCTGAGTTGTGATTGTGGTGCGGGCGTCCTCGCCTGCACCGGCCGGCTCAGAGCCCCCACTCTGATGTTCACCCCCACCGCCGCGGTCCTGTGCCGCGGCGGTGTCATTTCATGCAGCCATTTCTTGCGAATGCGGTAGACTCACCTACCCGACTGTCGTGGGGCCCGGGCGGCGATCAGCCACGGTTCACTGGGGAGTCAACATGCGGTTCTCGGCCCTTGCACTCTGCATCTTCGTGACGCCGGTGTCGGTCGCCTTTGGACAATGGTCAAACGCGGGCGCATACACCGGACGAACGTCAAATGTCTTAACCTACGGACCCGACAGCCCGCGTCTTGCATGGGCATTCGACAGCCCTTCGCTCATCGCGGGCCAACCGCTCTCCTCGTCGGGGACGGTTGTAGTCGCACGGTCCGCGGTCCCACCGGAGGATGAGGCGGGGCGTCCGGTCATCTTCGCACTCGATGTGGAGACAGGTGCGCTGATATGGAGCGCACCCGTTCCGTACCGTGAGGGCGACGGCCCTGCAACGACACTGGCGATCGCCTCACGCGTCTTCGTAACGCGAGCAACGTCGGACCATGCCGCCCCAATCTACGAACTGAACACGCTCACCGGAGCGATCGACGCAGTTACAGCGGAAAGCATCGCTTGCGACCCGCGCGATGGAGCGATCGGTCACTCGGGTCTCGTCGTCGGCACTGTCGACCGGTTGCATCGGCTCGGATTCTGGAGTGTGCCGCGGACGGCATTGCCGGGCGGGCACACCGGGGCGACCGCGGGTTTTGGCAGTCAGAACGCTGTGATCCTCGATGCCGCCCCGGGCGGGTTCATCGTGCGGAAGCTCAACCTGACCGATGGGTCATTCCTCTACCAGAGTGATGTTTTTCCAGCCGGTACTGCCCGCTATCCGATTGTGAGCGTGTTCACCGCCCGGCGGCATCTGATTCCGGTCAGCAGCGAGGACGCCTCCGCAAGCCGCCTTTACGCGCTCCGAGACACAGGCGATGCTCTGGTGCTCGACTGGACCGCACCGATCGGCTACTCCCTGGGCGGCGAGTCGGCGGCGCTCTCTGATGGAAGCTTGATCACCGTCGGCCCGGGCAACGTGCTCCAACGGCACGCCGTGCTCGATGGCGCGGTCATCGCACGCAGCACCACAATCGCGGAGTTCCCGCTCCGACCCGTCTACGCCGTCGACGGTCGCAACGTCATCTATATGTCAACGGGTACGGGAGAGAACGGCCGGCTGTACGCATTCGACAGTGGGTTGCACGAACACTTCCCCCCGGTTCAGCACCCGGGGATTGGGGGAATCGCTCTCGATGCCTCCACGCTGTTTGTGTCCGACACACAGGGTGTGTACGCATACCGCAATCCGCCCTTGCCACCTTCTGACTGCCCCTCTTGCCTCGCCGACTACGATGGGTCCGGCGGAGTCGACGGCGATGACATCCCGGCTTTCTTTGCCGACTGGCAACTCGGCGCACCGTGTGCCGATGGCGACGGCTCCGGCGGTGTGGACGGGGACGACGTCAGTTTCTTCTTTCGTCGATGGGAACGCGGCAGTTGCTGAGTTGGTTTGCGATGCCGGCGTCCTCGCCTGCACAGGCCTGCCTTTCGCCCCGGAACCTAGGTCCATGCCCGCCGCCACGGCACCACCCGCGGCGGTCTCATTTCATGCAGCCAATTCCCAAAGTTGGGGTAGACTGGCCGATGGGTCGGTCGCCGCAGGCCGGCGGGGTCAGAGTCCGCTTTCCACAACGCCTTGAGCGCCCTCACATGCACCGCCGAATCACCATCGCTCTCTGCACGCTCATGACCACTCCCGCTCTCGCGCAGTGGAGCAACTCCGGCGGTGACTACCTCCGCTCCTCGCGCGCGGAAGGCTACGGCCCCGACCGCGCCGAGCGGCGCTGGTCCGTGTGGATGCCGACCCGCGAGGCCGCCCAGCCGCTGGCATACTGGGGCATCGTGGTTGCCGCGCGATCGACCGTGCCGCCCGAGGAAGAAGAGGGCCGTCCCGTCATCTTCGCGTTCTCAACCAACGATGGAAGCCCGGCGTGGAGCGCTTCGATCCCGTTCGAGGCCGGTCAAGGCTCTGCTTCCGTCCTGGCCATCTGGTCCGAGGGTGTGTATGTCTCGCGTGCAACACCCGACAGCGCAGCGCGGATCTATCGCCTCGACCTGGACACGGGAGCCATCCTCTGGACCTCCTCCGTGGCGGTCCGGCTCGATCCGCGCGGCGGCGTGATCCGCACGCTCGACGGATTGGTCACAGGTGGGCCGACCGAGTTGGTCCGTTTCGATCCGGGCCTGCGTTGGAGCGCGCCGCGGCAGGTGACCGTGGGGGGCCACCCCGGCGCAACCGGAACGCTCTCAACCCCGAATCGCCTTTACATCATCGACGATGCTGCCGGCGGTCAGGTGATACGGAGGATCAACCCCGCGACCGGTGCGGCGATGTACGAGAGCCCACCGATGCCAACCGGGACCTCACGCTATCCGATCGTGGTCGCCCGGCAATCCAACGATCTGATTCTCCCGGTCAGCAGCGACGATCCGGCGCGCAGCTTCGCGTACGCGTTCACCGACACGGGCACAGGTCTGCTGCGGCGGTGGAGCGCACCGATCGGATACTCCATCGGTGGCGAATCCGCGGTCCTCTCCGATGGGAGTCTGATCGTGATCGGGCCCGGCAATCGGTTACAGCGGCTCTCGATCCTTGATGGGTCGGTCATGGCCGAAGGGCCGATGATCACCGAGTCTCCGCTGCGTCCGACCTGGGTCGTGGACGGCCGCAATGTCATCTATATGTCCACGGGCACCGGCCCCTCGGGCCGCCTCTACGCCTTCGACAGCGGACTGAATGAGTACTTCCCTCCGGTGTCACACCCGGGGATCGGCGGGATCGCGATGTTCGACCGCACGCTCATTGTCGCTGATAGGGCCGGCCTGTTCGCCTATTGGACCGACAGTCCGATACCGCCAGGCTGCCCACAGTGCACGCCCGACTATGACCAGTCAGGAGGCATGGACGGCGACGACCTCACCGCGTTCTTCGATGAGTGGAAGCAGGGACTGCCCTGCGCCGATGTGGACCGCTCGGGGGGCATCGATATGGACGATGCGGCTCACTTCCTGCTTTACTGGCAGACCGGATCGTGTATTTGACGGCGCCCCCGCCGCGGCGATGTCATTTCATGCAGCCATTTCCCGGGAGTGGGGTAGACTGGTCGGACCGGTGAACCACACGGGGCCATCCTGCCGGAGACGCGGCTCGGCCCCATTGCTCCGGTGAGGAGATCCGATGGTGCAGATCCTCCGTGTCATCGCGATGGCAACGCTCGGTCTCACAACAACCGCGATGGCCCAATGGTCACACTACGGAAAGGACGAGTTCCGTAACTCGCGCGGCGGCGCGTACGGACCCGACCGCGCGCAGCTCATCTGGAGCTTTGAAGCGCCTTCGCGGACGGCCGACCAGCCGTTCTCTGCGTACTTCCCCGGTATCTACTTCTCCCGTTCCCCGGTCCCACCGGAGCAGGAAGCCGGCCGCCCGGTCGTGTTCTCGATCGATCAAGAGGACGGCACGCTGCGGTGGAGTGTCCCGATTCCCTACGAACCCGGGCAGGGGCCGGCGGTGGTGATGTGCACGGCCCGCGATATCTACGTGTCGCGGTCAACACCCGAGTCGCCGGCGTTTATCTATCGCCTCGATTCCGAAACGGGCGCGATCACCTGGACCTCGAACATCCGAATCGCGTTCGATCCCCGCGAGGGGGCCCTCTACAAGGACTATCTGTATGTGAGCACACCGGACCGGGTTCACCACTTCTCGACGCACGGAGCATGGGATGTCCCGCGCACCGCCGCGGCGGGCGGGTACACCGGCGCCACCATCGTCCCGGTATCGTTCTTGGGGATCGAGGCGCTGTGCATCGTCGATGCGGCGCCCGGCGGGGTGACGCTCCGAAAGCTCAACCGTCGCGGAGGTGGCGAGGTGTACCGGACCGGCGTGATGCCCGCTGGCTCCTCCCGATATCCGCTCGCCTTCGCGAAGTACAACGGTGATTTCGTGCTCCCGCTGAGCAGCACCGACCCCGTGACCAGCCGGGTCTACGCGATCCGGGACACCGGCACGGAGTTCGTGCCCCTGTGGTCCGCGCCGATCGGATACTCGCTCGGCGGCGGTGTAGCGACACTGTCCGACGGCAGCTACATCTCGATCGGGCCGGGCAATGTCCTCGAACGCCTCTCGGTCGTTGATGGCTCGGTCATGGTCCGCAGCGCCACCATCGCGGAGTATCCGCTCCGCCCGAGTTGGGCCGTCGAGAGCCGGAACGTGATCTACATGTCGACCGGCACCGGCCCCTCCGGCCGTCTCTACGCGTTCGACAGCGGGCTGAACGAATACTTCCCGCCCGTGTCGCATCCCGGGATCGGCGGGATCGCGATGCTCGGCAGCACACTCATCGTTGCGGATGCCAGCGGCATCCACGCCTACCGGACACCGCCGATGCCGCCGCCGCCCGAAGGCTGCCCGCCCTGCGCGCCCGACTACGACCAGTCCGGCGGCCAGGACGGCGACGATATCTGGGCGTTCTTTCAGGACTGGGAACGCGGACTGCCGTGCGCAGATCTGGACAACTCGAACGGCATCGATATGCACGATCTGTTCCGCTTCATGTACATTTGGGAACGCGGCTCGTGCCCTTGATGGGCGCCGATCATTCCAAGTGACGCTGAACCGAACGCACTCGCAGACACGGTGAGCACCCACCCAGCACTTGGTGCAGGCGAGGACGCCCGCACCACAAGCCGCACCACAAGCCGCACCACAAACCCACCCACACCTACCCTTCCCCGTGCTCATCCTCTCCGTCATCCAGGGCCCCGACAAAGGCCGCCGCTTCGAGCTCCCCGATCACGAGCCCCAGCTCATCGGCCGCTCTTCCGAAGCCCTCCCCATCACCGACAACGCCGTCTCCCGCCGGCACGCCGAGCTCACGCCCGATGACGGCGCGTGGTACCTCCGCGATCTCCAATCCCAGAACGGCACCTGGGTCAACGGCAACCGCATCGACCAGCGCACCCGCCTGCGCCCCGGCGATCAGATCCGCGTCGGGCAGACGCTCTTTGTCTTCGGCCAGACCGAGAGCCGCGACCCCGACATCGTCCGAGTCGTCGGGCCGCGGCATGTCGAGTCCAGCGTCGAGCGCACGCTCCCCAGCGGGGGCGGAGTGGGACGCAACGACGACTCCATCATCCTCGCCGAGCCCGAGCCGCAGGCCGCGGCGGTCGATCACCTCCGCGTCATCTACCGCCTCACCACCATGCTCTCGACGCAGGTGCTCGACCGCCAGCAACTGCTCAGCAAAGTCCTCGACCTCACCTTCGCCGAATTTAAACCCGAGCGCGGCTGCATCATGCTCACCACCACCGGCGACGATTCGCTCGAGCCGGCCGTTGTGAAATACCGCGAGCCGCCCCGCGATCAGGACGAGGCCCGCATCCACGTCTCGCGCACCATCCTCCAGCACGTCATCAAGAAGAACGAGGGTGTGCTCTCCAGCAACGCGATGACCGATCCGCGCTTCGCCTCGGGCGACAGCGTGCAGCGGTTCTTCATCCGCTCCGCCGTGTGCTCACCGATCCGTTTCCGTGAGCGGACCTTCGGCGCGATCTACATCGATTCCTCGATCGCCAACTACACCTTCACGCCAGAGCAGCTCGCGCTGCTCAACGCCATCGGCCAGCACACGGGCCTGGCGCTCTACTCGGCCGAGCTCAACCAGCAGATGCTCCAGAGCGAGCGGCTCGCCGCGATCGGCGAGACGGTCGCCACGCTCTCCCACTCGATCAAGAACATCCTCCAGGGCCTCCGCGGCGGGGCCGATGTCGTCGAGATGGGCCTGAAGAAGGACGACCTCAAGATCGCCAAGGGCGGCTGGACGATCCTCAAGCGCAACCTCGACCGCATCATCAGCCTCACCGTCAACATGCTCGCATTCTCGCGGCAGCGCCGCATCGAGATCGAGCTCACGCGGCTCTCGGCGACGATCGAGGACTGTGCGCAGCTGCTCGAACCCGCGTGCAGCGCGAAGCAGGTCGCGATGATCCTCGACCTCGATCCCGAGATGCCCCCCGTCCCGCTCGATGCGCCGCTGATGCACCAGGCGATGATGAACCTGATGACCAACGCCGTCGAGGCCGTCGAGAGCGGCAAGGGGGCCATCACGGTCCGCACGCACTACGTCCCCGCTGGCACGCGCCCCAAGCAGCTCGTCCCCGAGGTCGAGGTCATCGTCATCGACAACGGCCCGGGCATCCCCAAGGCCAAGCAGCCCTGGATCTTCGAACCCTTCAACACCACCAAGGGCGCCCGCGGCACGGGCCTGGGCCTCGCGGTCGCCAAGCGCATCGCCGAGGAACACGGCGGCTCGATCTCGCTCGAGTCCGAAGAAGGCAAGGGCGCAACGTTCAAGATCACGCTGCCCGCGGACCCCGGCTCGGCGATCGACCCGAGCGCGACAGCGGACCCGAAGCAGAACGCACCGATCCCGGGCTTCGGCGGCTCGGGCGAGTCGGTGAGCCCGCGGAGGTAAGTAAGCCTCTTCCCACGGGTTCCGCGTCATCCGCTATCGCGGCCGCCGCTCCACCCGTGGCGACACCTCTTGACCCCTTCGGGGTCAGTCTTTGAGCTCCCGCTCAAAGAACCCCATCGCGCGCTGCTGCAGCCGGATCATCGATTCCGGATCCGCGACCATGTGCGTCTTGCCCGGCAGCGGCAGGAACTCGAAGTCCTTCCCCGCCTTGAAGAGCGCATCAACGAGCCGCAGGCTGTGCACGAAGTACACATTGTCGTCCGCAGTGCCATGCACAAGCAGCAGCGGCCGCGTGAGCTGGTCCGCGTAGGTCAGCACGTTGCTCGCCGCGTACCCCGCCACGTTCTCGCTCGGGAGGCCGAGGAACCGCTCGGTGTAGTGCGTGTCGTAATCGGCCCAGTCGACCACCGGCGCACCGGCAACGCCCGCGCTGAAAACATCCGGCCGCCGCATCACCGCCATCAGCGTGAAGTACCCGCCGAACGACCAGCCGGTGATGCCCACGCGCGCTGCATCCATCTCCGGGTACCGCTCGCAGAGCGCTTTGACGCCCGCGGCCTGATCCTCGAGCGCGACATCAATGAGGTTCCCCACCCCATCGGCCTTCCACGCCCGCTCCCACGCGCGGCCGCGGGCCCCAGTCCCCCGCCCATCGAGCGCCACGACGATGAACCCCTGATCCGCCATCCACTGCTGCAAGGTGTACGACCGCGCGCTCGCGTGTACCATCTGCGAACCCGGCCCCGCGTACACGCTCACGATCACCGGGTACTTCGTCCCCGCCTCGAACGCCCGCGGCCGGATCACGACCGCATCATGCACGCGCCGGTTCAGCCGCACCGTCGTCAGCTCCATGTTCACATCGAACCCCGGCTCCTCCGCGACCGATGGCAGTTCGGCCACCATCGCAGCGCCGTCATCGCCGATCCGCACCACCCGCCGAGTCAGCGTGCCATCGCGCAGCGACCCCGTCAGCACCGCCGTCGAGCCATCCTCGCTGAACTCGGCACTCCAGCGACCCTCCCCCTCGGTCAACTTCCGAAACCGCTCGGGCCTCCCATCGATCGGCACGCACCAGATATGCGTCTGCGTCGCCTCGGGAGCCGCCTCGACATACACGCACCCGCGCGTTTCATCGACCGCGATCAGCCCACGCAGATTGAACCCCGGGCTCGTCAGCGTTCGTTGCAGTTTGCCGTCGCGGCCGCGGAGCTCGAGCATCGGCTCGCCGCCCGATTCGCTGATCCACAGGAACCCCGCGCCCTTCATGACCCACGCCGGCGTGTGCCCGTGCAGGTTCAGCCACGCATCGTCGTTCTCGGTCAAGATGGTCGACGTTGCGCCCGTCGCCGGATCGACCGCGAGCAGCTTCTGCTCCATCTGCCGCCGGTCCTGCACCAGGAGCGTGATCGGCCCGTTCTCCGGCCACTCGACCTTCGCGAGATACTCGTACGCGCCGCGGTCCCACTGGATCGGTGTCGACTTGCCATCGCGCCACAAGGTCAATGTCACCACCGCGTTCTTCTTCCCCGGCCGCGGGTATGGCCACTCCGCAGCCCGCGCGCCCGGGTCCGCCGGATCGGGGATCGAGAAGACCTCCAGCCCCGCGGTGTCGGTCGTCTGGTAGATCAGCGCATCACTCTGCGGCGACCACCAATAGCCGTGATCACGGTCCATCTCCTCCTGCGCAATGAACTCCGCCTCGCCGTGCGATACCGTGCCCGCGGCCTCAGGCGAGACCCGCGTCTCCTCGCCGCTCGCAATATCCGTCACATACAGCGCGCCGCCGCGGACCGCGGCGATCTTCGTCCCATCGGGCGACAGCCGCGGATCGATCGCCGGCGCCTCCACCTTGCTCGGCACTTTCTTCACCCACCCGCCCGCACGCTGCAGCAGATACACCTCGCCCGAGAGCGGCACGACGATCGTCGACCCATCCTCCGATACCGAGTACGAAGCGATTCCCCGCGCCGAGATCCGCATGCGTTCCCGCCGCGCCTGCTCCTCCGCCGAGAGTTCCTCGGCCTCGCCGCCCAGCAGCTTCTCCGCCGAGGCCAGCAGCCGCTCGCGCCCGGTCGCCGGGTCGAATTCGTACAGGTTCTGCACCCGGTCCCGAGGGCCCGACCGCAGGTACAGGACATCCGACCCATCCGGCAGCAGCTTCACCGACCGCGGCGAGCCCCACGAGAACCGCCCCGTCTTCGCCCACCGCTCGAGGAACGGCTCGGCCGGCTGGGTCGGCTGCGGTGTCGCGGCCACAGGCTGCGGCTGTACCGCGGTATTCGCCTGGGTGTCCTGCGCGGTGGTTGCCGTGGGCTCGGGCGCGGGTTCCGGCCCGGCGCTGCAGCCGGCCAGAACCGCCGCGGCGACCGCGGCCCCGCACCCAAGGCGAACCCACCAAACACCGACGTTCCGCGCTTTGCTCATATCAGGAGCGTACCGCGCAACGCATCGCCTGGCCGCTCGCGGATCACTTGCCCCCGCCGCGGATCTTCTCGAGCGCATCCCGCAGCAGATTGTCGGGCCGCACGGTCTCGATGACGTTCCGTGCGAAGAGTTCCAGGTCCGGAGCGGTGCTCGGCTTGTCCAGCGGGCCTTTCGTGCGGATCGGCACCATCGTCGCGCTCTCGATCAGCGGGACCGATCGGCCCAGCAGGCTCCCCAGCCCGGTGTTGAATGATCCCGCCGCCTCGTCGGTCAATGAGCCGAACGGCACCCATGTCACGACATCGAGCGTCTTCGCCGGCAGGTTCACCGTGCCCTCGGTCTCGATGCTGAACTCGCCCAGCGGGATGCGGTACCGCGGGTAGCGGATGATGCCCTGCCGCACCTCGACATTGAGCGGCTGCAGCCGCTGCCCGACGACACCGCTCTGCCGCGCTGCCACCTTCTTGAGCAGCTTGCCGAAGGTGTCGGAAGTCGAGAACCGCGCTTCGCCCGGATCGATCACGACATCGGCGTTGAGCAACTGCAACTGCCCGTCGAGCGGGACGGTCATGCCCGTCGCGCGGATCGTCGCTGGCGCATCCTGCTGCGTCTTCTCGATCGCGCCGATCGCGGGAAGACCGTCAAGGAACCGATCACTCAGCGCCCGCGTGAGCTCCCACACCGAGACCTCCAGCGGCTCCTGCGACACATACAGCGGACCGTTGATGTTGCCCTTGAGCTTCACCGCCGCCCGCGGCGAGCGGGCGATCAGATCGATCACAGGCGGCTCCTCGCGCGATGGACCCGCGGGCACGGATGCGAATCCGCCCAGCGGCACCCGCGCTGCCTTGATCTGAGCCTCCACGATCGGCCCCAGCGCATCGACCAGCAAACCGTCCTGGTTCGCCAGCGCGTCGACCAGGGCGGTCGGGATCGCGGGCAGGCGGCCATCCGCGCTCAGCCGCGCGGTCGGGATCGCAAGCCGGCCATCCGCCCCCGCGAGGTTGGTCACACTGCCCGAGAGCCGCATGTCCCGCGTCGGAGCGGCCTCACCCACCGCCGCCTGGCCGATCGTGAGCGCGTAGCCGATATCCACCGTCGGTGTCTGCGGCACACGCTCGACCGTCACCCGCGTGTTCTGCAGGTTGATCGTGCGTCCATCCGCCGCGGTCGCGTTGAGCGCCGGCACATCCACCGCGAGGTTCACATCAAAGATGCCGGGCTTGAAGAGCGGGGGCGGCGGCGCGGCTTGCGGCGTTGACGGCGTCTGAGCCGCGTTCGCGGGCGCTGCGCCGGCTGCGGGCGCGGCCGCGACTTCCATCGGCGGGCGCGACAGCGCCAGCTTGCTGAGCGTCAGCCGCACCGTCGTCGGTGCTGTCAGCGTCATCGGCGGACGCTCCGCGGCCGGCGGCTGCGGCGAAGCCTGATCGCGGAGCTGCGCCAGCGCGCTCGCCCCCGTGCCAGCCCCGCCCGCCCCCGCGTTCTGCGGCTTCGGCGGTGTCAGGAACCGGTTGGCCCAGTCCGCGCTCGCCGTGAACTCGATCGTCGCCGGCTCGCCCATGGTGATCCTGTCCTGCTGAGCCACGAAGCGGATCGGGTTGCTCATCCGCAGGTTCGGCGCTGCCGCCGTCACCGACAGATCGGCCCCCGCCTCCGATAGCGGCGCATCCTTCACGGGGCGCAGCGTCGCCACCAGCCCGAGCTGCGCGCGATCGCCGAGCGCGCCCGACACCATGCCAGGGTCATTCAGCACGCGGTCGATCTGCCGCGTGTCGATCTGCTTGATATCGATATTCGCGACCGATGGGCCCGCGATCGTGCCCTCGGACACTTCCGCCGCGATCCGTCCCTCGAGCTGCGCGAGCTCGGCGATCGTGCCCTCGCCGCCGACCACACCGGCCTTCAGGTTCACCGTGGCGGTCCGCTCGCTCGGCAGCGCATCGGTCAGCAGCGCGGGCATCGCCGCGCGGACCCTGAGCTCCAGATTCTCGACACCCACGCGGCCCAGGTCGCGCTTCGTGCCGTCCTCGTTCGCGAGCGTCAATCCCTCGACAAGCGTGCGCCCCGGCATCGCGATCGTCGCGTTGATGATGCCGCCGCGTTCGAGTTGCGGCGCGAACCCCTCCATCGGGATGGCGAAGGGAGCGAGCGCAACGGTCACCTTGGACGGCGCCGCCAGCCGCGGCGGGGTGCTCCCTTCCTCCGCGGGCATGAACCGCGCGATGAGCGCGTTGGCCGTCGCCGGCTCCAGCCGCGATTCGGCGTTCACCTTGGTGATGTTGAGCCGGTCCGCGCCCAGCGTCGCCCCCGCCGCCGCGGTCAGCCGCGCCGCCGTGATGTCCGCGTTGATCGCCAGACCATCGGCGCCGGATGTCGCCGTCCGCAGCGCGACTGTCACCGCCGGGCCGACGGCATCGGCGATCACGGCGGGCATATCGAGCGGAGCGGGCTCGCCCTCAGCGGGCGTTGCGGGAGCCACGAAGAGCCCCGCGAGGGCTGTGGGCACATCGCGGAGCGTGATCGTCCCCACCGGGCGGAGCGTCTGCGTGTTGATCAGTTCCTCGCCAGCGCCGAAGAGCCCGGTCAGCGTGAGATCGCCCTCGAGCCCGAAGGCCTTCCCGCCGTGCTGCATCGAGCCGGCGAGCTGGACCTTGGGAGCGCCGTCTGTGCCGAGCGAAGTCGTGGCACGGAAGTTCTGCACATCGATATCGCCCGCCGCGGAGCCATCCTCGTTGAGCTTGGTGATGCGCATACCGCCGAGCGTCAGCACCGACTGCGCCCGCATCCGCCGCGGATCGGGGTCGTCGATAGACACTTCCAGGTTCGAGAGCGCGAGCGTCGCGCTGCCTTGATTGCCCACCGCGCTCACGCGGTACCCCGTCTCGGGCTTGGCGAACGCGGATGCGATCGACGCCGCCTTGGCGATGTTTGCCGTGAGGCCGTTGCCGCGGGTGGTGAGCTTGCCTTGGTCGAGCCGGAACGCGCCGTTGACCGTGACATGCTCGGCCGCCACCGCCAGGTCGATGTCCGCCGCGGGCAAGGCGCTCGCCGCGGATGCCGTTGCAGCGGGAGCGCCGGCGCTGGACAGATCCGCCGCGGTCGCCCGCACCTCGACATCCACCGTCGGCCCCACATCCCGCGGCAGGTTCAGCCCCATCGACTCGACGAACGGCTGCGCCACCGCCGTCGCCACGCCGCGGATCGCCGCGACACCCCGCGCCCCCGCCGGCATCGGCCGCGGCGCGCCCTTGTCATCGAGCAGACCCGAGACCGTGAAGTCGATGTTCACATCGCCCGCGGGGCGGCCCGAGAGCGTCATCTGCGTCGTCGCCTTGAGCGTCGTGTCCGCGCCCAGGTCATCGCTCGCGATCCGCGCGTTCAGCGGCGCCACCGTGAAAGGCTCCGCCGCGGCATCGGGCCGCAGCTTCGTCGTTCCCTCGATCTGCGTCGTCGCGATGGTTGCGCCCACCGCCGCGCCGCGCAGGTTCAGCCCCGGCGACTTGGGATCAAACGGCAGCCGCAGACGGTCAATCGTCAATTCAAGACCCGGCGCGCTCGTGATCGTCGCCGCGTCCTGACCGGCCAGAGCCGCATCAAGGTCTGCGAGCACTCGCACTGCCTGCGGCTTCACACTGACACGCCCCGGCTCGGTCACCTGCACCACACCGTCCTTGACCGCCAGCCGCAACGCGGCCGTCGCGTTCGCCGCGGTCACATCGACCCGCGCGGTCGCCTCCGTCATCGAACCATCGACCTTCGCGGCGACATTCACCGCCGGCCCCAGCGCGCTCGAAACCGTCCCGCCCGATGCTGTGATCGGCCCGATGAAGGCGTCGACCAGCGCGCTGGGCACTGACTCGGCCGTGACTGTCGCATCGACGATGGCCTTCTCCGGCGTCACCAGCCCGCCGGCATCGCTCCAGTTGTTTGCCTTCGCTGTGATCGCGATCGAGCCGCGACCCGTCCCGGGCGCGCCGACCAGCCCCGCCTGGGCGCGCAGGTCGAAGGTCAGCGGCCGGCCCGGCTCGAGCGTTGCATCCGCCGCGACGTCCGACACCTTCACCGACACCGGCCCGTCCTTCGCCGCGGCATCGGTGTAGGTGATCTCGACGTTCTCGATCGTCAGGTTCGCCTTGAGCCCGGCCGGCAGGCGGAGCGGCTCGGTCGATGGTGGCGGCGCGGGCTCTGTGCTCGGCTTCACCACCGCGGCCTGGATATTCGTCTGCCCGTCCTCGCGGCGGACGATGTCGGCGCGCACACCGGCGACCGTGACTTCACCAAGGTTCAGACCCGCCAGCGCGAAGAGGCCCGCCGTCGTCGTGATCCGCATGCGCGCCACTTCCTTGCCCTCCGCATCGAAGACCTTCACCCCCGTCAGTTCCTGCGGCCCCCCCCACGACAGCGAGACATCGTCGACCGTGACATACCCCGGCATCGCCTTGTCCGACTGCGAGCGCACGATCCCGGGCGCCACCGCCCCGGCGATCGTCGGCGCGAGCGCCACGAGGATGCCGACACCCACCACCAGCACCACCAGCGTGAGCAGGACGATCCGCTTCCACCGCCCCTTGCGCGGCTTGGTCGGCTTGTCGACGTCGTCGGGGTGCGGGCGTTCCGGCTCCTTGGGGATCGCCTTGCCCCAGACTTCGCGCGATTCATCGCCGGACGGGCTGCTGTTGTTGGCCATGTCGGTACTTCCCGGAGGTAGGTGGATACGGAGCGTATGACGGCCGGGCGGGCTCCCGGTTCACCGCCGCGGCGGCCCCCCGCTCTCCGACCCTTGCCCGGCCACGTGAAGGAGCCATGAAAAAGCCCCGCCGAATGCGGCGGGGCTCCTCTGATTCCGATCCATTGCGGGGGCGTTACACCTCTTCGGCCTTGCCCAGCTGCCACTCCTCGAGCTCGATCGGGGCCTGGCGGCCGAAGATCGTGACGAGGACGCGGACGCGGCCCTTCTCGGGGTCGAGCTCGTCGACCGTGCCCTCGTAGCCCTCGAAGGGGCCTTCCTTGATGCGGACGTGCTCGCCCTTGTTGAAGACGAGCTTGACGGTCGGCTCGTCCTCGGGCTTGCGCGAGTCCTTGAGCATCTTCTCGATCTCGTGCTCCTTCATCGCGGTCGGGCGGCCCGCCGTGCCGACGAAGTCGCCCACGCCGGTCGTCTCCTTGATCAGGAAGAAGACGTCCTGCGGGATGCGGCCGTCGTCCTCGAGACGCATCTCGACGAAGACGTAGCCGGGGTAGAGCTTGGTCTCGGTGATCTTCTGCTTGCCGGCCTTGATGGTCTTGGTCTTCTCGGTGGGGACCAGGATGCGGCCGACCAGGTGGGTCATGCCCTCGATCTGGACCTTGCGGAGGAGCGTCTCGCGGACGCTCGACTCCTTGTTGGACGCCACGCGGAGCACGAACCAATTCATGCCCTCCTGCCGGACGACCTCGTCCGCCTTGATGAGGTCGCCGCGTTCGTTGGGCGTGCCGTCGAGGGCCTTGGTGGCGTTCTGCTCGCTCATTGAGTCACCCCTTGGGGTTGGTTGAAACTGATTGATCGCTGCGGGTGTCCTTCCTTGGAAGGACGCCCGGAAACGGATGCGGCGGGCTCTGCCCGCCCCGGACACACTCGGAGGTTGCCGGCCGCGGCGGTCCACCCCGCCGACGCCAGCATCAATAAAGATAGCCGCGAAAGGGTATCGCGGCCGGGGTCGGCGGGCCTTGGACGCCCCTGAGAGCGCCGGGCCTTGTACCCCCCCCCCCCCCCCCCCCCCCTGCAAAAGGGGGCCTGGGCCCCGGCAGGTGACCAGGCCGATGGCCCGGGCGGCGGGCGCCAGCACGAAGTCGAAGAGGAAGATAACGCCCGCGATCAGGAAGGTGGCCGAGATCACGACCAGGGTCGAGTCCTTGATGTTCTTCTTGGTCGACCAGTTGACCTTGCGCATCTCGCCATCGGTCGCGATCAGGAACTCCACCGCGCTGGGCTTGGCGCCCACGTACCAGTAGATGATGAAGGCGCCGATGATCAGGATGCCCGCGGCGAGGCCCGCCTGCAGGTAGATGATCTCGAAGAGGGCGATGCCGTTGGCCGCGATCACCGGGGCGACGATGTCCGTGCCGCCCACCGGCTTGATCCGCAGGCGGCGGGCGTCGACCGGGGAGTACTCCTCGGTCATCTGGATCGAACCGATGATCAGCTGGCCGGATTCGGCCTCGTCCTGCGTGTAGCTGGAGACCACCGCCGTGCCGATGTCGGTCGCGGGCTGGGTCGCCGTCGAGACCAGGGTGACGGTGTCGCCCGCGGCGGGGGGACGGGCCACTTCACCCACCGTGAACGACCAGGTGGGGGTGGGGAGGGGGAGCGCTTCGACCTGCCGCCACGCCCACGCGGCGGTGGCGAGGAAGAGGACGCCCACGGCGATGGCCGTGAGCATGCGGACCCAGTACCCCTGGCCGAGCTTGTAGAGGCCGAAGGAGGAGCCGCGACCCTTGTCGGGGCCGTTAACACGCCGGGAGGGACTTGAACCCGCAACCTGCGGATTTGGAATCCGCTGCTCTACCAATTGAGCTACCGGCGTAGGTTTGTCGTTCTTGGACTGATCGGTCATGGGGGTTCCGGACTGTTGGGCTGTGATGGTAGGCGGGGGGAAGAGGCGGGGGAACCGGGATGGGGAGTGGGGGGAGGGGGAGCCGAGGAGTCTTCCAGGGGTACTTGCTGTGGATCAGGTATAACGCCGCACGGCCGCCTGAACCGGCGGAAGACTCGAACCCTGTCTATACTACGGCGTAGTACAATGCGATTGACCTTTGTCGAGACGCTGGTCTTCACCCAACGGTGGCAGCGCCGCTTTGATGACGATGACCTCCGCAGCCTGCAGAACGAACTGCTGTTCGCGCCCGACCGGGGTGATCCCATCCCGGGATGTGGGTTGTTGCGGAAGCTCCGCTTCGGTGATCGCAGTCGGGGCAAGGGAAAGCGAGGCGGGTGCCGGGTGCTCTATGTCTTCACGCCGGAGGCCTTCCGCATCGACCTGCTCACGGTCTACGGCAAGGACGAGCGAGACGACTTCTCGCCCGCAGAGTTACGTGTGATCTGCCGGCTGGCGCGGGAACTTCGTGAGGAGGCGATCAGAGCATTTCGACATGGATCGATGGAGTGATGGCGATGGGCAAGGCAAACCGCGACACCGAGAGGATGAGCGTCTTCGAGCAACTCACCACCGCGCTGGGCGAGAGCATCGCGCAGGCACGCGGCGAGATGACGCTGCGGACCACGACGCTTCCCGCGGCGGCCCCGAAGCTCTCGAAGACACGGGTGATCCGCATCCGCAAGAAGACCGGCATGTCGCAGGCCGTGTTCGCGCGTTACCTGAATGTGCCGACGCGGACACTGCAAAGCTGGGAGCAGGGCGCCCGCGAGCCGAAAGCCGGCGAGGCACGGCTGCTGCAGTTGTGCGAGGCGGACCCGGTTCGGTTTCTGGAACTGCTGGAGGAGGCGGACCGGCGGACGGCGTGAACCGTGACCGATTGAGCATCAGCCAGTCGTCGCTCGGCTGTGCCACCAGCCGCCGTAGGTATACAGCAGCGCAACCGCGCGGACCCGTTCTGCCCGCCACTCCCGTTCGTAAGAGCCCGATGGGACCGGGATCCGCGATGCGAACCGCTCGACGAACTCGAGGACGATGGGCATGACCGCGGCCACGAATGACTCCCGGTCAGCGGGGGGCGGACCCGGGGGCATCCGGAGCGCATGAGCCCCCGCAAAGAAGCCGCGATAGGCCGTCTCAAAATCTGGCGCGTTACTACAGATCGCCGCGAGAACATGATCGAGGGGACGGTGGCCCTTTGCATCGGTCACGTTCGGATCTGCACCGGCCTTGAGAAGCGATTCGGTTTTCGCATCGCGGCTGACGCCGACGCCATCCGCGGCGTGGAAAATCAGCGGCAGGTCAACGCGGCCGCACGATCCCGCGTTGCACTCGTGGCGACCGCACACGACATTCGGATCCGCACCCAGTTCGCAAAGGACCTGCACTTCGAGCGCTGTGCCGTGTTCGATGGCATAGGCAAGAGGTGTGAGGCCGGTCTTGTTGCGATGCTCGATATCGACGCCGAGTTCATTCAGGTAGCCGAGCGTATCGCGGACAGACTCCTCGGCGTTGGCCTCGAAGTTCACATCGAGCGCGGCGTGGAACGCGTTGAAGCCATGATCGCTGATCGCGTGTGGATCGGCGCCTGCTGCGACAAGCATCCGGATGATCTCCGGCTGACGGCACGACCCAACCGCGGACATGAAGACCGTGTAACCGTGATCATGGGTTGCGTTGACATTCGCTCCCGCTGCGATGAACGCCGCGACCCGCTTCACCGCGGCCTCATCGGTGAGGGCGTTGCCGAGCGGGGTCCATCCATACTCGTCCTCGTCTTCGATCGGCAGCCCGGAGCGACGCAGTTCCGCGATCGCCGATTCAGAAGAGGCGCAATACATGGCTGTCCGCTTCGAGTCGTCACGCACCGCGGGATCCGCGCCCGCATCCAGCAGGAGCCGTATGCACGCGGCGTTTCCCGATTCGGCTGCGCGAAAGAGCGGGATCACCAGACTGGATGGCGCTCTTCCCGCCTTCTCGATCATCTCTGCATCGAACTGCTTCATTGCATCGCACAATGCCTCGCCGCTCCCGCTCTCGTCGATCGGGTTCTCTGGTGCACGGCGACGGCAGCTCTCGATCATCCGCTCGTAATCGCGTTGTGCTTCTACCGGATCAAAGTACGGGTTGGGGCTGAGTCCGCGCTCCAGCAGCACGGCGAGGCGCTCCGGATCCCCGATCGCAGCCGTGTGGCAGAGCAGTTCGTTCGCTCTTCGCACGCTGGGCGGGAGGGGCGCACCGGCTTCGAGCACTGTCCGCAATCTCTCAGCATCGCCGCCCGGCCGCCAGAACTGCATCAACCCCTCGCAGGCAAAGGTCGCCGCCGAGTTTGGAGGTATCGCGATCGTCGGATCGGCACCCAGTTCGAGCAAGAGCCGAACCGTCTCGACCGATGCTCCATCACCCGAACCCGCCGCGACCATCAACGGCGTTGCGAGGCACTCGCGGCAGTCCGGCGGCTCGATCGGCGCCGCGGCATTGACATCCGCCCCCGCGGCTACCAGCCGCCGGATCTCGGCGTGATCACCCAAGCGCGCAGCACGGTGCAGCGGCGGTTCGTCGTCGCGGACCAGGGACGGTTCGGGCTCGGGGGCGGGTTGATCCATTGATCGCGAGTGTACCGATCCGAGATCCCTGTCAAGCACGATCGCAGCGGCGGCCGGGTCTGGTATAAGAAGTCGCGAATGCCCGCCGCGACTCCGCATCCCGGCCCCCGCTGCCCGCACTGCGGGTATCACGCCGGGCCGGGGTTGCCGGGGGATCTGTGCCCCGAGTGCGGCTGCTCCATGTTCACGGATCCGGAGTTCTTCCGCTGGAAGCGTCTTATGTGGGCCTCGCGGCAGCGGGCCGGGCCGCTGACGGCGTTCTTCGTCGTGGTCATCGCTGCGGTGATTGCCGGCTGTGTGGTGGCCGGCGTGCCGTGGCTCCTTGCGGTCGTGGTCGCCATCTACATCGGGGTCTTCGCAGCTGTTGGTCTTTGGGCGAGCTGGTTCTATCTCATCATCCCGGTCCTGATCTCGCTGACGTGCGCTGTACCCGCGGCGGGAATCGGGGCCGTCGTCGGCGGGCCGTGGGGGATCGCCGCGCTGTGCGTGATCGCCCTCCCGGGTTTCGCGGGCTTCTGTCTGGGACGCCTCGCGAGAGCGACGCTCCTGAGCGATTTTCCCGGTTCCGAGTGAGGCTCGCGACTGTCAATGGCTCACCGCGTCCCCGCGAGCTGCTGGATCCAGGCGCTCGACTGCGTGTGCCGCTCATCGAACTGCGGCGCGGGGTTGCGCAGTGTGAAGTACGCCGCGGCCGCGATGCAGGCCGCGGCGAAGACCAGGGCGAGGGCAGCGCGGGCGGTCGCGGTGCGGTCCTTCAGGACGCGATCGGCGATGCGTGCAGGCAGGGCGCGCAACGCATCGCTCACCGAGGACAACCGCTCGCCCATCGCGGGGCCGCCGGTGTGAGCAGCGCTCGCGCGGGCGGACCATCCGACGACAGCGTCGCCGGCGGACCTTATCGCTGAACACGCAGCGCGCCAAGCCGGCGCAACCACCGTGGCGATCCTTCTCCCCGCGGCATCGGCGCGGCGCGCGCACCAGCTGCTGAACCGGATCCACCGCCACCCCAGCGCCTCGCTCGCCCGCGCCGCGGATGCGGATCCAGCGCAGTTCGATCGCGTCGTACACCGCGCGGCCCGCGGCGCGGCAGCGCTCGCCGCACCACTCCGCGGCGAGTTCCGCCGCGTGCTGCAGGCCGAGGATGAGCCGGCGTGCGATCATCGGATCAGGTCGCGGCCGCGGACACCCCAGCGGGTTGCGCTGAAGTAGTACGGGTACAAGCCGTCGCTGCTCGCGGACTCGTGCGGCTTCTTGATGACCTTGTCGGGCGCCATCAGCAGGTCGGTGGGAACGAGGTCAAAGTCCTGCGCGGCCACGCCGCGTGATGCCGCTTCGCTGAGTTCGAGGATGTCGGCCAGCGTCACCGAGCCGTCGACCGTCGCCACGTGCACCTTCGAGAGCGGGTTGTTCCACGCCGGCGGCAGGTTGCGATTCGTGACCGTGCCGTCCTTGTTGATCTGGGAGCGAGCGTTCTTGCGGAAGTCGGCCCGCTCATAGAGCAGAACCTTCGACACGGGGAAAGAGACCATGTCGAGCGAGTTGCGGCCGGGGAGGCCCTGGCATGGGCAGTCGGGGTCGCAGCCGTTCTGACGCATGTAGTCCGCGTAGCCATCGCAGTCGGGCGGAAAGTAGTCGTACGAGAAGTTGACGATGTCCTTGTAGAACACCGCGCCGTAGAAGAATGATGTCTGGATGTCGTCGAGTTGAGCGCCGCTGTTGCGCTTGGCTCGCATGTTGTTGACGATGTCGCCGTCGGCGGGCGAGACCGCCATTTCGGGCAGGAAGGATGTCTCGCCCTCGTGGAACGCGAGGTCGTTGAACCAGTACGCGCTGTAGGTCTCGAAGTCGTACCGCTTGCCCTCGTTGAGCTGCCCGTAGGCGGCGCGGCAGGTATCGGCCCGCCCGCCCGAGCCGGCCGGTGAACCGTTCGCGTAGAGGAACGGGTTGTAGAAGTCGCCGCGGGTCTGGTACGTCCGCTCGAGCAGCACCCCGCTCGTTGACTTGAGGTTGGCTTGGCCCAGCGCGTTCTGCGCGGTCCGCCGCGCGCCGGTGAGCGAGGGCACGATCAACCCGATCAGCAGCGCGATGATGCCGATCACAACCAGGAGTTCGATGAGCGAGAACGCGCGACGCATGCGGCACCTCCGTTGCCCCGGATCCGGGGGCAGACGGGTCTACCGGTGGGTTCTCGGGGGGTTGCGGGCACCGCAGCGCAACCGGCCCGGAATCCGAGAGGACCTCTCGGTCCTGAGAGTCTCAGGCTACCTGATCACCCTCCCCCACCCCAGCCAAAAACGACAACGGTGCACCCCTCCGGGCGCACCGCTGATCGTTGATCCTGATCGCGGGCCCGGTGTTCGCCTCTCGGCGGGACCGGGCCGCGGCGGAATTACTTCCGCTTGATCTTGTGACGCGTGTGCTTGCGCAGACGCGGGCAGTACTTCTGGAGGCCTTCCTTGAGGCTCTCGGGCAGGCCGCCCTTGGTGTTCACCGAGGTGCGGTAGTTCAGGTCACCGGTCTCGGTGCACTGGAGCCAGACGTATTCGCGGGCGAGGGTCTTCTTCTTGGCCATGGCTGGTGCCTTGCGTTCGTGTGCTTCTGATTCTCGGGGCCGCGGCGGTTCCACCCGTGCCGCGGTCCCGGGTTCTCTTCTGAAAGCGCCGCCCGGGCATTTCGGCCCGGGCGGCGTGGATCAAACCATCTGGTCGAGACTTACTCGACGATCTCGGTCACGACGCCCGAGCCGATCGTCTTGCCACCCTCGCGGACAGCGAAGCGAACGCCCTTCTCCATCGCGACGGGCTTGCCCATGAGGTCGACCTCAACGGCGATGTTGTCGCCGGGCATGCACATCTCGGCGCCGCCGGCGAGCTTGACCGTGCCGGTCACGTCCGTCGTGCGGAAGTAGAACTGCGGGCGGTAGCCGGAGAAGAACGGCGTGTGGCGGCCGCCCTCTTCCTTGGTGAGGACATAGACCTCGCCCTTGAACTTGGTGTGCGGGTTGATGCTCTTGGGCTTGCAGAGCACCTGGCCACGCTCGACATCGTCCTTCTCAACGCCGCGGAGCAGGGCGCCGACGTTGTCGCCGGCCTGGCCGCTGTCGAGGGTCTTGTTGAACATCTCGACGCCGGTGATGACCGAGGTCTTGACCTCCGAGCGGAGGCCGACGATCTCGACCGGGTCACCGACCTTGACAACGCCACGCTCGATACGGCCGGTGGCAACGGTGCCGCGGCCCTTGATCGAGAAGACGTCCTCGACGGACATGAGGAAGGGCTTGTCGATCTCGCGGGCGGGATCGGGGATGTAGGTGTCGATCGCGTTGAAGAGCTCGTCGATCGGCTTGCAGATCGCGTCGTCCTTGGGGTTCTCGAGCGCGGCCTTGGCCTGACCACGCACCACGGGGGTGTCGTCGCCGGGGAAGCCGTACTTCTTGAGCAGCTCGCGGACCTCGAGCTCGACGAGGTCGAGCAGCTCGGGGTCGTCGACCAGGTCGACCTTGTTCATGAAGACGACGATGTAGGGCACACCGACCTGACGGGCGAGCAGAACGTGCTCGCGGGTCTGGGGCATGGGGCCGTCGGCGGCCGAGACGACGAGGATCGCGCCGTCCATCTGGGCGGCGCCGGTGATCATGTTCTTGACGAAGTCGGCGTGGCCCGGGCAGTCGACGTGGGCGTAGTGCCGCTTGTCGGTCTCGTACTCGGTGTGAGACGAGGCGATGGTCACGGTCTTGTTCGCGTCACGAACGGTGCCGCCCTTGGTGATTTCGGCGTAGCTCTTGATCTCGCCGCCGTACTTCGCGGCCGAGCGGGCCGACAGCGCTGCCGTCAGCGTCGACTTGCCGTGGTCGATGTGACCGATGGTGCCGACGTTGACGTGCGGCTTGGTTCTCTCGAAAACGCCCTTCGCCATTTGAAGCCTCCGACTCGGAAAACGGTTCTGCTGTACAAGCCGCCCGGGGCAGGCTCAGCCAGCCTGACCCACGGGGTTCAAGCGAGCCGCTGGACGACACCTGACTCTCGTGCACGGCCCGTCCGGACCGCCACGACCACTCATAAACCACTGAGACACACCCGCGGGGACTCCCATGTGCCCCGCCGACGGTAGGACTAGCCGCTAGTGGGACTTGAACCCACGACCTCACCCTTACCAAGGGTGTGCTCTACCACTGAGCTACAGCGGCGCTGGCCCTCCTGCTGGCCCCACCCGACCCCTGCAGAGGCCGCGCCGAACCATCAATCGAGCATCCGCGCGAG
>JBDZUZ010000029.1:0-28453 GCA_040255445.1 Planctomycetaceae bacterium | reverse complement strand
CTCTTCCTTCGCCGCGATCACCGGGCAACGGTCGTAGAAGACGCTGAACGCGGATGCCAGCTCGTAGATGTAGTTGCACAGCCGGTGCGGCTCGGCGCTCTCCGCCACCGCATGCAGCGTCGCCGGATACCGCAGGATCGCCATCGCCAGGCTCTTCTCCGCCGGTTCACGCAGCGCCAAGGGCGTCGCGTCCCACCCGCCGCCCACGCCGCGCTCCTCGGCCTTCCTGAAGATGTTCTTGATCCGGGCGTAGGCGTACTGCAGGTACGCGCCGGTATCACCCTCGAACGACAGCATGCGATCGAAGGAGAAGATGTAGTCCTTGATGCGGTCGTTCCGCAGGTCCGCGTACTTCATCGCCGCGACACCGATCACCTCCGCCGCCGCGGCGACATCCCCATCGGGCAGGTCCGCGTTCCGCGAGCGGATCTCCGCCGCGGCCCGCGCCACGGCTTCATCGATCAGCGCCTGCAGGTTCACGCTCTCGCCGCTCCGCGTCTTGAAGGGCCGGCCGTCCTCACCCAGCACCGCGCCGAACGCCGCGTGCATCATCGCCGCGGGCTTGCCCGTGTCCGGGTTCACCGCGTACCCGGCCTTCAGCGAGGCGCCGAACACCTGCTTCATGTGCAGGCTCTGCCGCGCATCGATCGCGTAGATCAGCGTGTCCGCGTGCATCCGCTGCACCCGCCGCCGCACAGCGCAGATATCCGTCGTCGCGTAGAGATACCCGCCGTCGCTCTTTCGGATCAGGCAGGGCGTGTCCAGGCCGCCGAAGTGCGGGTCATCGAGCCGCACGATCAGCGCGCCCCCGTCTTCCTCCGCGATGCCGCGGCTGACCAGGTCCTGCACCATGTCGGGCAGTTCATCGGCGTAGCTCGATTCGCCCGCGCTGTGCGTCGCGTTCACCGCGACATTGAGCCGCTCCGCGACCGCGAGGCACACATTCATCGTGATATCCGCGATCCGCTTCCACACCGCGTACGTCTCGGGTTCCTTCCGCTGCAGTTTCACCAGCGTCTGCCGCGCCTCACTGAAGGCTTCTGTCGCCCCCGCGACCTGCTCATCGAGCTCCGCCGCGGCCTTGGGCCCAAGGCCGTACTTCTTCACCGCCTCCAGCCCCGCCATATCCCGCTGACACTCGAGCTGCGCGATCTTGTAATTGCGATCCAGGTCATCGAGCGTGATCGCCTTGAGGTCGATCTTCCCCGCCGCGGCGAGCTTCATCAGCCGGTTCGTCACCATCGCGATGGGCAGGCCCCAGTCGCCGACATGGTTCTGCCGCGTCACGGTGTGCCCCAGCCGCTCGAACACCCGCGCGATCGCATCGCCGATGAACGGCGACCGCAGGTGGCCCACGTGCATCTGCTTGGCGAGGTTCACGCCGAGCAGATCGACGACGACATGCTTCGGCTCCGCCGCGGGCGTGACACCCAGCTCGGGCGTATCCATCGCTGCGAGCATCCGCGCCAGCGCCTCGCCCGAGAGCGTGATGTTGATGAACCCCGGCCCGGCGATCGAAGCGCCCGTCAGCGGCTCGGCCAGATCCGAGATATCGACCTCCGCCACGATCTTCGCCGCGATGTCCCGCGGCTTCATGCCGACTCGCTTCGAGAGCGCCATCGCCGCGTTGCACTGGAAGTCGCCGAAGCCGGCCTGCTTGCTGGGCTGGATCGCCGGATCGACCTGTCCTTCAAGCTCGGGAAAGGCGCGGCGGATCCCCGCCTCGAACCGCTCCGCGAGGATGATGACCGGATCGTTCGACCGCCCCAGATGTGACTCGTCCATGCCCATAGGGCGGGAGTTTAGGGTGCGCCGTCCGTGGTCGCGGGCCCGCCCGCGCCCGACCGCTCCGCCGCCCAGCCGGCCAGGATCCCCCGCAGATCGCGGGCGAAGCCGATCATCGCGGTGCTGGGCGTCAGGGCCAGGGGGTCGTCGATCACCGCGATGCGCGACCGCGGCACGATGCCCATCTCGACCAGGCTGTCCATCGCCCGGGCGATCGAAGGATCTCGCGAGCCGGCGGCGGCCCCCGTCGGCCGCGGCATGATGAGCACCACCGCATCGGGCGCCACCCGCAACAGGTCCTCGCGGTCGAGGCTGATGTACGCAGCGCCCTGCGTGATCGCCGGCACGCCGCCGATCGAAACAAGGATCTCGTGGTGCCACGAGCCCGGGCCGAGCGCGGAGGCCGGGCTCACCGAGATCAGCAGCAGGACCCTCCCCGCGGGCGCGAGGTCGGTATCGCCACGCGACCACGCCTCATCCATCGCGGCCAGAAGTTCCGCGGCCCGCGGGCTGCGCTCGACCGGCCCATCGCCGCGGCCGACAACATCCAGCCGCTCGACAGCGCGGCGGATCTCGGCGAGCGAAAGGATCGAGAAATCCTCGACAATCCAGTCTTTCTCCGCCGCGAGCGTCGCCAGCCGCGCGGGCAGGTCGCGGCTCCCCCACTGCGTCAGCACGTGCGTCGGCCGCGCGCTGATCAGCCGCTCGTAATCGAGCCCAGACTGATCGCCGCACACCGGAAGCGCCGGATCGAGCACCATCTCCCACGCGTGCCGGCCGACGACCTCGTCGGCGCGCCCGAGATCCCTGAGGATGATCGAGATCGCCGGGCTGAGCGAGACGATCCGCGTTGTGTCGGCGTTCGCCGCGTCACCACGCGCTGCACCCCCGCTCGGCGCGGGCGCTGCGGGCTCGCGCTCGCAACCGCACGCGGCAAGAAGCACAGCCGCCGCGAGCGCCGCAACCGATCTGAGCGCGATTGGCATCACGCCGGCCTCCCCGCCGCGGCGGGCTTCTCGGCCGCGAACCGCGACCTGATCGCTTCGCGCAGCTTCCCGAGCCGCGCCTCGCCCAGCAACGGGAACGGCCACGTCCGATCGAAGATCACCCGGCTCTGCTCGGCCCCTTCGCGCAGTTCCGCGGCGGCTGTGTCCAAATTCTCCAGTGCCGCGGCTCGCTCGGCCCGCACATCTTCAAGCAGATCGTGCAACGCGCGGTAGTGCGGGAGCGGATCCTCGCCCGCCGCCTTGGCCGCATCGACCCGCTCCAGAATTGCGGCCTTCCGCGCAGCGGCGTGATGATCACCAACCGCCGCGGGGTCGTGCCTGGCTTTGTGCGCCAGCCACACCGCGTGATCAGCCTCCACGGGCGTGGGCAGGCCCGCGGCCGCCGCGCCGAAGTCGGCGAACACATCCGCTGTCACCACCGCCGTCGGCGCGAGCCGCTCGCCCGGCATCCACGCGGCGAACCATGCATCGGTGATCGTGTCGTAGACCCCGCCGCCCAACCCGTGCACGAAGAGATCACACAGCGCGAGCCGGCACAGCCCCGTCATCAGCAGCGCCCGCGGCGCAAGCTCCTCACGCGGGATCGTCGCGAGCTCATCGGCGAAGACCGGCCGCCGCGGCCCTTCGACAATCCTCCACAGCGGCAGCTCGATGCGACCATCCGCCGTCGACAGCGGCCGCATCCGCGCCTTCGGCGTCACCCGCACCGCATCGTTGTAGGCCGCCGTACATCGCGCCGGGTCCGCACGCATCGCATCGAGCAACGCACCAAACACCGGCGTCGCGTGCAGCCGCGTGGCGAAGACCGTCGCCGCATCCGGCGCACCACCGCGCACCGGCCGCATCAGGTCCGCGAGAGCGGCGGCGATTTGCGCTGCGGCGCTTCCCTCGCCGGTATGCCCCGCACCCGCATGTTTCGTTAGCGCATCCCGCACAGCGCGAAGGCCCGCGGTTGCTTCTTCTGTCGCAGCGTTCAGCGATGCAGCGCCGGTCGGCCGCACGACCGGCCGCTCCGCCGTCGGCACCCCCGCCGCGGACTCCGCCCCCAGCCGCCACACACCGCGCACCGGCGCGTTAGCGCCGCGCTCGCCACGCTTCGGATACGCGATCGTCTCCGCCTCGTTGTCGTCCTGATCCACCACCAGCCACGCCGCGTGCCACGCATCCGCGCCGCCGTGCTGCGCCACCGCCGCATCCACCGCCAGGTACTTCGCCAGAATCCCCGCGTGCCAGATCTGCGCCTGGTGCCCCGTCATGATCACGCGGCCATCACGCGCCACCCCCGCCGCCACCCGCGATTCCCGCCACCCGTCCCAGCTCGGCGTGAACCCGCGCACACAGCGAGCCCACTCCAAGGGAGCAGGCTCGATCACGATCCGCGGATTGTCGGTCGCTTCGCTCACCGCGAGGAGTATCTGCCGCTCCCCGCCGCCCGGCTCGCCTCGCCCGCCCGTGCCGGCACACCGCAGGCACACATCGGCGCATCATCCAGGCCGATCATCGCCTCGACCGGCAGCCGCTCCCGCTGCCGCAGGATCTCGCTGTGCAGCACCTCGCGGTAGTGGTTGAGCCGGGTATCGGGGTTGTCCAGATTCCCGCCGAAGCTGCGGTTGGGGTCGTTGTAGATGAGCTTCACCGGCAGTTCCTTGACCCGCATCCGCGCTGCCGCGGCCTGCACCCAGAACTGCATCGGGAAGGCGTACCCGGTTTCCGTGAGTGCCATCTCCCGCAGGCTCTGCACGCGGTATGCCTTGAACCCGCAGAACGCATCCGTCAGTGTGCACCCGATCGCCGACGACAGCCGGCAGTTGAGCTCGGCGGTGATCGTCTGGTTGATCTTGCGGCGATCGCCGGGCGCGCTCGAGGCCTCGACATTCTCCGAGAAGTACCGCGACCCGCTGATGATGTCGCAGTCGTCCGCCGCGGCGGCGTCAATGAACCCCGGGATCGCCGCGGGCTCGTGCTGCTCATCGCAGTCCATCGTGATCAGCCAGTCGTAACCCTCGACGATCGACCAGCGGAACGCATCGACCAGCGACCGCCCATACCCGCGGTTGCCGCGGTGGCGGATCTGATCGATCGGGAACTCGCTCAGCAGCCGCGGCGTCTCGTCGGTCGACCCATCGTCCACCACCAGCACGTTCTCGGCGTGCCGCAACACGCGGTCAAGCACGCGGCGGACGTACTTCTGCTCGTTGTAGACCGGGATGGCGATCAGCGTCCGCATGGGTGGTCCTCGGCCCGGCGTCGCGGGCGAGATCATTGAGGGGGAATGTCGGCACTTCGCGGACAGAGGGGTTCTGGTTTCCCGGCCCGCGGCTTCAGTCCGCTTCCGGGGGGACCGGCCCGGTGATCACCGGGGTCTCGATCTCTTCGATGCCGCCGTCGTCGGTCGGGTTCCCATCACCCTCGGCCTGAGGAGCCGGGTAGTACGGGTCGGGCGTTTCTCGGGCCTTGCGGGCCAGCGAGGTGTACGCCGCGAACCCGAACGGCTCCCCCGCCTGATCGCTGTGCGACTGAGCCGCGGCCGACTGCCGGAGCCGCTCCATGAGCTGCTCGGTCAGGCTGTGAAAGGTGCGGATCTCGTGAAGCGGAAGCGTGAAGACCTCCCCCGCCGGCGTCTCGATCTGAAAAACCGTGCACTCGACCGCCTCGGCCAGGCTCCGGTCGCGTTCATCGCCGGTGTTCATGCCGCAGGCAAAGAGGGGGTAGACCGAGGCGATCGGGATCCGCTGCCCCAACTGGGTGATCACAGCGAGCCGGCCGTCGAGGATGTTGTCGTCCCCCTCGCCCTGGTCACCGCCGCCGGCGGACAGGATCGAGAGCGAGGTCAGCATCTCCCGCATCACGTTGTGCCAGAAGAGCTCGCGGGCAACGGCGACCTGTTCGAGCGAGCCGCCGTGCTGCACCGGGGCCATGCCCAGCGCGGAGGTGTGCGGCACATCGCCGCCGGCCTTCCTACGCGATTTGGGCGGGGCGGGAAGGTTCTTGCCCCCGTCCTTCGCCGCGCCGCCGGAGGACGCCGGGCTCGCCGCGGACGATGCGTCGGTCGCACTAGATTTGCTCTGCCGCTCCGGCATCCGCTCGGTTCCTTGCGTTGCGCGTTCCTCACCTGATCCGATGCCGCGGCCGCCAACCCGTGACAACTCGGCCGCTCACGCCGGCAGCAGCAGGTTCCGCCCGTACTCGCCCGGCTCGAAGTAATGCGCCTGATCCATCTCCAGCGCGAATGTCGCCGCAGCGCCCGGCTTCATCACCTCGTTGGCCTGTACCCGCGCCACCATGTGCGAGTTCTTGGGTGTGCCCACGTACACATCCATCTGATCGCCCAGCGGCTCGATCACACGGACGGGCAGATCGATGCGCACCGCCTCGCCATTGCTCTGGCGCGGATCGCGGAAGACCTGCGGCCGCAGCCCCAGCACGATGGGCTTGCCTTCCATCGCCTTGAGCCGCCCCTCGTGCGTCGGGTGCACGCGGATGCGGTAGGGCTTGCCCGATGGGTCCGCCGAGCCTTCTTCGAACACCAGCCCGCCGCCCTCGCTCGTGAGCTTGCCTTCCATGAAGTTCATCGGCGGCATGCCGATGAACCCCGCGACGAAGCGGTTGGTCGGGGCGCGGTACACCTGAAGCGGCGTGTCCGCCTGCTGGATCACACCGCCGCTCATCACGACGATGCGGTCGCCCAGCGTCATCGCCTCTTCCTGGTCGTGCGTCACATAGATCGTCGTGGTCTTGAGCCGCTGGTGCAGGCTCTTGAGCTCGGCGCGGGTCGTCACACGCAGCTTCGCATCAAGATTCGACAGCGGCTCATCGAACAAGAACGCCTTCGGCTCGCGCACGATCGCGCGGCCCACCGCCACCCGCTGCTTCTGCCCGCCCGAGAGCTGCTTGGGCTTGCGGTCCAGCAACTCGCTCAGGCCCAGGATCCGCGCGGCATCGTTCACCCGCCGCTCGATCTCCGCCTTGGGCACCTTCCGCAGCTTGAGCGCGAAGGCCAAGTTCTTGTACACGCTCATGTGCGGGTACAGCGCGTAGTTCTGGAACACCATCGCGATGTCGCGGTCCTTGGGGGCGACCTCGTTCACCACCCGGTCGCCGATCGAGATCGTGCCGCTGGAGATGTCCTCCAGCCCCGCGACCATCCGCAGCGTCGTCGACTTGCCGCAGCCGGACGCCCCCACCAGCACCACGAACTCCCCATCGCGGATGCCCAGCGAGAAGTCCTTCACCGCCTCGTAGCCGTTGGGGTAGACCTTGCGGACCTTGTCGAGTGTGACCTGTGCCATCGTGCTCCGCGCATCAAGAAAGGACTGCTTCACCCGCGATCGCGGCGGGCCCCGAACGGCACAGGGTACCATCGAACCGTGGGAACACCACCGAGTCACCCTTCCGCCGCCGCCAACCCCGTTCCAAGCACGGCTGGAACTCCAGCCGGAACCGGGGCCTCACGCCCCGCCATCGCCGTTTCCATGGGCGATCCCGGCGGCATCGGCCCCGAGATCATCGTCAAGACCCTCGCCGACCCCGCTCTTCGCCGCAAAGCACGCTTCCGGATCTACGGCGTCCGCTCCGCGATCGAATCCGCCGCCGCGCGGGCGGGGATCGACCGCTTCTGGTGGGCGGTCGAGGCCGAGTCAGGCCGCGTCCGCACCCCCGGCGACGACGATGCCCTGCTCATCAACTACGAATCCGCCGCGGCGGACTACCCCCGCCGCCCCGATGCCGCCGGCGGCACCCTCAGCTACCGCTTCGTCGAAGACGCCATCGCCGCGGCCCTCACGCCCCGCGACCACCCCCACCACGCCGACGGCATCGTCACCGGCCCGATCTCGAAGGAAGCCTGGGCCCTCGCCGGGCACACGCGGTTCCCAGGTCACACCGAACTCCTCGCCGAGCGCTGCGGCGTGACCAACTTCGCGATGATGTTCCACGCCCCGCCGCTGGCGGATCCCCACGCGCCGCGCCCGGGAATCAACGTCATCCTCGCCACGGTCCACATCCCCATCAGCAAAGTCCCCGCCGCGCTCACCAAAGACCGCGTTCTCACGACCATCCGCCTGGGCGCGGCCGCGATGCGCGATCTCGGCGTGCCCGCGCCGCGGCTGGCCGTCTGCGGTCTGAACCCGCACGCCGGCGAAGCCGGCCTCATCGGCAGCGAAGACCGCGACACCATCGCCCCCGCGATCGATCTCGCCAAAGCCGAGGGCATCGACGCCTCAGGCCCCTTCCCCGCCGACACCATCTTCCGCCGCGGCCTCGCGTATCCCGGCCGCTCCGCCGAGTTCGACCTCATCGTCGCGATGTACCACGATCAGGGCCTCGCGCCCCTCAAGACCCTCGCCTGGGACCGCGCGGTGAACATGACCGTGGGCCTGCCGATCATCCGCACCAGCCCCGATCACGGCACCGCCTTCGACATCGCGGGGCAGAACACCGCCGACCCGGGCTCGTTCAAGGCCGCGGTCGAGCTCGCGATCACCGCCGCGGCGGCCCGGCGTCACGCGTGATTCCCGCTCCCGCGGCGTGAGAACAGCCCCGCAACCGGCCGCGTTTCCCGCGATCCCGCGCATCCAGTAGGATGACCACCCCGGCGTTCGCCGGCCGATTCATCCGCTCAATCCAGATTCTCGATTCCGTGAGGGAGTTGACCAAATGCCCGCAGCGACCAAAGAGCCCAAGGCCGCCAAGCCCGCCAAAGCCGATGCCTACACCGAACTCTGCGGCCTCGTCCGCAACGCCTCCGTACTCGGCTCGGTCAACGCCTTGCTCAACTGGGACCAGGAAACCTACATGCCCGCCGCGGGCGCCGAGCACCGCGCCGAGCAGCAGTCGATGCTCGCCGAACTCGTCCACGAACGCATGACCAGCAAGCGCATCGGCGAACTGCTCAAGGCGTGCGAGGCGGACCAGTCACTCGTCGGCAAGGAATCCAGCGAGACCGCGCGGAACATCCGCGAGATGCGCCGCGATTACGACCTCGCAACCAAGCTCCCCGGCTCCCTCGTCGCCGAACTCGCCAAGGTCGGCAGCCAGGCGCAGGAAGTCTGGAAGCACGCCCGCGCCAACAACGACTTCAAGAGCTTCGCCCCCTGGCTCGACCGCATGATGAGCCTCTCGCGGCAGAAGGCCGAGTGCTACGGAGCCCACAAGGAAGGCAAGTCCGGCGGCGAGTTGTACGATGCGCTGCTCGATGAGTACGAGCCGGGCATGACCGCCCGCGAGGTCGAATCGATCTTCACACCCCTCCGCGAGCGCCTCACCGACCTGATCGGCCGCGTCGCAAAGAGCGGGAAAAAGATCGATACATCGTGCATCGAGGTGAAGGTCGACCCGAAGCTGCAGCACGAGTTCGGCCTGCAGATCCTCAAGGCCATCCACTTCGATCTCGATGCCGGCCGCCTCGATGTCACCACGCACCCCTTCTGTAGCGGCATGGCCCCAGGCGACACGCGCCTCACCACCCGCTACCGCGGCGAGAAGTTCACCGATGCCCTCTACGGCACCATGCACGAAGCGGGCCACGGCCTCTACGAGCAGGGTCTGCCAAAGCTCGGCAGCGGCAAGAAGCCCGGCCACTTCGGCACGCCGCTCGGCGATTCGATCTCGCTGGGCATCCACGAGAGCCAGAGCCGCATGTGGGAGAACTTCGTCGGCCGGAGCAAGCCCTTCTGGAAGTGGGCCCTGCCCCGCGCCAACAAGGCGTTCGACGGCGCGCTCAAGGGCGTCACCGTCAATGAAATGTTCGCCGCGGTGAACACCACCAGCCCCAGCTTCATCCGCGTCGAGGCCGATGAGGGCACGTACAACATGCACGTCATGATCCGCTTCGAACTCGAGCGGGCTCTGCTGCACGGCGACCTGGCGGTCAAGGACCTGCCGGGCGCATGGAACGAGAAGTACAAGTCCTACCTGGGCGTCAAAGTCCCCGACGACCGCCGAGGCTGCCTGCAGGATGTCCACTGGTCCTTCGGCCTGATCGGCTACTTCCCGACCTACACCCTCGGCAACCTCTACTCCGCGCAGTTCTGGGAGACGATCCTCACCGAGATCCCCGACCTCGAAGACCAGATGGCCAAGGGCGAGTTCGGCCAGCTCCGCGAGTGGCTCCGCGACAAAATCCACAAGCACGGCAAGCGCTACCGCGCCGCCGAACTCTGCAAGAAGGTCACCGGCAAGCCGCTGTCGGCCGAGCCGCTGCTGCGGCACTTGAGTTCACGCGCGAAGGCTGTGTACGGGGTGTGAAAGCTCACAGCTGACTTCGGACAAAGCGGAAAGCGTACAACGTACAGCGGACATGTCGCCGCGGCGGACGCTTTCTGCCGCTGCCCTGGGTACCCCCACGCTCCGCGTGGGGTGCCTTCTGCCTTGGGTACCGCCACGCTCCGCGTGGGGGCGAACGTGCAACCGCCCAGCTCAACTCCCGACGCCCCACCCGCCACACCAAGCGTGGCGGCACCCACCGGCAACATGCCCGCTTTACGCTTTACGCTTTACGTTTTCCGATGTGAGCTGTAAGTTGTAAGCTGTCAGCTTCTCAACCCTTCGGCTCATCAAAATAATCCTCAGCATCATCACTCAGCGTCTCGAGATCAAACACCTCCGAGAACTCGTCGCTGAGCAGTTCCTCGTCACCCTCCACGATCTCCGGCGCACGCGAGGTCGGCACCGCCCCCTTCTTGCCGCGGACGATCCGCTCGGGCTCGCCCTCGCCCCGGTCCGCGAGGTCGTCGGCGCCGCGCTGACGCCGCGCCCGCACCACCAGCCGCACCGGCACTTCCTCGAACGGCAGCTCCTCGCGGAAGCGGTTCATCAGGAAGCGCATGTAATTGGGCCGGAAGAGCTCGGGGTGGTTGACCACCATCGTGATCGTCGGCGGCTCGACGCCCGTCTGCGCCACATAGTACACCTTCGCCTGCGTGCCTTTCGTGTCCGTCGGGCCCCGCGTCTCGAGGATGCCGCGGATCAAGCGGTTCAGCTTGCCCGTCGTCACGCGCTCCGCCGCCTGCTGCTTGAGCTCGAAGGCGAGCTCCACCGTCGCCCGCACATTCTCGCCCTTCTCGCCCGACATGAAAGCGATGGGCGCGAAGTGCAGCGCCCGCAACTCGTTCCGCACATACTTCTCGTAGGTCTTGGTCGTGACCGGCCGGCCCTTGGGGTCGTTGCGGCCCTCGATGAGATCCCACTTGTTCACCACGATGATGACCGGCTTGTACGCCTTCTGAATGAGCGCAGCCAGCTGCTCATCCACCTGGCTGATCGGGTCCGTGCCATCGAGCAAGAGGATCACCACATCCGCCCGCTCGATCGACCGCTGCACGCGGTCGAAGGCGAAGTGCTCGACCATGTTCTGGAAGCTCTTCTTGCGGCGGTGCCCGGCGGTGTCGATCGCGATCATCGTCCGGCCGTCCATCTCGAACTTCACATCGACCGCGTCCCTCGTCGTGCCCGCGATCTCCGAGACGATCATCCGCGGCTCGCCCGCCAGCGTGTTCACCAGCGTGCTCTTGCCCGCGTTGCGCTTGCCCACGATCGCGAGCAGGAGGTCCGCCTTCGCGTCCTGCTCCTCTTCGACATTCTCCGGCAGCAACTCGTACATCGCATCAACGAACGCCCGCCGCAGGTAGTTGTTCATCGCCGAGCACATCAAGGGCTCGCCGAACCCCAGCGCTGAGAGCTCCAGCGCGTGCAGTTCCCACTTGGGCCCATCGGTCTTGGTCGCCACGATCTGCACCGGCGGCGTCCGCCGATGCTCGCCCTTGGCGCGGTTCCCGCCCTTCGCGTACCGCCCCTCGCGAAGCTGCCGCGCGATCTCCTCATCGATCGGCGTGATCCCCTGCTGCACATCGATGCAGAAGAGCACCAGGTCGGCGGTCTCGACCGCCTGCGCGATCTGCGCTTCGATGCTCTCGGTCAGCGTCGCCAGGTCCGCGCCGATCTCGTCGTACCGCGCCCCCTCGGCCGTGTACACCCCGAACCCGCCGGTATCGATGAACTCGGCGACCTTCTTGGGCCCATCCTGCTCGGAGTGCTCGAGGTCGACGATCGCCGACACACGGTCCCGGGTCACGCCCGGCGTGGGATCGACGATCGACACCTTCGCCCCCGCGAGCATGTTCATGAGGGACGACTTGCCGACATTGGGCCGGCCGACGATGGCAACGCGGGGAATAGGCATAGGAACCGTGACTCTAGGGAACCTGCTCGCCCAGATCACGCCGCCTAAATCGCCCCGGCCCTTGCGGATACGCCCGCCCCGCCTTCCGCTCCCGCCCCCCGCACCTAACCTCCACCCGATGCGGTTCGTCTTCCTCGGCACCGGCACCTCCGCGGGCATCCCCACCATCGGCTGCGACTGCGCTGTCTGCCTCAGCACCGACCCCAAGGACAACCGCCTCCGCACCGCCGCGGCAATCCACCTCACCGATCCCCGCGGCCAACCCCGCACCATCCTCATCGACGCCGGCCCCGACCTTCGCACCCAGGCCCTCCGCTTCGGCCTCCGCCGCTGCGATGCCATCCTCTTCACCCACAACCACGTCGACCACACCTTCGGCCTCGATGAAGTCCGCCGCTTCAACGCCGTCCAGCAATCCCCCATCGACATCTACGCCGAGCCCCACACCCTCGAACACCTCCACCGCGTCTACAAGCACATCTTCGAGCGGGCGCACAACGTCAACGACTCCTTCGTCGCCCACCTGATCGCCCACCGCATCGAGCCCCGCGAGGTCGATCAGGGCCTCCCCCGCCGACTCTTCGGCCTCAAGATCACCCCCATCCGTCTCCTCCACGGCCGCCTCCCGGTCCTGGGCTACCGCTTCGAATCCGAGTCCGGTGTCGAACCGCCCGGCTCCCCCTTCCCCCTCGCCTACTGCACCGATGTCTCCGCCGTCCCCCCCGAATCCTGGCCCCGCCTCCGCGGCCTCAAGACCCTCGTCCTCGATGCCCTCCGCCACCGCCACCACCCCACCCACCTGACGCTCGACCAGGCGGTCAACATCGCCGAGCGCTGCGAGCCCGAACAGGCCTACTTCGTGCACATGGCCCACGACCTGGGGCACGCCGAGACAACCGCCACGCTCCCCGCCGGGATGGCCCTCGCCTACGACGGCCTGACACTCGGCCAGACCACGGGCCTCGCGCCCGTTCAGTCACCAGTCCGGCCACCGCCCTAACCCACCCGCCGGCAAGAGCTTGCACCGCCCGCCCACGGGCGCCAGCGCCCCATCCCACGCGTCGACCGCGCTGGCTCGTTCAAGCCCGACAATCCACCCCCGCCCGGCTACACTTCCGCCCCTATGGCCAAGACACGCGAGATCAAGAAGCGCATCAAGGCGGTCGCCAACATCCGCCGCATCACCAAAACGATGCAGATGATCGCGACGAGCAAGTTCGCCCGCGCCCAGCAGGCGTCCACCGCGAGCAAGCCCTACACCGAGACGCTCTTCGAACTCGTCGGCCAGCTCGGCGACAGCCTCGGCGACTCCAGCCACCCGCTCCTGAGCCAGCCCAAGACCGGCAAGGACGTCACCCTCATCCTCACTTCCGACCGCGGCCTCTGCGGCCCCTACAACGGCGCTGTCCTCCGCCAGTTCATGCAGCTGCTCCGCAACAACGCGGCGGTCAAGAACGGCGAGATCGAGCTCGTCGGCAAGAAGGGCCTGAGCTTCCTCCGCTTCTCCAAGATCCCCGTCACCCGCCAGCACACGCAGTTTGGCGACAAGCCCGAGTACGCGGCGATCAAGGCCCTCGCCGAGACCTACATCGAGCGGTTCCTCGCTGGCGAGATCGCCACCGTCCGCGTCGTCTACATGCGGTATATCTCCGCGGGCAAGCAGGTCCCCACCGTCCTGCAGCTCCTGCCCTTCAAGGCCGAGCCCACCGGCAAGGCCAAGAAGGCGACCGGCGGCGCCACCCCGATCTTCGAGTTCAGCCCCAGCGCCGAGGAGCTCCTCAACGACCTCCTCCCCGCCGCGGTCCGCTCGATGCTCTTCCAGGCGTTCAACGATGCGATCGTCAGCGAGCACGTCGCCCGCATGGTCGCGATGAAAGCCGCGACCGACAACGCCGGCAAGATGGGCAAGGCCCTCACCCGCAAGTTCAACCGCGCCCGCCAGGCCCAGATCACGACCGAGCTGACCGAAATCATCTCGGGCGCTGCGGCCCTCGGCTGATCAATCACCAACGATGTGCCACCGAGATCCGCACACAGGGATCTCGGTTCTTCACTGCGCACACCAAGTGCGGATCTCGGTGGCTCAGGTGCTGAGGATGCGGGTTTGCACACCCCGGCCGTCACACCCGCGACGCCGGGAGTGTGAAAGCCCGCGTCGAACGCCCAAGAGCCACCGAGATTCAAAGCAATCTCGGTGGCACTGCTTAGTCCTTCCCGCGATCCAGATCCCCGCGCACCGCGCCCGCCAGATCCCGCCACGCCTTCCGCGACTCCCCCCACTGATCCCGGATCGGCGTCTGCGTGCTCGGCACCGTCTCCAGCGCCTGCCGGTAGACCGACCGCCGCCGATCCCAATCGACCTCGCCGCGGAAGTGGTCCAGCCCGTCATCGACCAGCCGCGCGCTCTGCGATGTCGCGCCGCGCTCGTTGGGCTTCCAGTCGGAGGCGTGCCGCGATTTCGCGCACCCGCCAACCGCGCTGGCACCCAGCACGGCCGCCGCCACGACAACAACGCTGATCAATCGATGACGCCTCATCGCCGCGGATTCCTCGGTGTGCCCGAACGCACCGATCGCGTCGGCGGCTTGGGCGGGAAAGGCGAGCGCCGCTCGCCCGCATCCCGCGCCGACTCCGATCCATTCGCATCCACCGGCGGCTCGTCCTCGCCAGGAGCCTCACCCCGCGCATCGCCGCCCGCATCCTGACCGGAGGCCTCGTTCGTCGATACCGGCTCCGGCGCTTCCATCGCCGCCGGGCGTGCCTGCGCCTCCCGCCGCGGCGGCGCATCCTCCTCGATCCGCGCGAAGATCAGCCGCCCCGCCGAGGTCTGCATCGAGGTCGTCACCGTCGCCTTCACCACCTCGCCGATCCGCGTAAACCCGTTCTCGACCACCACCATCGTCCCGTCCTGCAGATACCCCACACCCTGCTCGGGCTGCTCGCCCCGCTTGAGCAGCTTCAACTGAATCGGCTGCCCGGGGATCAACGACGGCTTCAGCGCGTTCGCCAGATCGTTCAGGTTCAGGATCGGGATGTGCTGGATATTCGCCACCCGCGCCAGCCCGACATCCGTCGTCACGATCATCGCCGGCATCGTCTTCGCCAGCTCGACCAGCATCTGATCAACCGCCTTGCCCGGCACGACCGTCTCATCGATCGTCACATCCAGCAGCGGCGAGCGCTGCAGCCGGCTGATGACATCCAGCCCCCGCCGGCCCTTGGTCCGCTTCATGCCATCGCCGCTGTCGGCCAGTTGCTGCAACTCGCCCACCACAAAGTGCGGGATCACGATCGGCGACTGGATGAAATTCGTCGGCGCCAGATCCGCAACACGCCCATCGATGAGCGCCGAAGTATCCAGCAGCATCACCCGCGTGCCGCGGATCTGCTTGGCGAACTCGACATACGGGATCACCAGCCGGAAATCGTCCTGCGTCTGCAGCACCGTTGTGATGCCCAGGTACGCGAGCCCGATGCCCAGCAGCACCTTGAACGTCGCGACCAGATTGTCCTGGCCCTGGATGTCGTAGGTCTTGACGAACAGATCGATGACGAACCCGATCGCGATCGTCGCGAGCATCGCGCCCATCAGCCCCAGCAGGATCGAGAACAGCGTCGAGATCTTCTTGCGGGGCGTGAGGTAGTCGATCAGCAGGAAGAGCCCCGCCACCACCACCACGCCCCCCAGCGTCAGCGGCCAGAGGATCGCGCGGCGAACCTCCCCCGCCGGGCTGTCGGGATTGACGCCCAGGAGCGACAGCAGCGCCACCGTGAAGAAGAGGATGATGAACCCCATCCGCACGACGCGCAGCAGCGTCGTCTTCTGCCGCGCCGCCGCCTCGACCGGGTTGGCCAGTTCACCCGCCCGACCGCCGGAGCGGGCCGCGGCCGGCTGCACATCGCTGGAAGTAGGTTCGCTCACCGGAAGGAGTGTACGAGAAACGGCCCCGCCCGGATCGGCTTCCCATCCGCCGCGGCCCGGCTAGAGTTGCGGCCACGCGTCCCCCCGGTCGGCGGCCGGGCCCGGTGCACGGATGGCCCGTGAACCTGGTCAGGGCTTGACCGCAGCAGCCATAAGCGGCCGTCGTCCGGTGCCGCCGGTGTCCTGGCCGCCGACCGGGGGGATGCACGAGGGCGGGCCCCCGCCCGCCGATCGCCCGACCCATCAGCACGCCGCCAGCGCGAGCCCGATCACCCCGCCAGATCCGCCGCGCCCTCCGGCAGCCCCCCGCCGCTGCGAATGACCCTGAGAATCTCCTCGCGGTTCTCCCGCAGGATCCGCGCCGGCAACTGCGTCCGCGGCGTGATATCCCCCAGCGGCGTCACGATCATCCAGTCCGCGAGCCGCTCGACCGGGTGCCGCCCCCGGTCCCCGACCTTCAGGCGCGAGATATCAAACGGCTCGCTCACGAGCGTGGCATCAAGCGAGTCCCCTTCGATGCCGTGCACATCGAACCACATCACCGTCACACCGCCGTTCTCGTTCTCATCCGGGCCGGTGTCGGTCTCGTAACCGATCTTGGCAACGACCTGCAGCGGGAACTCCGCGAACTCCTCTCGCAGCCGCTGCAGGAGCGGCAGCGAAGCGCGGGCGCGCGCGGCCATCAGGTCCGTCGCCTCCTTCGTGATGTGCAGCCTGCACCCCTCGAGCGATCGCGACAGGAACCGGCTCGGGTGCGGCTTGTACCCGCGCACCGGCAGGCCCGGATCGCACAGCACGACGCGCTTGCGCGTGTGGTGCTCCGGCTCGTTGCGGATCCGCGTGAACCGCTCCGCCGCCCGCTCCTGAAACTCCGCCGCGGGCACGAACCAGAGATCGCCACCCGGGCTGCCCAACGGCACGCGGCGTTCACCCTCCTGCGGCACGCCCGATGCGATCATGAACGCGATCGCCCGCACGACCTCCGAGTCGTGCACCATGATGTCCTCGCCCGGATTCAGAATGTCAAAGTCGAACGCGCCGAGCTTGTCCAGCCCGTGCGTGTGCAGCCAGTGCACCCTCTGCCCGGTCGGATCCGCAACCGCGTGCACACTGAAGAGCGACTGGATGTCCAGGTCGGCATCGTGCGCCAATTCCTCGTCCAGCCCCGCCCGCGACCAGAACGCATCCGAGCCGTGGTCAAGGACGCACAGCGCATGGTCGCCCATCACCGCCCGCGCGTACCGCAGCATCCTCTTGCGGTCGCTGGGAACGTGCTTCCGCGTGGCCTTGCAATGCACCAGCACCGCCGTTCCAGCGGCCTTGCATTCCTTCCGCTCCGCCGGCGAAAGCCCGTTCGCGAACTCGACCGCGTACCCGTTGGGCATCGGCGGCTCGTGCGGGCAGAGCAGATCCGCCTCGCCCCACTCCCGGTGCGACAGCCTCAAAGACCACGCAAGCCCGCCCTCGCCGGGCATCCCCGGCCCGAGCGTGATCCCGTGCTTCTTGAGAAAGGAAAACTCCTCGGCCCGCGGCCGTACCGTGCCGCGGTACAGCACCGAGCCGACCGATGGATCATCACGCTCGAACAGCTTCATCGTCGCCCCCTGCCTGCAGCCCGTGACGGCTGTACTGCGGCGCCGCCACCGTCCCGCACACATCAAACCCGCGTCGGCTCACTCCCCATCACCCGCGTTCCGGATCGCCTCGCGGATCTCATCCGCGTGCTCACGCAGGAACCGCGCTGCCATCTGCGTCCGCGGCGTCATGTTGCCCACCGGCGTCATGATCTGCCAGTCCGTCAGCCGCTCGATCGGGTGCTCGCCCCGGTCGCCCGCCTTCATCCGCGCGATGTCGAACGGCTCGTTCAAGAGCGTCGCATCGAGCGTGTGGCCCCTGATGCCGTGCAGCTCGAACCACATGTGCTCGGCGCCGCGGTTGCCCTCTTTGTCGGGGCCGTGGTCCGTCTCGTACCCGATCTTGACAACCGGCTGCACCTGGAACTCCTCGAACTCCGCCATCAGCCGCTGCAGCACCGGCGCCGAGGCCCGCGCCCGCTGCGCCATCAGCTCCGTCGCATCGTGTCCGAAGTGCATCACGCACTGCTGCAGCGACCCGGACAGGAACCTGCTCGGCTGCGGCTTATCACCCAGCAGCGACTTCCCCGGTTCGCACAGCACGACCCGCTTCTCGGTGTGATCCTCTGGATCGCGCATCCGCGTGTACTTCTCGATCGCCTTCTTCTGAAAGTCCTTCGCAGGCACGAAGCGGACATCGCCCTTGGGGCTCCCGATCGACGCCCGCGCTTCGTCTTCCTTCACCTCGCCCGATGCGATCAGGAACGCAATCGCCCGCAGCACATCCGCATCGTGCGAAAGGATCTCTTCGCCCGGGTTCAGGATGTCGAAGTCGAAAGCGCCCAGCTTGTCCAGCCCGTGCGTGTGCACCCACCGAACCTTCTCGCCGCTGTCGTCCCCGACGGCGTGCACGGTGAACAGCGACTGGATGTCCAGGTCCGCATCGTGCGCGAGTTCCTCGTCCAGCCCGGAGCGGGACCAGAACACCTCCGAAGCGTGATCGACCGCGCCCACGGCGTCGTCGGCCATGATCGCCCGCATGTACCGCAGCATCTTCTTTCGGTCGCTGAGCACCTGCTTGCGCTTGGGCTTGCAGCGGATCATCACCGCCGTGCCCGCCGCCTTCGCATCCTCACGCTCCGCCGGCGACAGCCCCTGCGCATAGTCGATGAGGAAATCGGGCGGCATCGGCGGATCGTTCAAGCACACCAGGTCCGCCTCGCCCCACTCCGGGTGCGACAGCTTCAAGGACCACGCGGTGTTTCCATCACCGGGCTTCCCCGGCGCGATCGTGATCTTGTGCTTCTCGAGGAAGAAGAACTCCTCGAGCCGCAGGGTCATCGTGCCGCGGTACAGAATCGAACCGATCGCGGGCTCATCACGCTGGAACAGTTTCAACATGGCTTCTCCCCGGCGGGGCTCCCTGGTCGCGCGGCGGGAAGGTACCTGATCGGGGTCAGACCCGTCAAGACCCTTGGCCACGCGCCGCACCCCCCGGCCGGGCCGCCCCCACGCCTCCTCTCATTCCCACGCCGCACCGGCCCCGCCCCCACCCCTCCGTACAATCGCCTCCCATGGCGTACACCGTACTCGCTCGACGCTACCGCTCCCGCGACTTCGATGAGGTCGTCGGCCAGGAGCCCATCGCCCGCACCCTCCAGAACGCCATCAAGGCCAACCGCGTCGCCCACGCCTACCTCTTCTGCGGCACCCGCGGCGTGGGCAAGACCACCATGGCCCGCATCTTCGCCAAGGCCCTCAACGGCGGCTCGCCGGAGGTCGACCAGGCCATCATGTCCGGCCAGGACACCGACACCATCGAGATCGACGCCGCCAGCAACACCGGCGTCGAGAACGTCCGCGAGCTCATCGCCAACGCCGCGTACCGGCCCATGCGCGGCAAGTACAAGGTCTACATCATCGACGAGGTCCACATGCTCTCGACCTCAGCCTTCAACGCCCTCCTCAAGACCATGGAGGAGCCGCCCGAGCACGTGAAGTTCATCCTCTGCACCACCGACCCGCAGAAGGTCCCCGCCACCATCCAGTCCCGCTGCCAGCGCTTCGACTTCCGCAACATCCCCTCGACGCAGATCACCGAGCACCTCGAGCGCATCGTCAAAGATGAAGGCCTCAAGGCCGAGCCCGAACTGCTCCACGCCGTGGCGCGCCTCGCCAACGGCTCGATGCGCGACGGCCTCTCGCTCATGGACCGGCTCATGGCCGCGGGCGAGAAGAAGCTCACCACCAAGCTCCTCGAAGAACTGCTGGGCCTCCCCGACCGCGAGCTCATCGCGCGCTTCGTCGATGCCCTCGCCGACGGCGACCCCGCCCCTGCACTGCAGATCGTCGATGAACTCTTGAGCCGCGGCACCTCCGCCGACCAGGTCATCGAGACGCTCGTCAACCGCTTCCGCGACCTGATGATCCTCGCCGCGTGCGGGCCGCAGACGCCGCTGGTCGATCTCTCCGATGAAGCCCGCGCTGCGGAGGCGGCCCGCGCGGAACGCTTCGACGCCGCGGGCCTCGTGCACATGATCGCCCTCTGCGAGAACGTGCAGCGCGCGGTCAAGAGCTCGGCCACGCCGCGGGCGCTGCTCGATGCGCTCGCCGTGCGGCTCGCGCTCACCGAGAAGCTCGCGGATGTCACCGCGCTCGTCTCGGGCGGCAGCGGAGGCGCCCCCGCAAAAAAACGCTGACGGCGGCGCCGGAGACACGCCGATCGCCCGCACTCCCCGGGCCGGCCGCATCGCCGACACCGCCGACTCCAAAGATCGCACCACTACCAGCGCCACAACGGCCCGAACCGCCGGCGGCCCCGGCCACCTCCGCCGCGGCCCACACCGCGCAGCCGCCGGATGCGCCATCTCAGCCCGGCCCCGCCCTCCGCAAGATCGATAAAGCCCCCGCCGATCCCGCCGCGCTCTGGCTCCACATCCAGCAGCAGGAGATCCCCAGCCGGCGTCTGAAGCTCGTCGTCGCCGGCTGCACGCTCGCCGGCGTCGAGGGCGACTGCCTCGTCATCGAAGCCCCGCCCGATCTCGCCGTCGTCGCCCGCTCCTGCGAAGAGGAGATCGCGCAGCTCGCCACCCGCGCGGTGCAGCGACCCGTCCGCTGCCGGGTTGTCTCGAAGGATGCCCCCGCCGCGGGCGACGATGCCGCGCCCGCAGCGCCGGCCCAGCCCATCCACGAACACCCCCTCGTCAAGCAGGCCCTCGAGCTCTTCGGCGGCCGCATCACCACCGTCCAGCCCCGCGCCCCGCGGGAAGAGCAATGATCCCGTAGCGCGATTCAACCACCAGACTGCCGAGGTCATTCGATGTTCGACAAGTTCAAGAGCATGGGCGCCATCGCCGGCCTCATGAAGAACCAGCACCTCATCAAAGAAGCCGGCGACCGTGTCCGCGCCCGCATGGAAGAAACCCGCGTCATCGGCGAGGCCGGCGGCGGCGCCGCCCGCGCCACCGTCACCGGCACCATGAAGGTGCTCGAGGTCGAGCTCAGCCCCGCCCTCGTCGGCGGCATGGCCGCGGACGACCGCACCCGCCAGCTCGCCTCCGCCCTGATCGCCGAAGCCATCAACAACGCCATGGCCCAGGCCCAGCAGAAGCTCAAAGCCGCGATCGATGTCGAAGCCAAAGCCCTCGGCCTCGACGGCCTCTCCGACATGCCCGGGCTCGCCGAAGCCCTCCGCCCCTGAGCCGTCGCACGATCACACCCATGAGCGACGCCCACGGCATCCCTTACCGCGGCATCGAACACGCCGAATCCTGGCGCCTCGACCCCGCGCGCCCGCTCTCCATCACCGTGACCGAAGCCCGCCCGCCTGCGCTGACCGCCGCGGAATCCGCACGCTGGAACGCGATGTGCGCTCTCAACCCGCGGCTCTACAACGGCCCCATCCTCGCTGTCGTCACCGTCGACCCCGAGCTCGCCGAACTCACCTGCCGCCGCGAGGGCTACGCACGCCTCGTCGTGCAACCACAGGTCAAGACCAACGTCCGCATCCTCGCCGTCACCGCCGTCCTCCTCGCCCGCGACAACACGGGCCGAAGGCACGTCCTCCTCGGCCGCCGCGGCACGGAAACCTCCTTCTACGGCGGCATGTGGGAGCTCGGCCCCTCCGGCGGCATCGCGCCCCCGCCCGCCGCGATCCACACCATCACCGATGCAGACATCCGCCGCCAGCTCGCCGAGGAACTCGAGGAAGAACTCGACATCGTCGCCGACCTCGCCGCAGCCCGCATCGTCGCACTCGCCCGCGACGACCTGGCCATGAGCCTCGATGTCACCGTTGAAGTCGACCTGGGCCCGCTCGAAGGCGTGCTCGACGGTCTCGCTCCCGCCAACTGGGAATACAGCGAGGTCTACTGGCTCCCGCTCGACACCGCGCGCATCTTCGACGACGCCAACGCCAGCGAGATCATCCCGCCCACCCGCGCACTCTTCCGCACACTCGGCTGGATCGACGAGAGCTGATCAGCCGCGCCACTTACCCGCGCCACTCAGCCTCGCCCATCAGCCGCGCCGGTCCCGATCCCGCTCGCGGTCGCGAAGCTCCCCCTCGACGCGGATCCGCTGGCTCTGGAAGATCTCCAGCCACCGCGGGTCCGACTCCTGCAGCAGCCCGCGCCGGATCCACTCCGCGATCTGCTCGTCGCTCCGCAGCAGCGCCTTCGCCGAAGCGACCGCCCCTCGCAGCGCCGGCAGGTAGTTCCCGTCCCGCGCCAGCGCCATGCCGTAGTACCGCAGCGCATCCTCGTGGAACCCGCGCTCGAGATAGATCAGCCCCAGATTCTCGTACGCACGCGGGTCCGTCGGCGCCAGGTCCGCGGCGGTCCGGAACGCATCCGCCGCACGGACATAATCATTCTCCAGCATCAGCACGACGCCGTAGTTGTGCCACACCGATGCGATGTCCGCCCGCGCCGCGATCGATTGCTCGTACAGCACGATCGCCTCCGCGTTCTTCCCCTCCCGCTGCGCCGACTGCGCCTGATCCGCCAGCGCCATCGCACGGTCCAAGGACGCCGCACGCTCCTGGTTGAAGTCGCGGAGCGCGGTCGATTCCTGCCGCGCCGGCCCGCCGCACGCGCCCACGAACAGCACCCCCGCCACGCCGCACGCCACACCGCACACAAGCTTCATAGTCATCACGCGTCGCTGCATCATGCGCCTTCCGTCCGTTCCCACCGCGAGAAGACCGCGGTGACCTTCCACCCCGTCGCCTCCGGCGTCACCTCGAGCCGCACCACCTCGAGACCCTTTACCTGCTGCGTCGCCTGCTGCACGAACCGCAGCATCGGCTCCACCGCCTCGCCCCGCAGCGTGTACTCGTACTTGGTCTGCCGCGCCCCCGGGATCGTCGCGCCGACGATCGTCCGCGGCAGGGCGATCGCCTCTCTGATGCCCGCCACCTGCGCGATCGTCTCCAGCCGCGTGAACAGCATCGGCCCCGTGTCCATCGCGCCCACATCCGGCCCCGCCGTCCGCGCCTGCTCCTTCAGCCCCGCCAGACGCGTCGAGAGCTCGACCGCGCGCTGCGCTGTCCGCCGCTCGCGCTCGACCCGCTCCTCCGCCGCAGCGCGATCCCGGATCTGCACCACCAGGAACAACACCGCCAGCACGAACAGGAAACCCGACAGCAGCACCAGATAGCGTGGGCTATTCGCCCGCTCGCTGCGCGCAGCCCGCGCTGCCTGCTCGAAACGCAGGTCCTCGATCGCCTCGGATTGCATCGAAGCGCGGCTCACGACCCGCCCCCTTCCCGCTCACCGCCGCGATCGCCCGGCCTCGTCCAGATCCCCGTGAGCTGCAGCCGCACCTTCCCGCGGTCCTGCCCGGTCGTCTCCGTCGTCAGCCGCGGGTTCCAGCTGGCGATCGCCGAGCCCGACACCCGCTGCACCGCGCGCACGAGTTGCTCCGCCGTCGCCGTGTCCGGCACGATCACCGTGATCTCTGTTCGCAGATCCGAATCCGCGATCAGCGACACCAGCTTGTGGTTCGGATCCGCCATCACCAGCGTCAGCGCTTCGACCTCGCGCAACACCGGCATCACCGTGCCCGTGCCCGCGATCGGCGCCACCGCCCGCTCGCGCTGGTTCACCTCGCCCTCCAGCGACTGCAGCATGCTCTGCCCCGGCGCTTCATACGCCGCCTCGGGGTGCTCGCGCTGGATCAACTCGCGCCACTCGTTCCGCCAGCCGTTCGCCGCGGACTGCGCTGCCGCCGCGAGCGACCCCAGCCGCCACGCCGACACCGCGATCATCGCCGACATCGCCGCCAAAGCGCCCGCCGACCACAGATACATCCGCCGATGCCGCTTCCCCGGCCGCGAGCCCAGCCCCACCAGCCCCTGCGATGGATCGCGCGATGGCTCATCGGGCGCGGGCGTCGACTCCATCGCCGCCGCAGCGCGCTCGAGCGTCGCCAGCACCGGGTCCGGGGCCGTCACCAGATCAACCGCGAGCCCCTCCCACGCGCGGCCCAGCGCAGCGCCGAACGCCGCGGGCTCCGTCCCCTCCACGCCCGGCGTCACGATGCACACCGCCCGCGCCGGCGCGCTCCCGACCTGCGCTGCCCAGCTCAGCCACTCAGCGCACACCCGCGCCACATCGCTCTCGCCGTACACCGGCAACGCGTCCTCATCGCCGCTCACCGCCAGCCGCACCGACCCCGCCGCGACCAGCGCGCCGTCCCGCGACCACGCCCACAACAGCCGACCCGCAGGATCAACCACCAGCACCGCCGTCATCGGCCCCGAAGACTCAGCGACAGTCGACCCCGCAACAGCCTCGCTCCCGCCCGACCGCTGCGATCCCCGCCGCGAAGGGTCCCACGCCGATGCCATCAGATGCCACAGCGTGCACACACCCTCAACAGGCACACTCACGCGATCGAGCGCATCGATCACCAGCCGCGCTGGGACATCCTGCACCGCCAGCACCGGCAGCCGCTCGGGCGTTACCTTCGCTGTACCACCAGCCCCCCCACCAGTCCCCGCCGCCCCATTGCTCTCAGCCTTCCCGCGCCCGGGCAGCAGCGACCGCCGCGGCTCGGCCGCCTTCGGCGCCGCCAGCGGCTCGATCGACGAGTCCGTCGCATCCCCCGCGTAGAACTCCAGCACGCCCCCCGACCGCGCGGGCGCATCCAGATCACGCCCCGCGAACGATGCCTGCCGCGCCGTCGCCGCGACGACCTCGATCTCCCGAGACGGGCTCGTCAGCCAGCTGCACACCGCGCCCTGGGTATCAAGACACAAGAGCGCGAGCGCCCTGGTCGACCGCGCTGCCGCCAGCTTCTCTTTGATCCACCGGGCAGCATCATCGGGCTCGAGCGGCCGCGGTACACCTTCACCACCACGACCATCACCGCGCGGAGCTTCACCACGCTCGGCCCCATCCCGCGCCGGCAACGACTGATCGCTCGACTGCCCCACCAGCCGCACGCCGGTAAGCACGCTCCCGCGACCGCCCCTGGTCAGGTACGCGATGCGGACGCTCACTGCTTCTTGTCCCCTTCCTCGAACTGATACCCGGCCTGCTCAACCGTCTTGGCGAGCGCCTCGTTCAGTTCCTCCTCCGTCGCGTACTGCCCCGAGCTCTTCAGCTTGTCACGCATGTCCGTGATGAACTGCCGACGCAGCCGCTGCGCATCCGCGCCCCCCTTGGGCTGCAGCGCCGGCTGCGCCTGGTTCGCGAACCGCTGCGCGTTCGGCGCGTTCCGACCCGCCTGCGATGCCGACATCGGCATCACGGCCCCCTCGTTCCCCCGCCCCGTCGCCGCCGCCGTCCGCTCCGCCCGACGGATCTCCTTCATCTCCGTATCCGTCTCGACGCGGATCAACTCCGGCTCGATCCCGCGGACAACACCCATGCTCACCCGGTCGCCCTCCGCGACCATCCGCTGCTTCGCGTTGTCCAGCACCAGCGCCACCAGCCGCGGCCCCACCGCCACCGAGCCCAGGTACTTGACCTCCGCGGAAGGCGCCACCGGCGGAGCCGCCGTCGTCGTGTTCTGAGTCGTCGCCACCGGCGCTTCAACCACCCGCGGCCGCGGCGCATTCGAGAACGTCCCCAGCCGCGCCGCCACCGCCGGCGCATCCACCAGCCGCGTCCCCTCCGCGCCGTTGCCGTTGTTCTGTGCCGGCGCCGGCAACGGACCGAGCGTCAGATCCCCCGGCGCCCGCGCCGGCTCCTGACCCGGCAGCCCCACCGCCAGCACCGCCGCCGCGCCCAGCACGAACACCGCCGCGGCGACCTGACTGATCAGCGTCACCCGCGATGCCTGCCTGCGATCGACCGCGTTCGAGCCCATGAACACTCCCGGCAAACGCCACGCACACCGCGGCGGAGAAACCCATCCTAGCGGCTTTCGCGCCCGCTCCCTCTCCCCCGCCCCGCCCCCTCCCAGGTCTCAATCCGGTCCCACGTCAGGAACCCCGTGTTCCGCTGCGTCGCGCTCTCACCCGCCGAGTTCCGCATCGGGCCGCTCGTCGCGTGCAGCAGCCCGCCATACCGCACCGGCTCCACCCCCGGACGCGGGGTCCGCGGCACCGCCTGCAACACCACCCGCCACAACGCCGTCTCACCCGCCAGCATCATCTGCAAAAGCGCCCGCTCTTCCTCCGACACATTCACCTGCGTGAAGATCGGCCCCAGGTTCACCCGCTCCCATGATTCGCCTTCCGCCCGCGCCTGTTCGATCTGCGACACCAGGTCCTCGGCCTTCGTCGAGTCCAGCACCGCGCCCGCGATCGCCCGCAAGACCTCCACCGGCGCCTCCCGCACACTCACCTGCAGCGGGCCGTGCGTCCGCGTCATCCGCCCGATGAGCGCCCGGTCGCCCCCGGTCTGCTCCACCACCCCCTTGAGCGCGCGCAAGCCCACCTCCAGCGCCGGCCCCGTCAGCCCCGACAGATCCGCCAGCAGCGTCCCCTGCGCCTGCTCGAGATACACCTCGACCGACTGCCCGCTGTCCGCCTCGATCGTGAACGCCAGCCCGTCGTCATCCAGCGCAGCCCCGATCGGCTCGCCCGCGTTGCTCCGCATCCACGCCGCCAGCCCCTCCTGCATGCCCTTCGAGAGATGATGATCGGCGTACGTCTGCGCCTGCCGACGCGCTGCACGCACGCTCACCGAATCGCGGTCCAGCATCAGTGCCACCATGATCACGAACACCGCCGACAGCGCGACCACCAGCGCGAGCGCATACCCGCGCCGCTGCGCACCGCCCCGGCCTCGCGCGCGCCGCATCACTTCCCACCGTCCTTCGCGCCGCCCGACTCGTTCCCCGCCGGCCGATCGCCCGACCCCGCGCCCGGCCGCGCTCCTGGCGTCACCCGCGCCCTCGCCCGCGCACGATCCAGATCCTCACGCGTCGGCTGCTCCCCATCGCCCTCCGCCGCGGGCGCCGGCGTCCGGAACGTCTCCGGCCCCGTCGCCCAGCCCACTTCGAACATCCAGTTCGCATACTGCCCGTTGACCGTCTCGACCTCCATCTCGAAATACGCCGGCAACTCCAGCCGGTACGCCGTCGCGTACACCGGCTTGCGCTCCCGCTTCGAGAACGCCAGCCACCGCCCGTACACGATGTCCGAAGCAATCCGGTACGGCCGCGCATTCTCCAGCGACTCCACCGGCCGCCCATCATCCGTCAGCCGCGGCAGCGGAATCCACCACAACTCCCACACCGTCCGCCCGTCCTCCGTCCGCTCCACACCCGCGAAACCGCCCCGCGCCGATCCCGCCGCCGGCTTCTGCCGCCACTCAAACGCCCCCCGCACCGCCTTCACCGCCGCCTCAGCGCCAACCCCGCTATCCGTCTCCGCCGCCACAGGCACCGCAACCGCCACCGGCGTCGCGCTCTCCTCTTCCTCCTCCTCCTCGCGCTCGCGATCACCGATCCGCCGCGATGCGCGGATCCACCGATCGATCGAGCCGCTCTGCTCGTCCGTCGGCACCGGGCTCTGCAGCAGCACGATCTCCAGGCGCTGCGGCGTCGTCACATTCACCTCGCCGCTCGCATCGGGCCGACGAGCCATCTGCCCCATGCCCCGGTCCATGCTCAACTGAATCCGCGGCGGCAGCGGCGCGCCCCGCTCCTGACCCCCCGTCACCTGGCCCTCACTCACCTGCTGCGACGGCGGCGCCTGGTCCGACACCAGAATCGCCCCCAGCGCGCGGTCCATCACCAGATGCACACGCTCGAGCTCGCTCTGCTGCTCCACCCGCGCCTGCAGCCGACGGTCCGTCCGGTCCATCGCCGTGAGCAAGCCCAGCGCGGCGAGCACGATCAGCCCGCCGATCGCCGCGGCCAGCGCCACCTCCAGCAGTGTGAAGCCGCGCCGGGTCATCGACCCTCCTTCGCGGGCGTAGAGCTCGACGGCGTACCCGACCCCGATCCAGAAGAATTCCGCGGCGGCGCGGTCCGCGGCGTGCGGCTCGTCCCCCGCGCCCCCATGAACTGCTCCAGCCACTGCCGACGCAGGTCCGGGTTGTTCCGCAGCATGTTCTCCGCCGAATCCGGGTTCCGCACCGCCGCGGCGATCGGATCGATCAGCCGCGACACGCTGAACTCCGGCGCAACGCCATCCGGCCGATACGCGCCCCCCGACTCCTCGCTCAACCACACCCGGATCCGCACAACCTTCAGCCGATCCAGCGACATCGGCGTCAGCGCTGATCGCTCCTGCGCGATCTCCGGCCGCGCCGGCACGATCTCGACCGGCGTCTCCTGCATCTCCCACCGATACCGCCGACCGGAATACTGCACCGGCAGCGACTTGCTCGGCATCGCCGTCTCATCATCCAGATACTGCAGCATCAGCCGGCTCGCGAGCTCCGCCGCGCCCAGCCGGATCTGCGCCCGCTGCTGGTTGCCCACGATCGCGCCCACCGCCGACATCGTCGCCGCCGCGACCAGCGCGAGCAGCGCGGTCGCCAGCACACACTCGAGCAGTGTCAGGCCCCGACGCGATGCAGACCAC
>JBDZUZ010000209.1:0-5186 GCA_040255445.1 Planctomycetaceae bacterium | reverse complement strand
AGGGCGTGTTCAACGAGCTGCGCGCGCGCCTCACCCCGATCATCGCCGCGATCGACTTGGGGCTCAGCCCATCCGCGAACTTCAGCCGCAGGATCTCCCGCTGCCCGCTCTTGAGCCCCCGCAGGATCCGCATGATCAGGCTCGCATCCTCACGCACCGCAACGCGGCCGCTCGGCGTCTCCGCACCCGCAACGCCATCCGCCGATTCGAGCAGCGGCAACGCCCGCTGGCCCCCGCCCCGCTTCGCCGTCCGATGCATCGCCACCGCGTTCACCACCCGATGCATCGCGATCGTCCGCATCCACGCCCGGAACGCCGCCTCCCCCCGATCCTCGAACCCCGGCAGCCGAAGCGTCGCCTCCAGGAACACTTCCTGCAGAATGTCCTCGGCCGAGACCAACCGCTCCAAATCCATCGGGAGCGCACGCGTCACCTCGGCGTGCAGGAACGGATAGACCGAGAGGAACAACGCCTCGAGCGCCGCCTCGTCCCCGTTCCGAGCCGCGTCAACCTGGACGCCGTACTCCATCCGGGGGAGTGTACTGCATATTCCGCGGTGCGCGCCAGACCCCGATCATTAATCCCGTGGCGGATCGAAGCCCGCGATGATCCGGAACCCCACCGTGCTCACCCGGCTCCCCACCGATATCGGATTCCGATGCGCCAGGTCCGCCGCCGCCGGCCCATCGTGCCACGACCCGCCCCGCGTGTCCGCCATCCCCTCTACCGCACTCGCCGGATCGCGAGGGTCCGCCAGGTACGGAGCCTGGCACCACTCCCACACATTGCCGTGCATGTCCGACAGCCCCCAGTCGTTCAAGATGAACAGGTCCGGGCGGCAGGTGAAGGGCTCGCCGTCGTCGTAGGCCGCCGCATCCACCAGTTTTGCGTTCGATCGGTCCGCCATGTTCCCGTACCGCCGCATCAGCAGCAGATCGTTCCCGAAATGGAAGATTGTCTGAGCGCCGGCCCGCGCGGCGTACTCCCACTCATCGCTCGTCGGCAGCCGCACCTCAACACCCAGCCGCTCGCCCAGCCTCCGGCAGTACTCCTCGGCCTCCGCATACGACACCGAATCGACTGGGTTGTAGGGACTCTTGAAGCGGCTCGGATTGAAGCCCATCAGCGATTCGAACTCGACCTGCAGGACCTCGGCGCGGCTCATCCAAAGCCCTGTTTCCAGTGTGAACTCCCGCATCGGTGAGTCACCGCGGATCGCCGGTCCCTGACGCGGCAGACCCGGGTCATAGCCGAGCACCGCGGACCCCGCGGGAATCCACGAGAACTTTTTGTCGGCGCGGACCGTCCAGTAGGTCAGGCCCACACGCCGGATCTCGCCCTCCCGCATCGGCGAGAGCATCGGTATCTCCCGCCGCACGCGCAGCACAACGACCGCCACAAGCGCTGCCGCCGCGAGCCCGCACATCACCCAGCCCAGCCGACGAGCCGTCGCCCGGCTGTACACCCGGTCACCCGCCAGATCCCCCGTCGCCGCGATCGCACGCAGCTGCGCCGCCAGCACGGCCGCCGAAGCCGTTCGGTCGGACGGCCGCGCTGACAGCGCGTGCTCCAGCACGCCCCGCACCGAACGCTCCGCACGCGGCCCAAGCTCCGCAACCGCCGGCACCAACGCCTCGGGCAGACGCACCCGCCCCCGCGCCGCCTCCGCGATGATCGCCGGCACACTCGCCGCCGCGCCGAACGGCGCCTGATTCCCCGTCACGATCTGGTGCAAGATCAAGCCCAGCGACCAGACATCGCTGCGGGCATCGGGCTTCTCGCCGCGCAACTGCTCCGGGCTCGACCACAAGAGCGACCCCACGAACTGCCCGCGATCCGTCAGTGTGTGCGCCGATTGCAGACTATCGGGTGCGAGATGGTGCGAGGCCAGGCCAAAGTCCAGCACGTGCGGCCGTCCGTCATCGTCGATCCGGATGTTCGACGGCTTGAGGTCGCGGTGGATCACGCCCGCCGCGTGCGCTGCGTGCACGATCTCGCAGACCTCCGCCAGCGTCCCCAGGATCCGCCGCAGCTGCGCCGCCGTCACCGGCCGACCCGCCATCTGGTCAAGGAGCTCCGAGAACGGCACGCCCTGGATGTAGTCCATCACCAGGAAGCCGCCCGATGCATCGGTCACGACCTCGTGGAACGCAGTGATCCGCGGGTGATTCAGCGACCGCAGCACCGCCGCCTCCGCCCGCAGCCGCAGCACCGCCGATGGATCCGCATCCGCCGGCAGCGCCTTGATCGCCACCGAAGTGCCATCCGACCGCCGCCGCGCCAGGTACACGATCCCCTGCCCGCCCCGCGAGATCTCCCGCACGATCTCGTACCGGTCCAGCAGCGCAGACCCCGCCGGCGCGGCCGCGCTCTCACGCGCCGCGGCGATACCGCGCCGGATCACCTCCTCTGGGAGCGGGGGAGCATTCGAAGAGATCCTCATCGGAAAGCTACAGCAGCATCGGCCCGCCAGACCCACGCCCGATCCGCGCCCGATCCGCGGCGTGCGAATCAGGATCCGCGCATTGAGCAATTCATCCCAGTTGCCACGCCGCGATGAACTCCGCGATGTCGTCCCCATCGACCCCGCCCGACTCATCGAAGTCCGCCGAGGGCAAACCCCGCTGCCACGCGTTGAAGAACGCGGCGATGTCGTCCACGTCCACCCCGCCCGAACCATCGAAGTCCGCGGAACGAGGGCAGAAGATGACGCTCAACCGGAAGTTGTCGATGACCGCCTCGACCAGCGATGGCTCATTGAGGTCCTGTGCCAGGAACCGGAGTCGGAACCCGTCGGTGAGCGGGGTCCCGGATCCGTTGACCCGAAGGTCGGTGATCCGGACCCATTCGGTGATCCACCCGCCGTCGATCATTCTGGTGTGCCACGTCACGCCGTCGTCGGCGCTGAACTGGGTCAGGAGGAACTCTTCGCCCGGCGACGGACCGTTGTTGTAGTACCGATCCCACGAGACGGCTACATGCGCCGTCGTGCCCGGCGGCCGCCTGAGATCAAACCGCGGGCTCATCGCGATCGTGATCCCGTCGTCGACATCGTTCGCCTCGACGCTGCTCCCGCGGGCGCGACCGGTGACAAGCGCACCCCGCCCGTTATTCGTAGAGCCCCCGCCCGGCTGCGCTTCGGTCTGCTGCGGATCGCCGCGTTCCCAGGCCCCGCCCGTCGCCGTCGATCCCGGCGCGTGCAGCACCCAGCCGCGGTCGGTCTCGAAGTCATCAAAGAACACGTACCCAAGCGGGTAATACTCGAGCATCTCGTAGTACCGGCTTTCCTTCACGACCTCCGGCGGCCAGTACACCTTACGGCCCAGATCATCAATCACACTGACACGGTACTGGATCGGCTCGCCGCACGGTCCGATCGGGATGGATGCCGCGAAGCTCGGCGGTGCGCCGGGCGCCTGCGGAAGCGCGCTCATGACGATCGCACCCGACGGCTCCGCCTGCCACGTCGTTGGGCCATACTCCAGCACCGGCGGCTGACCATTGCTTGTTCTCGTGCCGTCGCGCACCGTCGCGACGATTTCCACCGGTTGATCCGCCGGCGCATACCGCGGCATCACATCCGCGACCGTCACACTCACCGGCATCAGGATCCAGCTCGCGAGCGTCTCGACCGCCGCGGCGTTCTCCTGCGCCGTCGGGATGATCTGCGCTGCCGGCAGCACGAACCCGGTCAGCCCCTGGTCCCGCAGCTCGATAAGCCACGATGGGAACCCCAGCTCCCCGTACACCCAATCGGGCAGTGATCCGGAAGTCTGATAGAGCGTCGTGATCGCAGGGCCGACGTCATAGAACGATCGCGTCTCACGGAAGATCACATCCCGCGCAGCGAAGTCGAGCGCACGGAACAGATCCACATCCGGCGGCAGTTCCTGTGTATACCCCCACGGCGAGAGCAACAACTGGCCATACGTGTGGATGTCCAGGTGCGCCCGCAGCCGGGTCTCGGCGGTGAGGAAGTCGCGCAGCGCACTCGACTCGGGCTCGGAGAAGGCCGCCGGCCCGCGGTAGGTCTCGCTGTTGCGATTCCCGCTCGAACCACCGCCGCCCCACTGGAACGACCAGTTCCGATTCAGATCAACACCCCACACCGTGGTCCCGTCGCCGCGCCGATTCTTCCGCCACAGCCGGTTGTTCGGCGATGACCATGTCCACGCGTACCCATCGACGTTGACCACCGGGATGATCACAAAGTCGATCCCCTCCATCATCCGCATGATGTCCGCATCACCCGCCATGAACCCTTCGAGCAGCGTCTCGGCCTGCCACATCGCCGCCATCGGCGCCGCCCACTCCCGCGCGTGCTGCGTTGCATTGATCACGAACACCGCCCGCTGATCCCGCGGGTTCTCCGGCGTGTCGGGCGCCGAGATCCGCACGCCCCGGATCGGCCGACCCTCCAGGCTCTGCCCGACCGTCACCGCCACCGTGTGACGCGGGTACGTCGCCAGATACATGTCCAGCCGATCGTTGATCCCCGTCAGGTCCCGGAACGTATTGAACCACGCCGCATCCCGCTGCCGCCGTGCTGCCTCGATCTGCGCCCGCTCCGCGGCGATCAGCGCAGACACATCCTCCACCATCACATCGAACTCGATCCCCGCCTCCGCCAGGAGCGGCAGCCGCTCCCGCGGCAGCATCACATCGATCCGCCCGATCCCCCACGCGCACGACCACACATCCTCCGCCAGCAGCTCCGCCGCCCGCAGTTCCTGCAGAGTCTCCGGCTTCGCGCGCACCACCACCCGCCCGGAGAACGGATCATCCTGACCCCACGCCACCGCGCACGCGGCGGCCACCATCCCAATCGCTGCAACCCGGTGCACCATCTTCATGCTCTGATCCCGTTGTAAGGAAGCCCACCGAACGCGCGGCTCACAGATAGACCCGCCCCTCGGCAACATCCGTGGCGGAACTGCCCTGTATCCTCGCCGATCCTGGCGATTCTGCAATCCCTCTTTGGCGATCACCGCTCACCGGACCCCGGAGTCGCGCATCGCCGACCCAGACACACGCACCAGACATACGCACCAGACACACGCACCAGTCTCACGCCCCAGACCGCCGCCCCTCGCCACCAGACCGGCGAGATCATCCCAACTGCCACGCTGCGATGAACTCGGTGATGTCGTCCCCATCGACCCCGCCCGACTCATCAAAGTCGGCCG
>JBDZUZ010000028.1:0-29060 GCA_040255445.1 Planctomycetaceae bacterium | reverse complement strand
TTCTTGCCCCGTCGGCTCTCACTCAGAATGGCTCAGATTTTCCGGGGCAGGTCAACAGGAACTGGGGCGTTGTTGCCAAGTGCCCGCTCGACGTACTCGTGAGCCTGAACAAATTGAAGGGGCCGGATGCCGACAAGCACCTCGATGTCTGTCTTCACATCAGGCGGTACTTCCGGCAGGTTACCTGTCACGGCATTGAAAGCCAGCAGAGCAAGAGCGAGCTTTGCGCCCCCGATCTTGGCGACGCCGGCAAGACCCCGTGCCTCCTTGGCTACTTCAGCCAAGAACTCTGGGACGCCTTCCGTCCCGGCGAAGGCGATCACACGGCCGCCTGGTAAGGCGACTGTGTTCGGCTTGAACCCGCTTCCCATTGAAGCTGACGGATCCGGGAGGTCGTAGACCTTTCGGGCCTCATTGACCAGATCCTGGACGGCTGCAAGCTGCTCTTGCGGTCGATCGTTCAATCGTTGGAGATCTCTCGCCCAGGAGGTGTCTTCAGGCGCAGCTCCGAACGCCAGTAGTGCCGTCGTCACCATCGCCAGCGTACCAGCGACAGGCCACAGGTTGCTCCGGGTCAGGTGCATCGCTTGCCTCCCATGTGCTCGGTGCCACTCAACAACTACGGCCCTACTCACATTGGTCCAAGAAGCGCTGACAAGGATACACCAAGCCGCGCGGGGTGCCTGTCGTGTATGCCCTCGCTCTAGCTGTCCCGGACTGCCTCAACGTCGATACCGACTGCGTAACTGCCCAACGGCTATGCCTACAATGGACCGAGCTGTCTCACACGCTCCACCCTGCACGACTTTTTGGCCCGATTCTGCAAGACAAAGTGCGACAATCCACCCCTTACCCACAAGGGCCAGATTCGCCTAAGTGCTTGATTTTCAGTGTTTTACGTCGATTGACGGGGTTCGGGAAGTCGTGCTTGCCACTCTTGGGAAGCTGACGTTCTACCGCTGAACTACGCCCGCAAGCCGTTGTCGAGCAACGGGTTGCTGTGACGCTCTCCGGAAGTGCTGCGTGCGGCCGCGGGGGTTGCACGGGCGTTCCCGGATTGCGTTGCGTGGAGTATACGCCGGGAGTGGCGTGGCGTGTCCAGAGGGGGGCGGGTGTGGCGTGCCCCGGGACTGCGGCTTTCGGGTGAGCGGTTCGGGGCCGGAACGTCAACTCCGGCACTGGGGAAGCAACCGGTTTCGAAGCCGCGGGGCCGTGAGGACCGGCGGGCGGCGTTCGAGAGCGCTGCCAACCCGCCAGCGCGATGGGGGCTGAACGGGACTGGCGCACGCCGTCACGCGCTCCGCGGCGGTGCGGCCAATTCGTCCGCTTCATCTGGAGTGCTTCCCGATCGGTTGCTGAGGAGGAGCCGCGTGATGTCCTCGAGGATGAGGTACAAGCAAGGCACGAGCAGCAGGATGATCGCCGTCGCGAAGACGATGCCGAAGCCCAGGCTGATCGCCATCGGGATGATGTACTGCGCCTGCAGCGATGTTTCGAGGATGATCGGCGTCAGGCCGAAGAAGGTGGTCGCTGTGGTCAGGAATATCGGTCGGAACCGCCGCATGCCCGCGGCGTGGATCGCTTCGAACGCGGAGCGCCTGCCGCGCGTGCGGTTCGCGTAATCGATCATGATCAGCGAGTCGTTGACGACCACGCCGGTCAACGCGATCACGCCCATGAAGCTGATCAGCGAAAGGTCGTATCCCAGCAGGATGTGCCCGAGCACCGCGCCGACGATGCCGAAGGGGATTGCGACCAGGACGAGCAGCGGCTGAACATAATGCCGGAATGCGATCGCGAGCAGGGCGTAGATCACCACCAGCGCGAGACCGAACCCGGCCCACAGATTCGCGGTTGCTTCGCGCATCTCGGCATCGCTGCCCTCGAAGGTCCAGGTGAGCCCGGGGTAGGCGCTGCGCAGCTCGGGCAGGACATCGCGGTTCAGGGCGTCGATCACCTGACCCACCGTCCGCTTGGGCTCGACATCCATCGAGACGTTGACCACGCGGCGGCCGTCGCGGCGGCTGATGGTGGTGAAGGCCTCGGTCGGGGTGACCTCGGCGACGTCCAGCAGCGGCACCGCGGCTCCGCTGGGTGTGCGGATGACGAGGTCTTCGAGGTTGAAGATGTCGCGCCGTTCCTCCTCGGGGAGTTTGACGCGCACCTCGACCTCGTCGGTGCCTCGGATGAAGCGGAGGGCCAGCGAGCCGAAGAAGGCGCCGCGGAGCTGCTCGCCCACATCCGCCGGTGTCAGGCCGAGGGCCCGGCCCTCGGGGAGCAGGCGGAAATCCAGCTGCGTCTTGCCCTTGTTGTAGTTGTCGCTCACATCGCGGGTGTTGCTGAACGACTCGGCCCGCGCGACCAGATCCCTGGCCGCGCGCTCGAGCACATCGATATCGCGGTGGCTGATGTCGATGCTGATGTCCTGGCGGTAGCCGCCGGGGCCACGTTCGGCCTCGAAGGTGATCTGATCGACGCCGGGGAGGTCGCCGATCGAGTCGCGCCAGAGTTCAATGACCTCCGCCGCGGTCATGTCCCGCTCGTCGGGCGGCTTCATGACGATCTCGACATCGACGAAGCTGCCGCCGCGGATGTTGGTCTTGACGCCCTCGGCGACGCGGTCGAGGTCGTGCTCCTCGAACATGCGGAGGCTTGCGGCGGTGACATCCGCGGCGACGCGCTCGGCCTGCAACGGGGTCACGCCCACGGGGAGGCGGACACCGGCCTCGATCTCGTCGGCGGAGACTTCGGGCATGAGGATCATGCCCATGTGGGCGCTCATGCTGTAGCTGCCGACGACGACGAAGAGGGCGACGGCCGCGGCGGCGGTCACGTATCGGAAGCGCAGCGCGACCCGGAGCAATGGCGCGTACAGCACTTCCACGACGCGGGTAAAGAGCGCCGAGAACCGCTGCTGGAACCGGTGTGTGCGGGCACGCAGGCCGGTCTGCTTCGTCCGCTCCTTCACGTGCGCCAGGTGCGCGGGGAGGATGAACAGCGCCTCGAGGAGCGAGACGGTCAGGATGATGATGACGACGACGGGGAGCGGGTACCAGAACTTGCCGGTTTCGCCCGGGATGAACATGAGCGGCACGAAGGCGACGATGTTGGTGAGGATGCTGAAGGTGACCGGGCCGGCCATGTCCCGGGCACCCTTGATCGCCGCGGCGAGCGGTTTTTCGCCCTGCTGGCGGAAGTGGTAGACGTTCTCACCCACCACGACGGCGTCGTCGACGACGATGCCCAGCACGATGAGGAAGCCGAAAAGCGAGATCATGTTGATGCTCAGGCCCACCGTCGGCATGAAGAGCAGGCCGCCGATGAACGAGATCGACATCCCCATCATGACCCAGAACGCCAGACGAAGCTCGAGGAAGAGCGTCAGGATGAGCAGGACGATGACCACCGCGAGCAGGCCGTTCTCGACGACCAGCGAGGTTCGTCGCCGGAAGTCCTCGGCGTCGTTGCTGTCGAGCCGCCAGCGGACCCCCTCGGGCAGCTGCGTCTCCGCGGTCTGCATGACGCGTTCGACGGCGTCGGCGACCTCGAGCGGCGACTGCTGGCCGACGCGGTAGACGTTGAGCTCAACCGCGGGCTGCTGGTTGAACTGGGAGTGGAAGCCCTCCTCCTCGAAGCCGTCGCGGATGTCGGCGATATCGCCGAGCGTGACGACCGCGCCGGTGTCGGTCGCGATGACCTCGATATCGCGGAACTGCTCGGCCCGCTGCCGCTGGGCCTTCACCCGCAGCAACAGCTCGCCGGCGCTGGTGCGCACGGCTCCGGCCGCGATATCCTCGCTCGACCGCTCGATCAGGCTGGCGATGTCGGCGAGCGTCAGGCCGTATTCCCTCAGCCGGTCGCGGGGGATCTCGACGTGCGTGACGTACTCGGGGACGTTGTTGAGCTCGACCTGGGTGATCTGGTCGGTGGACAGGAGCTCATCGCGGAGCCGCTCGGCGAGCTGCCGGAGCGTCCACACATCCACGGGCCCATAGAGCACGACGGACATGACCTCCTGCTGCCGCGATTGCAGGCTGACCTCGGGCTGCTCGATGTCGTCGGGGAAGGTGCGGATGCGGCTGACGGCCTGGTCGATGTCCTGGAAGATGCGCATCCGGTCGGCGCCTCCGACCAGTTCGATGCTGACGCTGCCGCTTCCTTCGCGGGCCTCGGAGGTGATCTCGCGGACACCGTCGATGCCGCGGATCGATTCTTCGATGGGGCGGAGGATGCCCTGCTCGACCTCGGTCGGCGCTGCGCCGGGGTAGCCGACACTGACGTTCACGACATCGAGCTGGAATTGCGGGAAGACTTCCTTCTGAATACCGACCGCGGACCAGAGCCCGCCGAGCAGCAGGATCACCATCGCGAGATTCGCGGCGATGGGGTTGCGGGCCATCCATGCGATCGGACCGCGCCAGGCTTGCTGGTCGTCGGTGGTCATGGGCCGGAGGGCTCCGGGGTCGCGTCGGGATTGGCGCCGGAGTCCGTATGGCCGGCGTCATCGGCGGTGCTGGCGGGGGCATCGGCCCGACGGAGCGGCAGACCCCCGGTCACCGTTGCGAGCGATGTGGTCACAATCATCTCGCCCGCGTCGATCCCGCTGCGGATGTAGGCGAACTCCGCATCCTCATAGACAACCTCGACCTCGCGGATCACGAGTTGCCCATCCTCCTTGATCCACACGGTGTCGCGCTGGCGGAGAAAGTCCCGGTCGATGCGGACCACATCTTCGATCAGGCGTCCTTCGATCCCAACCTGCACGATCGCATCCAGCAGCAGCGCGGGCCCATCGTTCTCCCGCGCGAGCGGATCGGGCACGGTGATGAGCACGCGCGCGAGGCGGGTCTGGCTGTCAAGCGTGCCGATGAGCCGCGTGACCGTCCCGGTTCGCCCGGCGTCCTTGCCCCACGCGGTCGGCATCTTGATCACGGCGGTCGAGGGGCTCTCGGCCTCATCGGCGAACCGGAGCCAGCGCAGGTCGCGCATCGGGACGCTCGCGATGATCCAGTACTCTTCCGCGCCGACCAGCCTGCCGATCGTGTCGGAAGTCGAGAGCTGCGAGCCGATGTTGGCATCGCGGCTCAAGATCTGCGCATCGAACGGCGCGCGGATCGTGGTGCGGTCGAGATCGAGCTGCGCCCGCTGCAGGGCGGCCCGCGCTGCCTTCACGCGGGCTTCGATCGAAGCGATCTGCGGCTCGCGGAGCACGAGCGACCGGTTTGCGGCATCAACCGATTCACCGAGCAGTTCGTACTCCCGCTGCGCGGCCTGCTGCCGGCCGCGTTCGATCTTCAGGTCCGCTTCGGCCATGCGGAGTTCGCTCTCGCGCATCGTGAGCATCTGTTCGTAATCCGCGGGATCGAGCCGGAGCAGCGGCTCCCCCACCTCGACGATCCCGCCGGGCACAAAGCCGGGCTCGATCGCGATGACGCGCCCGGCGACCTGCGAGCTCAGCAGCACCTCCCGGGCCGCCTCAACACGGCCTAGCACTTCCAGCGTCGGCCGGTAGCTGCCCCGCTCGGCGACGATCGTCTCGACCAGCGCGGCGGTCTTGCGCGTCGCGCCTTCCCGCTCCGCCTCGGGCTCAGTCGCGAAGATCGTGTAGCTGGCCCACGCGGCGGTCGCGAGAAGTGCGATGCACGCCACCACGGAGCCGATGACACGGATCCACGGCCGCTTCCCTGACGCGGGCTTCGATGAAGATTGGTCGGACATCAGCGCGTGCTCCGTCCTTCGAGTCCGGGTTCCGTCTGGATGCTGCCCGCAGCGCTTTCGGGCAGCTCGAACCCGCCCGCGAGGGCACGGTACAGGGCCACTCTGAACCGCAGCCGATCCAGTTCCGCGGCGAGCACATCGCGCTCGAGCTGCTGCTGCTCGCGGAGCGAGATGAGCACTTCGAGGAAGTCCGCAACGCCGTTGAGATACTGGCCGCGGAGCTGTTCGTAGGTTGATGCCGCGAGCCGCTGCTGCTCCCGCAGCCGCTCAATCCTCTCGACCTGGAGCGACTCCTGCGCGAGCGCATCCTCGACCTCGCGGAACGCGGCGAGCACGGCCTGACCGTACTGCGCCAGGGAAGCGCGGCGGAGCGCCACGCGCCGCTCGATCTCGGCCTCGCGCTGGCCGCCGTCATAGAGCGGGGCCACGAGCCGTGCGGTGAGCGCGGCGAGCCAGTCGTCGAACAGGCCCGCGGGGTTCTCCCCCACTGTCTCGAGCACCGCGACCAGATCGATCCGTGGATACTGATCGCGGACCGCCTCGGCGACGTCCCGATCGGTCGCCTCGAGCCGCAGCAGGGCAGCACGCACATCGGGGCGGCGCTCCAGCAGTTCCGCCGGCAGCCCGGTGTCGGGCCAGTCGGGGATCCGCGGCAGGCTCGCCGGCCGCGCTGCGGTCGCCCCCTGCGGAGGCCGCCCACCCAGGACCGCCAGACGATTCTGCAGCACCGCGGCCTGAGCGCGAACGACCACGGCCTGCTCCCGCGTGGCCTCGACCAACTGACGCTGCCGCAGCACATCCGCGCTGCCGCCCTGGCCGACCGCGAATCGCTGCTCGAGTACGGCGAGGACCTTCTGGTTCGTCTCCAGCTGTGATGCGATGAGTTCGAGTTGCAGCAATGATTCGGCAAGCTCGTACCACGTGAGGGTGACCTCGGCGGACACGCTGATCGCCGCCGCCTGCAGGTCCTCTGCGCTCGCCGCAGCGCGAAAGCGGTCCGCCTCCACCGCAGCCCGGATCCGCCCCCAGAGGTCGAGCTCGTACGACGCTTCGAGTCCGAGGCGTAGTTCGGTTTCCCGGTCGATGTCGCGCCCCTCGCGGACTGATCCCGACCCGACCCCGTCGATGCGGGGGAACAGCGCGGACCGCTCGACATCAACGACCGCCGCGGCGGCCCGGAGCCGCTCCCACGCCTCCGCGAGCGTGAAGTTCCGCCGCAGCGCCTGGTCAACCCGCGTGTCGAGATCCGGGTCCTCGAAGGCTTGCCACCAGCGCGCATCGAGCGGCAAGGTTCCTGTTGATGAGAACGCCCCCGCATCAGCGAACGGCATGGGCTCGCGCGGCTCGGGCGTGGCACAGCCGCACACCAGAGACAACCACACACACCCCGATGCGACCGGGCCGAGCCGCCGCACACAGTTCCCAGTCCGATGTCGCTCGCACCGGCCCGTGCGAGCATCGTTCATTTGGATGTTGGTCCCGCTCTGCATCATCCTCGGGAGATCTCCGCGTTGTCCGGTCGCCGCTGTGTTGTCGCATTCGGAGGCAGATCGATGGACAAATGCTCGTGCAACGGAGGCTACCGGACCGATGCGGATCGTCGGAAAGAACGGAGCGTCATCCGGGTCCGCTGACTGGCACACTCACATGTGTACGCAGATCGAGCCGTCCCCGCTCGCACACCGAGGAATCATTCGAACGATCCTGAGCTTCGGACTCGCCGCGATCGCGGTATGACCAGCGGAGGCTCGATCATGCATCGATCAGCTCCCGCACCTCACAGCTCAGATACTTCGTGAAACGGTCCGCCAGCAGGGACCGCGTTCGTCCCACTTTGGTGGCGATGCCGATCGAGCGCGTGGGCGCTTCGCGCCGGAGCTTCAGGCACCGGACACCCTCCCGCGGTCGCCCACGCAGCGCCATCCCCGGCACCAGCGACAGACCCAGGCCCAGCCGCACCAGTTCGAACACCGTCTCGAGCTGCGTGGCGTGACACGCGACCTGCCGCGTGAGGTCGCGCTTCGTGCAGAAGCTTTCGATCTGATTGCCCAGGCAGTGCATCTCGCTCAGGCTGATGCGTGGGAAGGACCGCAACTGGCTCAGCGTCACTTCCGCGGCGGGCACGATGCGGTCGTCCTCGGGCGCCACCACCACCATCCGCTCGCTGCCCAGCGATTCGATCTCGATCCGCGGGTGATCGACCGGCGGGCTCAGTACGGCGATGTCGATCGAGTGATCATCGATCCGCTCGAGCAGCCGCTCGGTCAGATCCTCGTGCACGATGACCTCGCACTCGGGATAGTCCGCCCGCAGCCGCGAGATGACCCGCGGCAGCAGATAGGGCGACATCGTCGGGATCGCGCCCACCGCGAGCCGCCCCGCGCCCGCCTCCACAGCTTCGCCGATCCCCTCGGCGACACCCTCGACGGCGCGGAGAGCTGCGCGGGCCCGAGGCAGCAGCAGCCGCCCCCGTTCCGTCAGTGTGATCGAGCGGCCGATGCGGTCGAAAACCGCGAAGCCGAGGATCGATTCGAGCCGCTGGATGTGTTCTGTGATGGTGGGCTGAGCCAGTCCCAGCCGTCGGGCGGCGCCGCGGAGGGACTCGGCCTCCGCCGCGGCGACGAAACAGCGGAGGTGCCTGGCATCTGGGTGTTCCGTGGTCAAGGCGATCGTCTCCAGGATGAACCGGGCGCATGCGGCCGCGTGGGCGCCGCCACCGCGGCGGCATGACACTGATCGGTTTCTCCGATCGTTCCGATCCGATTATACCGGTGGCATCCAATCACGCCGGGCTCTACCATCGGCCAGTCTTTCATGAACTCGCGCTTACCCGGAGAACCGATCATGTCCAGCACCACGACCGCTCCGCACGGGTCTTCCAACGGCCAGGGCGGCACCTGCCCCGTCGTCGGCGCACACTCCGCCAAGTCCACGCCGCTCGCGTACCGAAAGAACCGCGACTGGTGGCCCAACCAGCTCGACCTGCAGATCCTGCACCGCCACGCGCCGGCGGGCAACCCGATGGAGCCCGACTACGACTACGCGAAGGAGTTCAAGGGGCTCGATCTCGCCGCGGTGAAGCGTGACATCTTCGCGCTGATGACCGATTCGCAGGACTGGTGGCCGGCCGACTACGGCCACTACGGGCCGTTCTTCATCCGCATGGCGTGGCACAGCGCGGGCACGTATCGCGTGACCGACGGTCGCGGCGGCGGCGGATCGGGCATGTTGCGGTTCGCGCCGCTCAACAGCTGGCCCGACAACGCCAACCTCGACAAGGCCCGCCGGCTGCTCTGGCCGATCAAGCAGAAGTACGGCCGCAAGCTGTCGTGGGCGGACCTGATCATCCTGACCGGCAACTGCGCGCTCGAGTCGATGGGGCTCAAGACCTTCGGCTTCGGCGGCGGCCGCGTGGATCGCTATGAGCCCGACGACGGCATCTACTGGGGTCCCGAGGCCGAGTGGCTGGGCGACAACCGCTACAGCGAGGGCCGCACGCTCGAGACGCCGCTGGGCGCGGTGCAGATGGGCCTGATCTACGTCAACCCGGAGGGGCCCAACGGCAAGCCCGACCCCGCGGCGTCCGCGATCGATATCCGCGAGACCTTCAAGCGGATGGCGATGAACGATGAGGAGACCGTGGCGCTCATCGCCGGCGGGCACACTTTCGGCAAGGCGCACTCCGCGGCGGCCGCGCCCGAGCACGTGGGCATCAGCCCCGAGGGGGCGCCCGTCGAGCAGCTCGGCCTTGGCTGGAAGAGCGGGTTCGGCAAGGGCAACGCGGGCGACACGATCACCAGCGACCTGGAGGGCGCGTGGACGCCGACGCCGACCAAGTGGGACAACAGCTACTTCGACACCCTCTTCAAGTACAACTGGCGGCTGACCAAGAGCCCGGCGGGGGCTTCGCAGTGGGAGCCGGTCGAGGAAGAGGCGTACACGACCGTGCCCGATGCGCACGATCCGAGCAAGAAGCATGCGCCGATGATGCTGACAACGGACATCGCGCTGCGCGTCGATCCGGTCTACGAGAAGATCTCGCGGCGTTTCCATGCGAACCCGGACGAGTTCGCAGACGCGTTCGCGCGGGCTTGGTACAAGCTGACGCACCGGGATATGGGGCCGCACGAGCGGCTGCTGGGCGTCGAGGTGCCCGAAGCGCAGCCGTGGCAGGACCCGGTGCCCGGGGTCGATCACAAGCTGGTCGATGCGCAGGACGTTGCCGCCCTGAAGAAGAAGATCATCGCCAGCGGCCTCTCGATCTCGCAACTCGTTGCGACGGCCTTCGCCGCGGCGGGCTCCTACCGGGGCACGGACAAGCGCGGCGGCACCAACGGCGGGCGTATCCGCCTCGCGCCGCAGCGGACCTGGAAGGTCAACGACCCGGAGATGCTCAACAAGACCATCCCGGCGCTGGAGAAGATCCAGACCGAGTTCAACGCCTCCGCGACGGGCGGCAAGAAGATCTCCTTCGCTGATCTGGTTGTCCTCGGCGGGTGCGCGGCGGTTGAAGAAGCGGCGAAACGGGCGGGGCAGAGCGTGACCGTGCCCTTCCGCGCGGGCCGCACGGATGCGACGCAGGACCAGACCGATGCCGAGTCCTTCTCATACCTCGAGCCCACGGCCGATGGGTTCCGCAACTACATCACGCCCGACCACAAGCGGCCCGCCGAGCACCTGCTCATCGACCGCGCCGATCTACTCACGCTGACAGCGCCGGAGATGACCGTCCTGCTCGGAGGTCTGCGCGTGCTCAACGCCAATACCGGGCAGTCGAAGCTGGGCGTCTTCACCGACCGCCCCGAGTCGCTCACCAACGACTTCTTTACCGCCCTGCTCGACATGCGGATCGAGTGGCGCAAGTCGGCGCGGTGCGAGCACTTCTACGAGGGTGTGAAGCGGGGCACGAGCGACATCCGCTGGACGGCGACGTCGGTCGACCTGGTCTTCGGCTCCAACTCGCAGCTCCGGGCGATCGTCGAGGTGTACGCCTGCGATGACGGCAACGCGAAGTTCGTCCGCGACTTCGTGCGGGTCTGGGACAAGATGATGGAACTGGGCCGGTTCGACCGCTAAGTCCCGCGTCGACAATCGATCTGACACCGGGCACCCGGGGCGGCCATCCGCCCCGGGTGTTTCTCTTTGAAGGGTCGCCGGGGCCCGCCGCGGAAGGTAGTCTGGAGGCCCGCACGCAGATCAAGGAGCCGGGCATGAAGGGCGCAGCATCCGTCGACGAGTACATCGAGAACGCCGAGCACTACCAGGATGAGCTCCGCTCGCTGCGCAAGATCCTGACCGCGACGGATCTCGAGGAGACCGTGAAGTGGGGCGCACCGTGCTATGTGATCGACGGGAAGAACATCGTTGGTATCGGCGCGTTCAAGTCGTACGTCGGGCTCTGGTTTCACCAGGGAGCGCTGCTCAAAGACCCCGAGGGCGTGCTGATCAATGCTCAGGATGGAAAGACCAAGGCGCAGCGGCAGTGGCGGTTCACTTCGGCGAAGGAGATCAAGCCGAAGCTCATCAAGGCGTATGTGAACGAAGCGATCGGGCTCGCGCGGGCGGGTAAGGAGATCAAGGCCGACCGGGGCAAGCCGGTCGTCATCCCGGACGAACTCAAGCACGCGATGGCGAAGGACGCCGCGCTCAAGAAGGCCTTCGCCGCGCTCACGCCGGGCAAGCAGCGCGAGTACGCCGACCATGTCGGCGAAGCCAAGCGCGAGGAAACGCGGCTGTCACGCGTCGAGAAGATCGTCCCGATGATCAAGAAGGGCGGCGGGCTGCACGACAAGTACCGCGACTGCTAAGCGCGACGACGCCCCCGATCAGAGCTGGTCGAGGAACCGCAGGTCGTTCTCGAAGAGCATCCGGATGTCGGGGATGCCGTACTTGCCCATCGCGATCCGCTCGATGCCGAAGCCGAAGGCAAAGCCCGTCCATTCGTCCGGATCGATGCCGCAGGCTTCGAAGACCGCGGGGTCGACCATGCCGCACCCGCCCAGTTCGATCCAGCGCGCCGGCTGATCGGGGCGGAGTCGGATCTTCATGTCGAACTCGGCCGAGGGCTCGGTGAAGGGGAAGAAGCTGGGGCGCAGGCGGATCTCGGCATCGGCGCCGAAGTAGGCCCGGGCGAAGTGCATGAGCGTCGACTTGAGGTCGGACATCGTCACGCCGCGGTCGACATACAAGCCCTCGATCTGGTGGAACATGAACGAGTGCGTTGCATCGACGGTGTCGGGGCGGTAGACGCGGCCGGGTGCGACGACCTTAATCGGGGCCTTCAGAGCGCCGCCGCCCTGGCGCACCATCTCGTCCATCACGCGGATCTGCACGGTGCTCGTTTGTGATCGCAGCATCCGCGGCGCGGCGGTCTTCGCGGGGTCGTCGATGTAGAAGTTGTCGATCGGGTCGCGGGCGGGGTGGCCGGCGGGGATGTTGAGCTTGACGAAGTTGTGCTCGTCGTCCTCGAGTTCGGGTCCGACGGCGACTTCGAAGCCCATCCGCGCGAAGACCTCGACGAGCTCCTCGCGGACACGGCTGATGATGTGCCGCCGCCCCACCGTTGCCGAGGCGATCACGCCCGGCTCGGTGACGTCGATCCGCTGCGGGGACACTGCGGGGGTCGCCGCGGCGACCGCGGACTTGCGCTCTTCGAACGCGGCCTCGAGCGCCTGGCGGAGTGCGTTGAGCCGCTGGCCGACCGCGGGCTTCTGGTCCTTGGGGACGTCCTTCAGTCCGCCCAGCAGCGCCTTCACGCGGCCGTTGGCGCCGATGTACGCGATCCGCCAGGCCTCGACGGCGGCGGGGTCGGCCGCGGCGGAGAGTTCGGCCAGAGCGGCCTGCTGCATCGAGTCCAGGTCGGCGAGAGCGAGCGATGGGGTCTTGGCTTCTGTCACGGCGTGAATATAGCGGTGTGGGGGCGGGCCCGGCGTAGCGATCATCGGCGCACGAAAAACCCGCGGCGGCCGCCGCGGGTTCTTCTTCAATCAGAGCTCGAGCGAGCGATCAGTTGATGGTCTTGTCCGAGCAGGACTTCTTGGCCGAGCAGGACGAGGCGGGAGCGACCACGCCCATGTTGGCGTCGGCCTTGTCGCCGCAGCTCTTCTTCTCGGTGCAGGACGAGGCCGGGGCGACGGCGCCCATGTTGGCATCGGCCTTGTCGCCGCAGGACTTCTTCTCGGTGCAGGAGGAAGCCGGGGCGACGGCGCCCATGCTCGCGTCCTTCTTGGCCGCGCAGCAGTCCTTCTTCTCGCCCTTCACGGCGCCCATGTTGCCTTCCTTGGCGGTGCAGCAGGCTTTCTCGCCGCCGACGGCGCCCATGGAGCCGTCGTCCTTCTCGTTCTTGCAGCCGGTGAGGCTGAGGGCGGCAACGCAGAGGGTCATACCAACAATGCTCGCGAGCTTCATGCGAAATCTCCTCGGGACCACCGGACGGGTGGTCGGGTTTCAGGTTCGCCGGAGTATACGGCCCGGCGGGGCGCCGGGGAAGACCCGGCGCGGTAGCTACTCGCCCCCGAAAGGGGCACTCCAGAGGCCTGTGATACGCCGGAGGCGGGGCCAAGATCGGGGTTCAAATGAAAAAACGCCGGTCCCAGGGCGGGACCGGCGTCGATTCGATCAACTGTTCGGAATGTATCAGGATTCCGACTTTGCTTCCGACTTGGCTTCCGACTTCGCTTCGCCGCCCTTGCGGAGCTTGGCGGCGTAGGCGGTGCGCTTGTCGGCGGTGCGGCGGCGGGTGCTGGGGTTGCCGCCAACCTCCGGGCCTTCCTCGTTGCCGCAGAACTGCAGGACGCAGAGCTCGGTGCCGTCACCGACGCGGTGCTTGCCCAGCTTGATGATGCGGGTGTAGCCGCCGGCCCGGTCCGCGAAGCGGGGGGCGACGTGGTCGAAGATGTGCTTGACGAGCTTGGGGGCCTTGCGGAGCTCGCCGTAGCGGTTGCGCTCGACGGTGCCCATCTCGGGCAGGTCGAAGAAACCCGAGGCGTTCTCGCGCATCTCGTCGACGTGGGCCTTCTCCTCGTCGCTGGCGTTCTTGGCGACGTACATCCAGTCGAAGCCGAGGCGATCGGCGCCGAGCTTGGCGATCACGCGGCGGCGGGAGGCGAGGTCGCCTTCCTTGGCCATGGTGATGATCTTCTCGACGAACGGCTGGAGGGCCTTGGCCTTGGGGATCGTGGTGACGATCTGGCCGTGCTCGAAGAGACCCGCCGCCATGTTGCGCAGCATGGCAGCGCGGTGAGCGGTGGTGCGATTCAGTCTGTAACCGGCCCTGCGGTGGCGCATGACTCAAACTCCGGGATCGATCCTGCCCCAGGCATCACGCGTGGGGCGGGGAGTATAGGCGTATCTCGCCGAGATTCCCGCGGTTGCGGGTGATTGCCTCGGGGCCGGAAGGGGTCGGGCCGCCGCGGCTCCGGCCGGGCCGCGGCGTTGGGAACGGGGCCGGTTATCAGCCCTGGAGAGCGGTCGGGGCGACCTGGAATCCCTCGGGGAGGGCGAAGCCCAGGTCGAGGCCAATGTCCTGCAGCTTGCGCTTGACCTCGCGGAGCGAGGTGCGGCCGAAGGACCGCAGCTTGAGCAGGTCGGCCTCGGACTGCGAGACGAGCTGGGCGACGGTCTCGATCCGGGCGGACTCGAGGCAGTTGCTGGCCCGGACCGACAGGTCGAGCTCGTTGATCGGCATGTTGAGCTTGCGGATGAGTTCCTCGTCGACGCTGGCGGCCGCGGCGGCCTCCTCGGAGACGCGCTCGGTGCCGATCTCGAAGTACTGGACGAAGGGGTTGAGGTGCTTGCGGAGGATCTTGGCGGCCTCGACGAGCGCCATCTCGGGCTCGACGGTGCCGTTGGTCCAGATCTCCATGGTCAGCTTGTCGTAGTTGGTCTTCTGACCGACGCGGGTTTCCTCGACCTTGTAGCGGACGCGCTGCACGGGCGAGTAGATCGAGTCGACGGCGATGACGCCGATCTCCTGCTCCTCGGCGTTGTTGTACTGCTCGGAAGCGGGGACGTAGCCGCGGCCCTTGGTGACCTTCAGCTCCATCTCGAAGTCGACGGCGTCGGTGAGGGTCGCGAGCACGAGGTCCTTGTTGAGGATCGTGACGGCGGTGTCGGCCTGGATCATGTCGGCGGTGACTTCGCCGGGGCCGCGGGCGGCGAGCTTCATGGTCTTGGGCTCATCGCCCTCGAGCTTGACGATCAGGTTCTTGACGTTCAGGACGATGTCGGTGACATCTTCCATAACGCCGGGCAGCGAGCTGAACTCGTGCTGTGCGCCCTTGATCTTGATCGAGGAGACCGCGGCGCCCTCGAGCGACGAGAGCAGCACGCGCCGCAGGCTGTTGCCGACGGTGGTGCCGAAGCCGTGCTCGAAGGGCTCGACGGAGAAGCGGCCGTAGACGTCGCTGGTGAACTTGGGGTCGGCGACCACACGGGTGGGAAGCTCGAGGCCACGCCAGCGCAAGCGCATCGTCATAGTGAATCTTTCCAATTCCGGCTATCGCGAGAGCGAGTGCACCGATCCGGGATCACGGGCATGAGCGGCGAGCCGGGGCGCCGCGGGCCCTTCTGTTCCGGGGTGCGTTCGTGAACCATGCAGCCGCCGCGACGATCCGGAGGGAGCGCCGCGGCGGGGAAGAAACCAGAGCTGAGGATCAGACGCGGCGACGCTTGCGGGGGCGGCAGCCGTTGTGCGGGACCGGGGTGTGATCCTCGATCGCCGTCACGCGGAGGCCCGCGCCGACCAAGCCGTTGACCGCGCTCTCGCGGCCGGCGCCAGAACCCTTGATGCGGATCTCAACTTCGCTCATGCCCATCTTGCGGGCCTTGCCGGCGGCGTTCTCAGCAGCGCGGGTCGCGGCGAAGGGCGTCGCCTTGCGGGCGCCCTTGAAGCCGATGGTGCCGGCCGAGTCCCAGCAGACCGTCTCGCCGTTGAGATCGGTGATGGTGACGATCGTGTTGTTGCCGGTGGCGCGGACGTGGACGACGCCGCGCGTGACGTTCTTGCGAACCTTGCCCTTCTTGGCCATCTGAACCTCCGCGGATCCGCCGACCCATGATTGGGTCGTCCCCGCATGTGAAACCTGAAGGCCGGGGGCCGCCCGCATCGCGAACGGGCCGCCGACCGGTGTTGATTACTTGACGCCCTTCTTGCCGGCGACCGTCTTCTTGCGGCCCTTGCGGGTACGCGCGTTGGACTGGGTGCGCTGGCCGCGGCACGGCAGGCCGCGACGGTGACGATCGCCGCGGTAGCAGCGGATGTCCTTGAGGCGCTGGACGTTCTGGCTCACCTGGCGACGGAGCGCACCCTCGACGAGGTAGTTCGCGTCGATGATGGCGTTGATCTGGGCGAGCTTGAGCTCGTCGACCTCGTTGGCGCGCTGGTTCGGGTCGACCTGCGCCTCCTCGAGGATGGCGGCCGCGAACTTCGGGCCGATCCCGTGGATGTACTGCAGGGCGTACAGCATCTTCTTACGGTCGGGAACGTCGATACCAGCGATACGTGGCAAGAGGAATCTCCTCGATCGCCGCGGAAGCGGCGGGTTCTTTCAATCCTGGATTAGCCCTGCACCTGCTTGTGCTTCGGGTTGGTCTTGCAGATCACGCGGACCTTCCCCTTGCGGCGAACGACCTGGCAGGCACTGCACACGCGCTTGACGCTGGCTTTGACCTTCACGAGACACCTTCTAGCTGCTGCGGGCTCGGCTTTGACGCACCGGATGAACTCCGGGGCGGTCGCCTTGCACCTGAACTCTTTCGGATCGGCTACAGAATCGGTCCGGTCTCCCGGGCCCGGGCTGCTCAACGACAGCGCCGCCCGCCTCTTGGGCGTGGAGGGGATAGTAGCCCCCCATCGCTGTCAAGTCATGTCAATGTTGGGGACGCCCGCCTTAGTGCCGGAAGGTGATCCGGGCCTTGGAGACGTCGTACGGGCTGATCTCGACGGTCACCCGGTCGCCCGGCAGGATGCGGATGTAGTTCATCCGCATCTTCCCGGAGACGTACGCCAGCAGTTCGGTTGCCTGCTGATTGGCGAGCTTCACCCTGAACATGGCGTTCGGGAGCGCTTCTGTGACCGTGCCTTCGACCGTGAACTTATCGTCCTGCTTGCCCATACACCTCTATCCGCCCGTCGGGCGTGCCGAATCACCCGACTTTGGGCGCCTGCCCGGGGCACCCTGCCCGCCGCGGTGAGCCTTCACATGTAAGGCCGAAGGGTAGGTCCGCCGCGGCCACCGGGCACGGGGGCTTGGGCTTGGAGCGGGCAAAAGTTGCTTCCGCGACCCTATGGGGCGGCGGCGGGAAGCAGGTTGGGGGGGCGAGCGGTCGGTCGGGTGGGGTCACGATGCGATCACCCGCGGTCCGTCCGCACCGATGAGCACGGTCCACTCCGCGAAGGCCGCATCGCGACCGTCGGCGGTGACAACCGTCCAGCCGTCGGCCAGGGTGATGAGCTCCGCGCCGGGCGCCGGGATCAGGATGGGCTCGACCGTGAAGGCCAGGCCCGGCTCGAGCTCAAAGTCCGCTTCGCCATGGAAGCCGGCGACGGGGGCCAGATGCAGAGCGGCCCCGATGCCGTGGCCCGGGAAGCCGGGGGCGAGGACGCAGTTGTGCCGGGCCGCGGCGGCCGCGCCCGCGGCGGCGGCATCGGACCAGCGGCCGGCGGGACGGAGGGCGGCGAGGACAGCGCGATTCACCGCGAGCGTCGCCGCGGCGAGAGCCTGGCGCGATTGATCGTGTCGCTGGCGATCGTGCCGTCGGCTGGCGTCTCGACCGACGACCACGGTGCGGGCGAGATCGACGAAGGCGGGGGCGGGGGCCGGGTCGGGCCCGACGGTGCGCACGGCCAGATCGAGTGTCACGATGTCGCCGGGGCGGATGACACGCGGGCCGGGGAGTGCGTGGCAGGCTTCCTCGTTGATGTTCACCGACAGCCACGGGCTGTCGTCATCTGTCGCCGGAGCGAGATCGAGTGGCGCGAGCAGTTCACGAGCGCGACTCGCGACCGCGCTGGTTGTGTGCCCGGCGCGGAGGCCGGCGATGAGCGCAGAAAGAAGGCCGGACGCGTTGCGCCCGGCCTTCTGGAATTGCTCGACTAGAACCGTCATCGCCGCAGGACCCTCCGCGGGGCCGGCCGCGATCAGAACCCGCCGCCGCCGGCGCGGAAGCGCGGGCCCTTGCCGTCTTCACCACCCAGGAAGCCCGAGTAGTTGCGCATCAGCAGGTTCGCTTCGACGCGTTGGAGGAAGTCCATACAGACCGATACGACGATGAGCAGGCCTGTTCCGCCGAGGAACTGCGTGACTGCGTAGGAGATGCCCAGGCTCGTGTTGATCACGGTCGGCAGCACCGCGACGACCGCGAGGAAGGCCGCGCCGACGAAGGTCACGCGGTTCATCACGGTTTCGAGGTACTCGGCCGTGCGCGGGCCGGGCCGCAGGCCGGGGATGAACGAGCCGTGCTCCTTGAGGGTCTTGCTCATCTCCTCGGGGTTGAACTGCACCGAGATCCAGAAGTAGCTGAAGAAGTAGACCATCGCGATGTACGCGAGGATGTACAGGAAGCCGCCGGGCTGGAAGTTTGTGTCGAGGAAGGTGGCGAGGTTGGCCCAGAGGCCGCCGCCGCCGGCGTTGGCGGTCGCCATCGCCCGCAGCTGCGAGAACGCGACCGAGGGGAAGATCATGATCGAGCTGGCGAAGATGATCGGCATGACGCCGCCGTGGTTCACACGGAGCGGGAGGAAGCTGTTCTGCCCGCCGTAGACCTTGCGGCCGCGGGTGTGCTTCGCCTGACGGATGGGGATGCGCCGCTGGGCGACGGTCATGATCACGGCGCCGGCGATGACGCCGACGAAGCCCGAGAAGAGCATGATCAGGCCCATCCAGCCCATCTTGCCCGGGTCGCTCGAGCCGGGCTCGAAGTTGCCGTAGACGGACTGCACGGCCTGGGGCATGCCCGCGAGGATGCCGGCCATGATGATCATGGACACGCCGTTACCGATGCCGTGCTTGTCGATCTGCTCGCCCAGCCACATGAGGAACACGGTGCCGGCGGTCATCGCCCCCACCGCCATCACCCACCACAGCGGGTTGTTGCTCCACTGCGGGTACACGAGGCCCTGGCTCGTGATGTAGCTCAGCCAGCCGACACCCTGGATGATGCAGAGGCCGACGGTGACGTACCGCGTCCACTCCATGATCTTCTGCCGGCCGGTGGCACCTTCTTCCTGCAGCTTCTTGAGGCCCGGGAGCGCCGTGGCCAGGAGCTGGAAGATGATGCTCGCCGTGATGTACGGCATGATGCCCAGGCCGAAGATCGTGGACTGCGAGAACGCGCCGCCCGAGAAGATGGCGACGAAGTTGGCGACCTTGCTGAAGGCCGAGCCCGAGCTCTGCGCCTGCAGGAAGAACTCTTCGAGCTGCTCCTGGTTCACGCCGGGGAGCGGGATCCAGTAGCCGATGCGGTAGACCGCGAGCATGCCGAGCGTGAAGAGGATCTTGCTCCTCAGCTCGGCGACCTTGAACACATTGACCAGCGTCTGGATCATCCCGGATCTTTCCTTCGGCGGCGCCGACGGCTGAGCCGCGGCGTGGCGTCCTACCTCGGCGGCGAGTGATTCACCTATGAAACCCGCCCGCGTCGACCGATGCTCGGGGGAGCGTCGTCGTCCGCGGGCGGAAGTCTATCGCTGCAATGTGGCGGCGATGGCCGTGGCTCACTCCTCGTCGGAGGACGCGGCCGCCTTCTTCGCGGCGTCGGACTTGGACCGCTTGAGCTTCTTGGTGAGATTCTTGGGGCTCTTGTCGTCGGAGTTGCGGTCGATGCCTCGGACCATGTCGCGACGGGTGCCGGTCTCGTTGACCTTGCCGCCGGCGCCCTCGATCATCTTGCGGGCGGAACCGGAGACGCGGCTGGCTTCGACATCGAGCTTGACCTTGAGCGAGCCGTCCTTGCCCATGTGGCCGAGGATCTTGAGGTCGCGGCTGGTATCGCGGACCAGGCCGGCATCGATCAGCGCCTGGGCATCGACCTTGCCGCCCTTCTTGAAGTTCGGGTGGTTCACGATGTCGAGCAAGTTGACAGTCCAGAACTGGGTCTTGAACTGAGCGTTGGTGAAGCCGAACTTGGCCAGGCGGCGGAAGTACGGCATCTGACCGCCTTCGAACGCCTTCTTGGCCGCGTTGCCCGAGCGGCTGCCCGCGCCCTTGTTGCCGCGGCCCGACTGCTTGCCGTGGCCGCTGCCTTCACCGCGGCCGACGCGCTTGCGGCTCTTGTACTTGCCCGCCAGGGCGGTGATGTCGTGGATCATCATGACCGTTCACTCCGACTCGTTCAGGCCGCCGCGGTCGTGTTCGACCGGGCGGGATTGTGCTTCATACGGGCCGGGGGTTCGATCCCGACCGGAATCCTCAAGATGCTCAGGCCTTGGCTTCGCCGGCGGGAGCGGCCTCGCCGCCGCCCTGCTGCTGACCGCCACCGCCCTGGGGGCCGCCGCGGTCACCGCCGCGACCCCCACCACCCCCACCGCCGCCGCGGCCACCACGGCCGCCGCGACCGCCCCGACCACCGCGGCGATCGTCGCCGATGGTGTTGACGGGGGCGCGCATCTTCTCACGCTTGGGGAGGGCGGGCATGAACCGCTTGCTCTTCTCGATCTTCTCCTGGATCTCGATGGTGCCCAGGTCGGCGCCGCGGAGCTCGCCGATCACCTCGGGCATGCGGAGCTGGGCCAGGCCGTCGAAGACCGCCTTGACGATGTTCCGCTTGTTGGTCGAGCCGTAGCACTTGGTGAGGCAGTCGGTGACGCCCGCCATCTCGAGGATGGCGCGGACGGTGCCGCCGGCGACGACGCCGGTACCGGGCGAGGCCGGGATGAGGCGGACCTTGCTGGCGGCGAACTTGCCCTCGACCTGGTGCGGGATGGTGGTGCCCACCATCGGGACGCTGGTCATCTCGCGGCGGGCGAACTTCTGCGCCTTCTCGACGGCGGAGGGGACTTCGTTGGACTTGCCGTAGCCGAAGCCGACCTTGCCGCGGCGGTCGCCGACGACAACCAGCGCGCCGAAGCTGAAGCGGCGGCCGCCCTTCACCGTCGCCGAGGTTCGGTCGACGCTGACGGTGGTGGACTCGATATGGCTCGTCTCGTCAAGGATCTCAGGCATGGTTCCGCGGCTCCGCCCGTGGGCGGGGCTCCTTCTCAGTCAGTGGTGTGCCCTCTGCGGGCGGATGTGTTTTTGAGTCTCGGGCTGTCACCGCGGGCCGGGGCCGGCGGTCTGGATCTTAGAACTGCAGGCCGCCCTTGCGGGCGCCCTCGGCGAGGGCCTTGACCCGGCCGTGGAACTTGAAGCCGCCGCGGTCGAAGACGACCTGGGTGATGCCGGCGGCCTTGGCCTTCTCGGCGAGGGCTGTGCCGACGGCCTGGGCCGCAGCGCAGTTGCCGGTCTTGCTGTCCTTGACCGTGCCGTCGACGGTGCTGGCGGCGGCGAGGGTGCGGCCCTCGAGGTCGTTGATGATCTGGGCGTAGATGTGGTTGAGCGACTTGTAGATCGCGAGGCGCGGGCGCTCGGCGGTGCCGGCGATCCGCTTGCGGATGCCGACGCGGCGGCGGCTGCGGCGGAGGTCTTTGCCAACGTTCTTGTTCATGGCTGCTGTCCTGCTGGTCGTGCGGTCGTGTCGTGGGTGCGTTCTGCTCGCGGCGGGCGGCGGGCTTAGGCGCCGGTCTGCTTGCCCTGCTTGCGGCGGATGACCTCGGTGGTGTACTTGATGCCCTTGCCGTTGTAGGGCTCGGGCTTGCGGCGGGCCCGGACGGAGGCGGCGAACTGGCCGACCAGCTGCTTGTCCGCGCCGGAGATCTTGACGAACTGCTTCTCGACCGTGACGGTCAAGCCGTCGGGCACGGTGACCATGATCGGGTTGGCGAAGCCGACAACCAGCTTGAGCTGCTTGCCGCTGATCGAGGCCTGCCAGCCGACGCCGACGACTTCGAGCTGGCGCTCGTAGCCCTTGGTGACGCCGTCGATCATGTTGCGGATGATCGCGCGGGTGGTGCCCCAGTAGGCGTTGGCTTCCTTGTGCTCGATGGAGTAGCCGTCGGCCAGTTCGCAGACGACCGACTTCTCGTTCTCGTGCCAGGCCACCTTGACCTCGGGGCGGTGCGTGAACGAGAGCTTGCCCTTGGGGCCCTCGACGGCGACGTGGCGATCCTTGATCGAGATCTTGACGCCGGCGGGAACCGAGATGGGCTTCTTACCGATCCTGGACATGGCTGACTCCTGTCGCGTGAGGCTCACCGGCTCCTGTGCCGGGCTTCTGCGTGTGGTGCTTGATTACTCGACGGTGCAGAGCAGTTCGCCGCCGATGCGCTCCTGGCGGGCCTTGCGGTCGCTGACGACGCCGCGGCTGGTCGAAACGATCGCGATGCCCAGGCCCTGGAGCGGGCGGGGCAGGTCCTCGACGCCGGAGTAGACGCGGCGGCCGGGCTTGCTCTCGCGGGTGAGACGGTGGAGAAGGGCCTCGCCCTTCGGGCCGTACTTGAGCTTGACGCGGATCAGGCCCTGACGGCCGTCCTCGACGACCTCGAAGCCGTCGATGAATCCCTCGTCCTGCAGCACCTGCGCGATGCCGCGGCACACCTTGCTGTTGAGGCAGGTGACCGTCTTCGCGCGGTTCCGGACCGCGTTGCGGATTCTGGTCAGCATGTCCGCGATTGGGTCGCTGATCGCCATCTGTATCCCCAGTGTGAACTCTTTGAGACTTGGTCGGTTGATCCGCCGCGGCTCCGTGCCGGTCGGCGGCGTGTGTGCTTTACCAGCTGGCCTTGCGCATGCCCGGGATCTTGCCCTCGAGCGCCAGCTTGCGGAGCATGATTCGGCTCACGCGGAACTTGCGGTAGACGCCGCGGGCGCGTCCGGTGAGTTCGCAGCGCCGCACCGTGCGGGTGCTGAACTTGGGCGTTCTCTTCGACTTGGCCACCTGCGCCTTCGTCGCCATGATCAATTACTCCGTGAGCTTCGGTCGGGGCCTTTTCGCTCGGCCCGGATGGTTTACTTGGTCTCGGGCTTGCGGAAGGGCATGCCCAGCTGCTCGAGCACGAAGCGGCTGAGTTCCTTGTTGCTGTTGGAGAAGACGAAGTTGATGTGCATGCCGTGCGTGAACGTCGCATCGGCCATGTTGATCTCGGGGAACACGCCCTGCTCGGTGAGGCCCATCGAGTAGTTGCCCTGCTTGTCGAAGGACTCGGTCGGGAGACCGCGGAAATCCTTGATACGCGGGGTGGCCAGGTTGATGAGGCGGTCGAGGAAGTGCCACATCCGCTCGCGGCGGATGGTCACCATCGCGGCGGTCTCGAAGCCCTCGCGGACCTTGAAGTTCGAGACCGACTTCTTGGCCTTGAGGACGACGGGGCGCTGGCCGGTGACGATGTTCAGCGTCTCGAGGATGGTCGACTTCACGTTCGGGGGGATCTTGGTCCCCTCGAGGTGGCGGCCCATGTTGACGTTGAGCACGATCTTCTGCAGCCGCGGGTGCTGCATGGGGTTGGCCAGGCCGAACTCGTCCTTCAGCTTGGCGCGGACCTGCTCGTCGTACATGCTCTTGAGGCGCGGCGTGCCGGAGGTCTTCTCGGCTTCGGCCATGCTCTCGGCGGAGGCGTGCTTGGAGCCGCCGGCCTTCTTCGGCGCGGACTTCTTCGCCTTGCCCTTGTTTTCGTTCTCGTTCGCCATGGTCTGACTCGTTCTCGTTGTTCGGCGGGGCCGCTGCTATGCGACGGTTCAGGCCGACTTGGTGCTCTTGGCCTTGCTGGTCTTCTTAGCGGCGGGCTTGGAGTCGCCCGAGCCGCGGATCACGCCCAGCTCTTTGATGTCCTTGCCGCCGTGGCGGGCGACGCGGACCTTGGTGCCGTCGTCCTTGGTGCGGAAGCCGACGCGGACGGGCTTGCCGTCAACGACGGGGCTCACCTTGCTGATGTGCAGCGGCTCCTCGCGGGTGATCACGCCGCCCTGCGGGTTGCGCTGGGAGGGCTTGACGTGCTTGGTGCGGAGGTTGATCCCGCGGACGATGACCTGGTCCTTCTTCGGGATCACCTGGAGGATCTCCCCCATCTGACCCTTGTGGGACCCGCTGGTCACCATGACTGTGTCGCCTTTGCGGACGTGGGCTGGCATGATCGCTTACCTCTTGACTCTCGTCAGATGACCTCGGACGCCAGGGAGACGATCTTCATGTAGTTGCGGTCGCGGAGTTCACGAGCGACCGGGCCGAAGATTCGCGTGCCCTTGGGGTTGCCGTCGTCGTTGATGAGCACGACGGCGTTGGAATCGAACTTCACGTACGAGCCGTCGTTGCGGCGCGTGGGCTTGGTGGTGCGGACGACCACAGCCTTGCTCTTGTCGCCGGGCTTCACCTCGGCGCCGGGCAGGGCCTTCTTGATCGACACGAACACGCGGTCGCCCACACCGGCGGTGCGGCGGGTGAACTTGCCGGTCGCGGTCGAGCCGCCGTACACGCGGATGACGTAGGCGATTTTGGCGCCCGAGTTATCCGCGACTTCACACCTGGTTTCTTGCTGCAGCATGGCTTTCCCAACCCGTGGCGGCCTTGTGCGGCCGGCCTCTCGAAACGCGGCTTGCCGCCGCGGGTATTGCTCAACTCACTGCACCGACTTGGCGCTTTCCACGGCGGCGGCCACATCGGCGCGACGCTCGACGATCCGGTGGAGCGTCCAGGACTTGGTCTTGCTCAGCGGACGGCACGGCACCACTTCGACGACGTCCCCGTTGCGGGTCTCGTTCTTCTCGTCGTGCACGTGCAGCACGGTCCGGCGACGGACGTACTTGCCGTACTTGGGGTGCTTGGCGTGGTAGCTCACCACGACCTTGCGGGTCTTGTCCCGCTTGTCGGATTCAACGACGCCCACGCGGGAGCCCTTGATCTGCGACGCCGTCTCGTTGGCCTGTGTTTCAACCATCGGTGCTCGTTCCCGGCGGGGGCTCTATACCCCGCGTGTGCATTACTTGCTGGCGGCCGCGATCGCGCGGGACCGGCGCTCGGTCAGGAGCCGCGCGATGTCCCGACGGACAACGCGGAACTCGGACGTGTTCTCGACCTTCTCCGTCACCGCCTGCGACCGCAGGTCGTACAGACGGTTGCGCAGACGCTTGAGCTCGTTGCCGATCTCCTCGTCCCGCAGCTTCCGAACCTCTTCGCCGTTCATCGCTCGCTCCGACTCCGGGGCTCGCCGCCCCGGTTCACGTGTTCCTGTCCTTCAAGACCCGATCAGACGCGCGGACGCCGGCCGACAAACCGGCACCGCACCGGCATCTTCATCGCGACGCGCACGAGGGCCTGCTTGGCCGTCTGCTCGGGCACGCCCGCGATCTCGTACAGCATCGTGCCCGGCTTCACCACCGCGGCCCAGTAATCAACATCCGCCTTGCCGGTGCCCATTCGGGTCTCCAGCGGCTTCTTGCTGATGGGCTTGCGGGGGAAGACGCGGATGAACAGCTTGCCCTCGCGCTTGAGCAGGTGCATGGCGGCGATGCGGCCGGCCTCGAGCACCTGCCCGCTGATCCACGCGCTCTCGAGGGCCTGCAGGCCGTAGTCGCCGTAGGCGACGTAGTTGCCCTTCGTGGCCTTCCGGTCGCGGATCCGCCGCATTTCCTTGCGGTACTTGACTCGCTTTGGCATCAGCGCCATGACACTTCACTCCCAGCGGCCGCACGCGGCCGCGAAAAACTCGATTCCCTTCGTCCGGATTACCTGCGACCGCGGGCGCGAGCCCGACCACCGGCGGCGTTGGACGTGTTCTCGTCGACGTCGGACGTGTACGGTCCCTTGTAGACCCAGACCTTGACGCCGATGACGCCGTAGGTCGTCTTCGCTTCGGACACGCCGTAGTCGATGTTGGCCTGCAGCGTGCTTAGCGGGAGCGAGCCCAGACGCACCGCGAGGACGCGGCTCATCTCGGCGCCGCCCAGGCGGCCGGAGATCTGGATGCGGACGCCGCGGGCGCCCGCGGCCATCGCGGCCTCGCACTTCATCTTGACGACGCGGCGGAAGCTCGAACGCTTCATCAGCTGCTCTGCGACCGACTCACCGATGAGCTTGGCGTCCATGTCCGGGTTCTTGATCTCGATGATCGAGATCGCGACCTTGCGGCCGGTCATGTACTGGAGCTCTTCGGTCATGCGCTCGACTTCGGCGCCCTTGGGGCCGATGACCAGGCCCGGGCGGGCGGTCTTGACGATGACCTTGAGCTCCTCGCGGGTGCGCTCGATGTGGATGTCGGACACCGCGGCGTTCGGGGGCCGGCGGTTGAGCCGGTTGTCCATCCACTTGCGGATGCGCTCATCCTCGACGAGCAGTTCGCCGTACAGCGCCTTGGGCGCGTACCAGCGGCTCTTGTGGGCCTCGGTGATGCCGAGGCGAAGACCGAATGGATGCGTCTTCTGACCCATGGTTACCGCGCGGAAGCGCGCTCCTCAACGCTGATGGTGATGTGGCTGAGCGGCTTGATGATCGGGTGGGCGCGGCCGCGGTCCTTGGGCTGGAACCGCTTGATGCGGGGCCCGTCGTCCACACGGCTCTCGCTCACGAACAGGCGGGACTCGTCCGCGTCGAACTGCTGCGCGTCCGCCACCGCCGCGACCAGGCACTTCTTGATGTTGACCGCCGCACGCTTCGTGGTGAAGGTGAGCAGGTTGATGGCCTGGTCCACGCTCTTGCCGCGGATCAGGTCCGCGAGGAGGCGGGCCTTGCGGCCGCTCCCGCGGTGGTGGTTCACGCGGCTCTGGAAGCTGACGAGGTCCTTGACCTCGCAGCCCATCGCGCCGGCCAGGGCACGGATGTGCTTGGCGGTGCAGCGGGGGTGATCGCGGTCGACCATCCAGTTGTTGATCGCGGAGAGCGCGGCCTCGGGGTCGAAGCCCGGCCCGGCGATCGCTTCGGCGAGTTGCGCGGGCGTGACGCCCGCCTTCTCGGCCTGCTGCTTGATTTTGTTGCCTCGGATCTTCACGGCGTGTGCCCTTCAGAGACTGTGTGCGGTGCGTGGCATCGACCCGGCCTTAGCCGGCGCTGATGCCTTCCTTCTTGTTCGTGTGGCCGCGGAACGTGCGGGTCGCGCTGAACTCGCCCAGCTTGTGACCCACCATGTCCTCGGTCACGAACACGTCGAGGAACTGCCGACCGTTGTGCACCTTGAACGTGTGCCCGACGAACTCGGGGACGATCGTGCACCGACGGGCCCAGGTCTTGATGGGCTCCTTCTTGCGGGCGGTGTTGAGCTTCTCCACCTTCAGGTAGAGCTTCTCATCGACGAACGGACCTTTCTTCAGGCTGCGACCCATGCTGATGTTCCTCTGGTCTTAAACGGTCTCGCCTTACTTCTTGGTGCCGTAGCGCTTGGTCGCGCGGCGGCGGATGATCAGGCTGCTGGAGTGCTTCTTGCGGTTACGCGTGTTGCCGCCCTTGGCCAGGACGCCGGTGGGACCGCACGGCGGGCGGTTGCCCTTGCTGCGGCCCGAGCCGCCGCCCAGCGGGTGGGCGTGGTGGCTCTTGGCGACGCCGCGGGTGATCGGGCGGTGGCCCATGAGGCGCCAGATACCGGCCTTGCCCAGGCGACGCAGGCGGTGGTCGGGGTTGCCGACCTGGCCGACGGTGGCCTGGCACAGGATCGGGACGCGGCGGATTTCGCCGCTGGGCAGCACGAGGGTGGCGTACTCGCCTTCCTTGTTGGTCAGCTTCGCGTACGAGCCCGCCGAGCGGCACATCTGAGCGCCGCGGCCGGGGATCAGCTCGACGCAGTGCACATCAAGACCGGTCGGGATGAACCGCAGCGGCATGGCGTTGCCGACGCTGGGCTCGATCGCCTTGTCGGCGGAGCTCTCGATCGACTGACCGACCTTGAGGCCGGCCGGGGCGATCACGTAACGCTTGACGCCGTCGGTGTACTTGATGAGGGCGAGGTGGGCGGAGCGGTTGGGGTCGTACTCGATGCCGACGACCTTGCCGTCGACGCCGTGCCGGTCCTTGCGCTTGAAGTCCACGACGCGGTACATCTTCTTGACGCCGCCGCCGATGCCGCGGGCGGTGATGACGCCGTGGTGATTGCGGCCGCCGCTCTTGGTCTTGGGACGGAGCAGCGACTTCTCGGGCCGCGTCTTGGTGACCTCCGTGTGGAGGTTCACCGAGGCGTTGCGGCGCCCGGGGCTGGTCGGCTTGTAGATCCGGATGGCCATGACTCGTGTCCTTGCTTCCGTGGTCGTCCGTGGTGCGGGTTAGAACAGGTCGATGGTGTCGTCGGCGTGGAGCCGGACCGTCGCCTTCTTGGTGACCGGCTCGGAGACGACGCCGTAGCGGAGCCGCCGTTCCTTGCCTTTGCGCACCTGGGTGTTGACGCCGAGGACGCGGACCTTGTAGATCTGCTCGACGGCGTTCTTGATCTCATCCTTCGTGGCGCGGGGATCGACCTCGAAGGCGTACTGCTTCAGCTCGTTCATCCCGTAGGTGCTCTTCTCGGTGACGAGCGGCTTCTTCAGGATGTAAATGGGGTCAACGTTCGCGGGCATCTCAGGCCACCTCCGCCGCGGCCGGCTTCTTCGAACCCATGGGGGCGGTCTTCGCATCCTTGCCGGTCTGCGACGACGGGCCGGTGAGCCACGCCTCGAGGTCGGCCTTGCTGATGATCAGGTACCGGTGGTTGAGCATCTCGAAGCAGTTGAGCTGCGAGACGGGCACCATCTTGACGCCCTCGACGTTGCGGCCCGAGAGGACCGCGTTCTTCGAGGCGTCGGTGGTCGCGGGGAGCGCCACCAGGGCGGTCCGGTCAACCTTGAGAGCCTCGAGGAAGGTCTTGAAGGCCTTGGTCTTGGGCTGATCGAAGGAGATCGAGTCGATGACCCGGACCTCCTGATCGAGCAGCTTGGCCAGCATGGCGTTGCGGTTGGCCTTGCGCTTCATCTTCTTGGGCATCTCGAGGCGGAAGTCCTCGCGGGTCCGCTTCTTGCTGTGGCCGTGGCCACCGCCCTTGAAGAGGTTGGCCTTCTTGTCGCCGTGGCGAGCGTTGCCAGTGCCCTTCTGCTTGTAAATCTTGCGGGTCGAACCCTCGACCTCGTGCCGGTTCTTCGTGCGGGAAGAGCCCTGGCGAAGGTTCGCGTGGTACATCACGTACGCCTGCTTGATCAGCGAAGCGTTGATGGACCCACCGAGGGTCTGCTCATCGACTGTGATGCTGGCGACCTGATCGCCACTCATGTTGTAGACGGGGACATCCATCTGTCTGAACCTCGTCTCGACGCCTCTTGCCGTGCCCGACCATCGGGCTCGGCCCCTCGCCTATCCGTCTCGCA